>JBEGPW010000089.1:0-93885 GCA_041181225.1 Actinomycetota bacterium | reverse complement strand
CGAACCAGCCTCTGTGAACGTTACCGAGTTCATGAAAGTTGAACGTTACAGCCACATCATGCACCTGGTTTCGACTGTCGAGGGAACGATCCGCCCAGACCAAAACGCGGTCGATGTTTTCAAAGCAACTTTTCCGGCCGGCACACTCAGTGGGGCTCCTAAGCCGCGCGCTTTAGAAATCATCGATGAGCTTGAGGTTGCCGACCGCGGTGTTTATGGGGGAGTTGTGGGATATTTCGACTTCGCTGGCAACGCCGACTTAGCCATTGCGATTCGTAGTGCGTTTATTCGCGACGGGCGCGCTTATGTTCAGGCTGGCGCGGGTCTAGTTCTCGACTCTGTACCCGAGAGTGAATACCTCGAGACCGTTGCTAAGGCTGGTGCGCCGATGCGAGCAGTTTTTGCTGCCAACAGCATCGCATCGGCCAAGGGCTTCTAACTTGGCCAGACGCATCCTTCTGTTTTGGCTCGTGCTCAACGCGCTCGCTTTCATTTTTGCCGGCCAAAGCTGGTGGGTGCTGCAAATAGTCACCGGAGATCAAAGTGTCTCGGTAAACGGTTCTGGTTTCGATACCGACCGCTCAATTTCGGCGATTCTTCTGTTTGGTCTAACCGCATTGCTCTTCGTTGCTTTTTCAAGAGGATGGGCGGCCGTTGTCATTTCAGCCATAGCGGCGGCCGCTTCGATGCTGCTCGCTGGGTTGTTGTTCGTGGGTTTTGTTTCTCAAAATATCGGGGGCGTCGCGTCAGTAGTCGAAAAACAAACGGCCATAACGGTTCTGCCAGTTCTGGGCCAAAACCAGCCGAATCAAATCTCGGGGGAGTTGCAGGGTTGGGCTTGGTTTGCGCTAACAGTCATTCTTCTTTTGGCCATCGCACAAGCTTTTTTTGCAATCAAGACTCGATCTTGGAGCAAAACTCGGGTTTCAAAGGTTGATAGAACTGAGAAAAACAAACTCAGCGCTATTGCAGGGGACGAGCCCGAAGACGCCATCGCAATCTGGGATTCACAGCGCTAGTTAGCGCTCGAGCCCTTGATAAGATTTTAGAGAAGAAAGGTAATCATGATTGATCACAGCATCGAACCAGGCCACGGAGACTCGGTAGCATCTTGGACTACCGTGATAATCATTATGGTTGCGGTTACTGCCGGAACACTTTTCTTTTATTTGAACGTTCCTGCTTTGGTTTACGCCTCAGTTGGCCTGGTGGTAGTTGGTTTGATCGTCGGATGGTTGCTAAAACGAGCTGGCTACGGAGTTAACGGCTCGAAAAGCGCTGGTCACTAATTGCTTCAAGAGCTCTATGCGGGTTCTGTTGCCGACGCTCAGCGACGCAGCGAGACTGTTTCACTTTCAGTTGTAGAACGGGCCGCACTGGCAAATAAACCAGCTCTTAACGCTCTTAGCTTTCTTGAGCCGGCCGACCACATTAAAGTCTTGGCCGAAGTCAAGCGCGCCAGCCCGTCTAAGGGCGATATGGCAGAAATCGCAGACCCAGCGGCTCTAGCTAGCGTTTATGCCGACTTTGGAGCGAGCGCAATCAGCGTTTTGACCGAAGAACGCCGCTTTAAGGGCACTTTGGAAGATCTGATTGCGGTCAGGGCAGCGGTAAACGTTCCGGTTTTGCGCAAAGACTTTATTGCCAACGAATACCAAATCTTAGAAGCGCGCGCGGCTGGCGCAGACATTATTCTGCTGATTGTCGCAGGTTTATCGCAGGCCGACATTGTGCGCCTTAAGCGGTTCACCGAAGACCTCGGAATGACCGCCTTTATTGAAACCCACAGCCGCGATGAAGTGTCACGTGCGCTTGACGTAGACGCCAAGTTATTAGGCATCAACGCGCGTGACCTATCAACTTTTGAGACCGACCGAAACCTTTTTGCAGAACTCTCTCCGAGCATTCCCGCCGGAGTAATCAAAGTCGCTGAATCAGCGGTTCGTAACGCAACCGACGTGGCTCACTACCGAACCGGTGGCGCCGATGTCGTCTTAGTTGGCGAGGCACTCGTAACAAACGATGCGGCCGAGCTTCTAAAAGCTTTCACCAGCATTCGCTAGTCGATTTCACTATTTAACTACTCTTCGAGAAAGTAAAGTTAACTCATGCCAGATCAAAAACTACGCAGCCAATCCGGGCCATACTTTGGTGAGTTCGGCGGGCGCTTCGTTCCTGAGTCGCTGATTGCCGCGCTCGACCAGCTTGAAGAAACCTACAACTTCGCCAAGCAAGACCCAACGTTTGCCATCGAGCTGGCTGAGCTTCACCGAACCTACACTGGCCGCCCGTCAATCATCACCGAGGTGCCAAAGTTCGCCAGTCACGCCGGTGACATTCGCGTTTTTTTGAAACGCGAAGACTTAAACCACACCGGGTCACACAAAATCAACAACGTCATCGGGCAAGCTCTTCTTACGAAACGAATGGGCAAGAAACGCGTTATTGCTGAAACCGGCGCTGGCCAGCACGGCGTCGCAACTGCCACCGCTGCGGCACTCTTTGGGCTCGAATGTGTGGTTTACATGGGCAAAGTAGACACCGAGCGTCAAGCGCTAAACGTTGCCCGCATGCGCCTTTTGGGCGCCGAAGTGGTTCCGGTTACCAACGGCACGGCGACTTTGAAAGATGCCATTAACGAGGCCTTGCGCGACTGGGTTGCCAACGTCGAAGACACTCACTATTTGTTGGGCACAGTTGCCGGCCCGCACCCTTTCCCGACTATGGTGCGCGACTTTCACAGCGTAATCGGAACCGAAGCTCGCCAACAGATGCTTGACGAGTTCGGTTTCTTGCCCGACGTTGCAACCGCGTGCATCGGCGGAGGTTCAAACGCCATCGGTCTATTCCACGCGTTTTTAGATGATGAATCGGTTCGCCTAATCGGCTTTGAAGCCGCCGGCGATGGCATGGATACCACTCGTCATGCCGCAACCTTAAGCCTTGGTCGTCCCGGAGTGCTTCACGGCGCGAGAAGCTACATGCTTCAAGATGAAGATGGTCAGACCCAAGACAGCCACTCGATTTCTGCCGGTCTTGACTACCCGGGCGTAGGCCCTGAGCATTCTTGGCTGAAAGACCTCGGGCGAGCCGAATACCGCGGCATTACCGACGACGAAGCGATGCAGGCTTTGCGCCTGCTCAGCCGCACCGAAGGCATCATCCCAGCGATTGAAACCGCCCACGCGCTGGCCGGAGTTCTAAAACTCGGCAAAGAACTGCCAGCCGGTTCTTCGGTCTTGGTAAATCTCAGCGGTCGCGGAGACAAAGACATGGAAACCGCCGCTCGTTACTTCGACCTGTTCGATTCGAAAGGCTAAGTTTTGTCAAACGATTACAACTCATCAAGCCCCACAGGCGCTGCGCTACAGGCCAACCGCGACGCGGGGCGTGGATCTTTGGTCGGCTATTTTCCGGCAGGATACCCGACTCTGCAGGGTTCAATCGACGCGGCAATCGCGATGTGCAAAAACGGCGTTGACGTGCTCGAGCTTGGCGTGCCATACAGCGACCCGGTAATGGACGGTCCGGTGATTCAAGATGCCACGCAAAGCGCTTTGAATGCCGGTTTCAAATTGCGAGATGTTTTCACCGCTGTCAAAGCCATCACCGATGCGGTGGACACCCCAGTGCTCGTGATGACCTATTGGAACCCGGTTTTGCAGTATGGCGTTGAGCGTTTCGCCGCCGACTTGGCTGAGGCCGGGGGAGCCGGCCTAATCACTCCTGATTTGATTCCGGATGAGGCCTCCGTCTGGCTAGAGGCATCAGAGAAACATGATTTAGACCGCGTTTTTCTGGCTTCGCCAAGCTCAAGCGACGCGCGATTAGCTCGAGCCAGCGAGCTTAGCCGCGGATTTGTCTATTCGGTCTCGACTATGGGCATCACCGGGGCTCGCGAAGAAGTCGACAAACTTGCCCGCGGTGTGGTCGCCGGAGTTCGTCGAGTTGCAGGTGAGCAGAACACCTGTGTTGGCATCGGAATATCAACTGCAGATCAAGTTCTTGAGGTAAACGAGTACTCTGACGGCGCGATTGTCGGTTCTGCGTTTGTTCGCGCCTATCAAAATGGCGGACTCGAATCGCTCAAAAACAAAGTTCAAGAGCTGAGCGCCAACCTTAACAAGAGTTAAACGGTACTTTCAACAAGTTTTTGCCAAGTAGCATATTTAGAAACAGCAGGAGACCCAAGTGAACAAGATTTTTACAGCTTTCCCCGAATCACCGGGTGGCTCGATTGCCATCGGCACCTACACGGTTCACTACTATGCCCTTCTGATTCTTGCTGGAATCATTCTTGCCGTCTGGATTACCGGCTCACGCTTGAAATCACGCGGAGCTGAAGGAGCGTTATCACTCGACATCGCACTTTTTGCAGTGCCGTTCGGAATTGCCGGAGGTCGCGCCTATCACGTCATCACTCACTGGAATGACTACTTCAGCGCCGGAAAAGACCCAATCAGCGCACTATATGTTTGGGAGGGCGGCTTGGCAATTTATGGCGCTCTCATCTTTGGAATCGTCGGAGCAATCATTGGCGCTCGCTTTTCAGGACTGCGCTTTTTCTCTTATGTAGACGCTTTGGTGCCAGGTCTTCTGCTCGCCCAAGCTATTGGTCGATGGGGCAACTACTTCAACTCTGAACTTTTTGGCGCACCAACAACCCTGCCTTGGGGTGTTCCGATTTCAGCTCCTAACCCCGCACTTCCGATTGACCTTCCCCTTGGCACGCTTGAAGACCCGACACTGTTCACGCCAACGTTTCTTTATGAATCGGTTTGGTGTCTGCTTGGAATAGTCGTCTTGCTATCCATCGAGCGAGTAACACAGCCGCGTTGGGGCAAGTTCTTTGGTTTATATCTGATCTGGTACTCAATTGGCCGCTACGTTATCGAAGGCATGCGCCTCGACCCGAGCGACATTTACTTTGGTCTCAGAACCAATCAGTGGGCCGCACTGCTAACCATCGTTGCTGGAATCGCTCTAATCATTATCCAAGGCCGAAATCACCCTGGAATCGAAATTTCGCCATACCGTCCAGGTTATGTGCCACCAGAGCCTGAAGTTAAGAAACCTAAAAAGGGCAAGACCTCTGAAACCGAAGAGGATTCACTCGACGAAGAATTCGAAATAATCGAAAACAGCGAAGAAATCGAACTGGTAGATTCAAAAATCGGCAAAAACGGCAAGTAATTCAATAAACTTGCTCTATTCAGCTTTTTTAGTGGCGGTTCTCGCCAAAAATATCTCGGGCCAGTGTTGTCCCTCCTATTTTCTAGATTGGAGTGCCGCGTGCCTGTAATGTCGCCATTCGAGCGCTTTAGCACGAGCCCTAAGAAGTCGGGTCTCTATGACCCGGCTAACGACAAAGATGCCTGTGGTCTAGCCATGGTCGCCACTTTGCGAGGCACCGCGGGTCACGACATCATTGCCACCGCGTTGAAGGCACTCACAAACCTTGAACACCGCGGAGCGGTTGGCTCAGACTTTGGCACCGGCGATGGCGCTGGCATTCTTACGCAAATTCCTGACGCCTTCTTGAGGGCAGTTGCTGGTTTCGACCTTCCGGCTCAGGGGCACTACGGCGCCGGATTGGTTTTCTTGCCTGACGATTACACCGACCAGGTTAAAGCCGAAGCTGGTTTCGCAAACCTCGCCACCGAAGAAGGCCTAAAGGTACTCGGCTGGCGAAAGGTCGAGACCCGCCCAGAGGTATTGGGTGACCTTGCTCGAGCTGCAATGCCAGCGATTCAACAGGTTTTCATATCTGGAATCAATGCGGAGCTCAACGGAATGCCTCTCGAAAGAGCGTTGTTCCGTTTGCGCAAGCGCTCGGAGCGAAACTTGGGCATCTATTTGCCATCACTGTCGAGTCGCACGATCGTCTATAAGGGCATGGTCACGACGCTTCAACTTGAACCTTTTTATCCTGACCTAAGCGACGAGCGATTCGCCTCAACGCTGGCTCTGGTTCATTCACGATTCTCGACCAACACGTTCCCTTCTTGGCCGTTGGCGCATCCGTTTCGAATGATCGCCCACAACGGCGAAATCAACACCGTCAAAGGCAACCGCAACTGGATGCGCTCCCGCGAGTCTCAGCTGAGCAGTGAGCTGCTGGGCGACATCACCGAAATCACACCAATCATCACTCCGGGCGGCTCAGACAGTGCTTCATTTGACGAAGTTGTGGAGCTGCTTTACATGGGTGGTCGCAGCCTTCCTCACGCAATGATGATGATGATTCCTGAGGCCTGGGAAAAACAAACCGACATCGATGTCGAACGCAAGAATTTTTATGAATACCACTCAATGCTTATGGAGGCTTGGGACGGACCGGCAGCTGTCGTGTTTACTGACGGCTCGCTGGTGGGTGCGACTCTGGACCGAAACGGACTTCGCCCTGGGCGCTATGTCATAACCGATGATGGCATGGTCATCTTGGCTTCAGAAATCGGTGTTGTCGACATTGATCCGGCAAGAATTGTTCGCAAAGGGCGTTTGCAACCGGGCCGCATGTTCTTAGCCGACACGGTTAACGGGCGGTTGATCGATGATGATGAAATTAAGTCTGAAATCGCAGCGCTTGAGCCTTGGGGCGAGTGGCTCGAGGCAAGTCGCATCAACTTGGCCGACCTTCCCGAGCGCGAACACATCGCTCATACGGCTTCTTCGGTAAACCGTCGCCAGCGCACATTTGGATACACCGAAGAAGAGCTCAGGGTTTTGCTCGCACCAATTGCGAGAAACGGTGCTGAACCAATCGGCGCGATGGGTTCAGACACCCCAATCGCGGCACTTTCAGAGCGCCCTCGTTTGCTTTTTGACTATTTTGTGCAGCAGTTCGCTCAGGTTACCAACCCGCCGCTCGACTCGATTCGAGAAGAAGTCGTAACCTCACTGAGCACCGGCATCGGCCCGGAGCGCAATCTTCTTGAAGCGACTCCACATCACGCAACCCAGGTTATTCTCGACTTTCCGGTTCTCAACAACGACGACGTCGCCAAAATCAAACACATCGACGAAAAACCCGGCGTTGGCCAGGCATTTGTGGTTGAAGGGCTCTATCGCCTAGACGGGGGAGCGACTGGGCTTGAGGCGCGCATCCGAGAAATTGGTCAAGAGATTGACGACGCAATCTCAGCTGGTGCCACCTATTTGATTTTGAGTGACCGCGACAGCAACCGTGAGCTGGCGCCGATTCCCTCGCTGTTACTCACCTCGGCGGTTCACCACCACCTGATTCGAAGCGGTTCTCGCATGAAAGTCGGTCTGGTTGTTGAGGCTGGTGACGTTCGTGAAGTGCACCACGTCGCAGCCCTCATTGGTTACGGCGCGGCCGCAATCAACCCTTACCTCGCCCTAGAGTCTGTCGAGCAAATGGTCAAGGATGGCACAATCGCCGGCCTGACGATTGAAAAAGCTCACTACAACCTGGTCAAGGGGCTGGGAAAAGGCGTTCTCAAGATTATGTCGAAGATGGGCATCTCAACCGTTGCCTCATATTCTGGCGCACAGTGCTTTGAAGCTATCGGTTTGAGTCAAGACTTCGTCGACACCTACTTCAGCGGAACCACGAGCCAACTCGGGGGCATTGGGCTGAACGTGATTCACGAAGAAATCGCTGAGCGCCACGCGAGGGCTTACCCTCTCGAGCAAGCCACCAATGTTCACGACAATCTCGAAACCGGTGGTGAATACCAGTGGCGTCGCGACGGCGCGCCCCACCTGTTCAACCCAGAAACCATTTTCAAACTTCAGCATTCCACTCGATCAAAGAGCATGGAAATTTTTAGGGAGTACACCAGCCTGGTTGACAACCAAGCTGAACAGCTAATGACCTTGCGCGGGCTTTTCAACTTGCGTGAGGGCGTGAGACCGCCAATCGCGATTGACAAAGTTGAGCCAATCAGCGAAATCGTCAAACGCTTTTCTACCGGCGCGATGTCTTACGGCTCAATCTCTCCTGAGGCACACGAAACTTTAGCAATCGCTATGAACCGCATCGGCGCGAAATCGAACACCGGCGAGGGTGGAGAAGACGTTGCCCGTCTGCTCGACCCAACCCGTCGCAGCGCAATCAAGCAGGTTGCGTCTGGCCGATTCGGTGTCACAAGCATGTATCTAACACACGCCGATGACATCCAAATCAAAATGGCTCAGGGCGCCAAACCTGGCGAGGGCGGCCAACTTCCTCCTAACAAGGTTTACCCGTGGATTGCCCGCATCAGACACGCTACCGCGGGCGTCGGGCTCATTTCGCCACCTCCGCACCACGATATCTACTCAATCGAAGACCTCAAGCAGCTTATTTTTGACCTCAAGCGAGCCAACCGAGCGGCTCGAGTGCATGTAAAACTGGTTAGCCAGGTTGGCATCGGCACTGTTGCCGCCGGTGTTGCAAAGGCTAAAGCCGACGTTATCTTGGTGTCGGGATTCGATGGCGGCACTGGTGCCAGCCCGCTCAACTCTCTCAAGCACGCCGGGACTCCTTGGGAACTTGGCCTAGCTGAGGCTCAGCAGACTCTGATGTTAAACGGCCTTCGCGGTCGCGTGACCGTTCAGGTTGACGGGCAGATGAAAACCGGTCGCGACGTCATCGTGGCAGCACTGCTTGGGGCAGAGGAGTATGGTTTCGCAACTGCACCGCTCGTTGTTGAGGGTTGCGTTTTGATGCGAGTCTGTCACCTTGACACCTGCCCGGTTGGCGTTGCAACCCAAAACCCAACGCTGCGGGCACGTTTCACCGGCCAGGCCGACCACGTGGTGAACTTCTTTGAGTTCTTGGCCCAAGAAGTGCGGGAGTACCTTGCTCTGCTGGGCTTCAAGAGCCTAGACGAGGCAATCGGTCGCAGCGAACTGCTAGATGTAAATCGCGCTATTGCACACTGGAAAGCCGATGGTCTTGACCTTTCGCCGATTTTGGCTGCGCCGGCCCTGCCAGCAGACGCACCTCGTCGCCGCACAACCAGCCAAGACCATGAACTCGAGAACCACTTCGATCACAAACTTATTGAGCTCGCAATCGCGTCACTCGAAGACGCCGTTGCGACAAAAATCGACCTACCAATCAACAACACCGCTCAGGCCGTGGGAACCATGTTGGGCAACGAGCTCACGAAGCGTTACGGCTCCGAGGGCCTACCCGACGGCACAATCGACATTAAGCTGCACGGCTCAGCAGGTCAATCATTTGGAGCGTTTGTTCCCAAGGGCATCAAGCTAACTCTGGTCGGCGACTCTAACGACTATGTCGGCAAGGGTCTCTCGGGCGGAACGATTGTGGTTCGACCAAACGAACGCAGTTTGTTTGCGGCCGAACAAAACATCATCGCCGGAAACGTTATCGGTTATGGCGCAACCAGCGGAACCATCTTGCTGAACGGCATTGTCGGCGAGCGATTCTTGGTTAGAAACTCAGGCGTTACCGCAGTTGTTGAGGGTGTAGGCGACCACGCGCTTGAGTATATGACCGGCGGCGTGGCAGTAATTCTTGGCGCAACCGGCCGCAACCTGGGTGCCGGCATGTCAGGCGGCGTGGCTTATGTCTATAGGTTGCGCGCCGATCGCGTCAACCACGAAGCACTCACCGGCAACGAGCTTCACCTTACGCCGGTCGAAGGTAGCGACGCAGTAGCTTTGCGGGAGCTCCTCGAACTTCACGTCGCAGAGACAGATTCGCAGCTCGCACGCAACATCCTCGCTGATTTTGACGCCGAACTTGAGCACTTCGTGAGGGTCTTGCCGAGAGACTACGCTGCCGTGGTCGCGATTCGCGATAGGGCTGTGGCCGAAGGTGTTGACCCCGACGGAGAAGTTGTTTGGAAACAAATTTTGGAGGTGACCGGTGGCTGATCCTAGAGGTTTTCTAAAGGTAACTGAGCGCGAGACCGCTAAGCGCCGCCCAGTTGACATTCGCATTCGCGACTACAAAGAGGTTTACGAGCCGCGCGACGCAGCGACTGTGAAAAACCAAGCGGGGCGCTGCATGGACTGCGGCATTCCGTTCTGTCACCAGGGCTGCCCTCTCGGCAACTTGATTCCAGAGTGGAACGACCAGGTTTGGCGCGGAGACCTACCGGCTGCCATCGAGCGACTTCACAAAACCAATAATTTTCCGGAATTCACCGGCCGTGTTTGCCCGGCGCCCTGCGAAACCTCTTGTGTGCTAGGCATCAACCAGCCGGCCGTTACCATCAAAGAAATTGAAGTTAGCATCATTGACGAAGCTTTTGGCCGCGATTTGGTGCACCCTCACGCTCCAGAGCGTCTAACCGGCAAAACTGTTGCGGTTGTGGGGTCGGGTCCGGCCGGGCTGGCAGCTGCGCAGCAGCTCACTCGCGCCGGTCACACAGTGGCGGTTTATGAGCGCGATGAAAAAATCGGCGGCCTGCTGCGCTACGGCATTCCAGATTTCAAGCTCGAAAAGCACACGATTGATCGCCGTCTCGCCCAAATGACGGCTGAAGGCACTCGCTTTCGGGCCGGCATCAACATTGGCGTCGACATTAGCTGGGATGACCTACGGGCCCGCTACGATGCAGTTCTTATCGCTACTGGGGCCACCAAGGCTCGCGATTTAGAGGTTGCTGGGCGCGATCTTGAAGGCGTTCACTTTGCGATGGATTTCTTGTATCAGTCAAACCGCTGGGTCGATGGCGTGCAGGTTGTTGACCAGATCTCAGCTCAAGGCAAACACGTTGTGATTCTTGGCGGTGGTGACACTGGAGCCGACTGCCTAGGAACCTCAACTCGCCAAGGTGCGCTTTCTGTGACGACTTTGGCCATTGGCACTCAGCCGGCAGCTGAGCGCCAAGCGAACCAGCCTTGGCCGACATTCCCGACTCTATTTGAAGTTTCATCGGCGCACGAAGAGTTTGGTGAGCGCAAGTACTTGTCTTCAACCGTCGAATTCATTGGCGAAAACGGCAAAGTTACCGGCATCAAAGTGGCTGACACCGAGTTTGTCGACGGAAAACGCCTTCCAAAAGCCGGAACCGAACGAATTTTGCCGGCTGATCTGGTTTTGCTAGCTCTAGGTTTCACCGGAGTAGAGGGCGATGACCTTATCGGTCAAGCAGAAGTCGAGCTTGATCGACGCGGCAACGTTTCTCGCGACTCGAAATACAGCACCAACCAAGAGGGATTCTTTGTGGCCGGTGATGCTGGTCGTGGTCAATCTCTAATTGTTTGGGCTATCGCCGAGGGTCGTGCCGCAGCCGCCGCTATCGACGAGTTCCTTGAGGGCAAGACTGAGCTTCCATCGCCGGTAAAACCAACTGACCGACCTTTCACTTTATAAAATCCAAACCCTAAGTGCCGGCTAGGGACACCGCCGGCGAAAGAGCAGGAACAAATGAGACGCGCAAAAATCGTTGCCACCCTCGGGCCGGCAACATCAAGCTATGAGCAGATTCGCGCAATCGTCGAGGCCGGCGTTGATGTCGCCCGCATGAACCTTAGCCACGGCAGTTATGACGTGCACGAAGAGATTTATCGCACTGTGCGCAAGGTGGCTGCCGACACCGGCAAGGCCATCTGTGTCTTCGTAGACCTTCAAGGTCCAAAGATTCGTCTAGGTCGTTTTGAGAATGGTCCCGTGATGTTGGTGAAGGGTGCAACTTTCAAAATCACCATCGATGACATCTTGGGTGACGAAAACATTTGCGGTACAACCTTTAAGGGCCTACCGGGCGACGTAAAACCTGGTGATTTGTTGCTTATTGATGATGGCAAGGTCACACTCAAGGCGACCGCGGTCACCGACACCACGGTGACCACCGTGGTAGAAATCGCTGGGCAAATCTCTAACAACAAGGGCATCAACCTGCCTGGTGTTGCCGTAAATGTGCCTGCCCTTTCAGTGAAAGACGAAGACGACCTTCGCTGGGCAATTCGTCTCGGTGTCGACATGATTGCGCTTTCATTTGTTAGAAACGCGTCCGACATCGTTCGCGTTCACGAAATCATGAACGAAGAGGGCAAATTCTTGCCAACCATCGCAAAGGTTGAGAAGCCGCAGGCCGTCGAAGCGCTTGAGGAAATCATCGACGCATTCGACGGCATCATGGTTGCCCGCGGTGACCTAGGCGTAGAGTTGCCGTTCGAGCAGGTTCCGCTAGTTCAGAAGCGCGCAATCGAGCTCAGCCGTCGCTGGGCTAAACCGGTAATCGTTGCTACTCAAATGCTCGAGTCAATGATTTCGGCCTCAAGACCAACTCGCGCCGAAGCCAGCGACGTTGCAAACGCGGTCTTGGATGGCGCCGACGCACTCATGCTTTCGGGCGAAACCAGTGTCGGTGAGTTCCCGGTTGAGACCGTAGAGGCAATGGCAAGAATCATCGAGTCAACCGAAGAGAACGGTCTCGACCGCATTCCTGCTCTCGGAACCCGCCCACACACTCACTCGGGTGCGGTTTCACTCGCAGCTGTTGAAATTGCCGAATTGCTCGGCTCGAAATACGTTTGTGTCTTCACCGAATCAGGCGATTCGCTGCGCCGGGTTTCGCGCTTGCGAAGCAGTGTTCCAACGTTGGCATTCACACCGAGTGAAACGGTTCGAAACCGTCTCGCTTTGGTTTGGGGAGCCCAGACCTACCTGGTTTCGCCGGTTACTCACACCGACGAAATGATGTTCCAGGTTGACGACATTCTTTTGGCCGAAGGCAAAGCGCGTCAGGGCGAAGAGGTAGTAGTCGTGGCCGGCACGCCTCCCGGCATCACCGGTTCGACCAACTCGCTACGCGTTCACCGCGTGGGCGATGCAGTGAACGGTGCGGCTCCGGGTTACCAGCGCTAAAAAGTTTTAGTTAAACGAAAAGAACCTCAGGTAGATCACCTGAGGTTCTTTTCGTTTGAATGGTGCCCGAGGTGGGAGTCGAACCCACACGTCTCTCGACAAAGCATTTTGAGTGCTCCGCGTCTGCCATTTCGCCACTCGGGCTTTAGATAACTTCACCACTTTACCCGATTCAATAGTTCTTGCGCCAATCGAGCCGTTGATGCCGTTCGTGCATTGACGACGCATGTTTTCTAATAAAGTTGACCCCATGGCCATTGAAGCAACCACACGCAGAGTTATCGTTGCCGAAGACGAGTCTTTGATTCGCATGGACATTGTCGAGACTCTCAAAGAGAACGGTTTCGATGTTGTTGCCGAAGCTGCCGATGGTGAGCAGGCCGTGGCTTTGGCCAACGAGCACAAGCCAGACCTGATCGTCATGGACATCAAAATGCCCAACATGGATGGCATCACCGCAGCTGAGCAAATAATGGCATTGAAGATTCCCGTGGTGCTACTCACCGCGTTCAGTCAAAAAGAACTTGTTGACCGGGCTAACGCGGCTGGCGCGATGGCCTATGTGGTGAAGCCGTTTAGCCCAAGCGATTTGCTGCCGGCCATCGAGATTGCACTCAGTAGGCACTCGCAGATTATTGCCCTAGAACTAGAGATTGGTGACCTCAACGAACGCTTCGAAACCCGAAAGCTGGTTGACCGCGCCAAGGGCTTGCTTAACGAGAAAATGAACTTGACTGAACCCGAGGCATTTCGTTGGATTCAAAAAGCTTCGATGGACCGTCGGTTGACCATGCAAGAGGTTGCCAAAACCATCATCGAGCAGCTCGCCACCGCCACCGAGGCCGAGCCGTCTAAGCCGGCATCCGAATAAAAAATTATTTTGCGTCGCGAATCAGATTTGTGATGCGAACCGTTGAAAGTCGACGCCCCGTTTCGTCGCTCACGGCGATTTCGTGAACGGTTAGGGTGCGACCCAGGCTGATGGCGGTGCAAACTCCGGTGACAATTCCTTCGGTTGCTGAGCGACTGTGTGAGGCATTGATTTCGATTCCCACGGCGTAACGCCCTTCGCCGGCTGCTACGTTGGCGGCGAAGCTTCCAAGGGTTTCTGCGAGCACCACGTAGGCGCCACCGTGAACCAGTCCGAGTGGCTGAGTGTTGCCCTCGACCGGCATGGTCGCAACCGAGCGCTCGGCGCTGAGCTCAAGCAGCACAATGCCCATTTTGTCGGCGAGAGCGCCCAAGCCTCTCAGCGCGAGAACCTGTTTCGCGGCTTCGCTTGCGATAATTTCTGGCGGTGTCATTTTGCCTCACAAGTTTGTCTAATCAGCCAGTTAGGCTAGTTTCATGAACTCTAACGCCAAGCCTACTCTGCTGTTGATTGACGGTCACTCGCTTGCGTTTCGAGCTTTTTACGCTCTTAGTCCCGACAGTTTTCGCACTCCCGATGGTCAGCACACCAACGCGGTTCACGGGTTTATTTCGATGCTTCTCAACATCCTTTCGGCCGAAAAGCCAACCCACCTCGCAGTAGCGTTCGACCTTTCGCGCAGTTCGTTTCGAACCGAGGTTTATCCGGAATACAAAGGCACCCGTGGCGAAACCCCGCCCGAGTTCAACGGTCAGACCGAGCTGTTGCGCGAAGCTCTTCAGGCGATGAACATTCACACCCTGACACGAGTGAACTATGAGGCCGATGATATTTTGGCCAGCCTGGCCGATCAGGGCGCGGCAGCCGGATACAACGTCTTTGTGGTCTCTGGCGATCGCGACACGTTTCAGCTGATTGGCGACTCAACGACGATTCTCTACCCAGTAAAAGGCGTTCTCAATTTGGCCCGCATGGATGACGCGGCCGTGCGCGAAAAATATGGAATCGCAGCTAAAAACTACCCCGACCTTGCGGCTTTGGTCGGTGAGACCAGCGATAACCTGCCGGGCATTCCAGGTGTTGGGCCAAAAACAGCCGCCAAATGGCTTCAAGAGTATGGCTCACTCCAATCGATTTTTGACTCGGCTGAAGACATCAAGGGCAAGGTTGGCGAGAGCCTTCGCGAACACATGCAGTTGGCAGTTCGCAACCGTCAGCTAAACCATTTGGTGCGTGACCTCGACTTTGATTTCACCTTCGAAGACCTTGAGCTCGGTTCGGTAGACGAGGCAAAAGTTCGCGAGGTTTTCGCCAAGCTGCACTTTAAATCGCTAACCGAGCGAGTGTTGCGACTTCGTGGTGCCGGCGGAAGCCAAACCAAGGGTTCGGCTGACGGAGCACCCGCTGACAGTTCTTGGATTGACACAGTTGCTGCTGCTGCTGCCCAGTCTCAAATGCCAAACTTGCCTCCGGCACCGGCTCCATCTGCCGTTAATTTTGATGAATTCTCTAGCTTTCTGAATGCCGAGAAGGGGACACTGGGCTTGGCTTTTGCCGCTGACCTGAGCGCGGTAGCCGTTGCCACCGAAACTCAGATTTTGAGCTGGGTGCCATCTGGCATTACCGAGCTCGCAGACAAACTTGGGCTCTGGCTTGCTGACTCAAGCGTTACGAAGGCGGTGTTTGACGGCAAGAACTTGACCCGTCGACTTCTCGGGGCAGGGCTTTCACTGGCTGGCGCAAACTACGACGGCCTTTTGCTGAGTTACCTTTTGAACCCGCTCAGCCGCACCTACGCCCTAGACGACCTCGTGACCGAACATCTTGGCATCGAAGTTGCCCGAGCCGACTCCAACCAGCTCGTGCCTGAACAAAACGAGACTTTTGGTGTTGACGCCTGGTTAGCCCTGGTGCTCACCGAACAGACTCACGCTTTGGTGGCTGAGCAAGACCAGCTCAGAGTTTATTCTCAGGTCGACCTGCCGACAAACGAAACTCTCGCGCGAATGGAACACCTCGGTGTGACTGTCGACAGAGCCAAGCTTGAAGCCCTGTTTGAACGTTTGACTGGTGAGGTGGCGGCTGTTGCTCAGGCCGCATATGACCTGATCGGTCACGAAATTAACTTGGCTTCGCCAAAGCAACTTCAAACCGTTTTGTTCGAAGAGCTCGGAATGACCGGCACTAAGGCCGTAAAAACCGGCTTTAGCACAAACGCCGAAGCTCTCACGACCCTGTTTGAACAAACCGGACATCCATTTTTGGAACGCCTTCTAGAGCACCGTGAAGTCAGCAAGATTCGCCAGATTGTTGAAACGCTCCTGAAAGCGATTGAACCGGATGGTCGCATCCACACAAACTACGGCCAAACCGGCACTAGCACCGGGCGTTTGTCGAGCGATAATCCAAACCTTCAAAACATTCCGATTCGCAGTGAACGCGGGCGCGAGATTCGTGACGCCTTCGTATTCGGCGAAGGTTTTGAAACCCTATTGACTGCCGACTATTCACAAATCGAAATGCGAATTTTGGCTCACCTAGCTGCCGACGAAGGGCTAATTGAGGCTTTCAAAACCGGCGAAGACCTTCACCGGTTCGTCGGCTCCCGAATCTTCGGAGTGCCACCAACCGAAGTCACCGCGCCGATGCGTTCAAAAGTCAAGGCGATGAGCTATGGCTTGGTCTATGGCCTCAGCGAATACGGTCTGGCCAAGCAACTTCGAATGAGCAACGCCGAGGCTAAGCAGCTTATGGCTGACTATTTTGCAAGGTTCGGGGGAGTAAGAACCTATTTGGCTCGTGTCGTAGACGAGGCCAAAACCATTGGTTACACCGTCACGACGTTCGGCCGCCGCCGCCCATTTGATGATCTCAATAGCAAAATATTTCAACTTCGTGAAAACGCTCGTCGTGCGGCTTTGAACGCTCCAATTCAAGGCACCGCGGCCGACATCATGAAACTTGCCATGACCAAAATCGATGCAGCGATGCAGGTGGCCGGCCTAAAGAGTCAAATGCTGCTGCAGGTGCACGATGAGCTCGTCTTCGAGGTTGCGCACGGCGAACTAGAAACACTCAAGACTTTGGTGATTGAAAATATGTCAAACGTGGTTGAGCTTTCGGTTCCACTCGAAGTGCAAATCGGCGTGGGTTCAAGCTGGGACGCCGCTGGTCACTAATGCTGCGCGCACAACTCACAATCTCTTCACCCGATGGTCTTCACGCCAGGCCAGCCAACGAGTTTTCAAAACTCGCGGCGACTGCGAACGGGCAGGTTTGGCTCTCGCGACCCGAAGAGCCCAGGGTGCGTGGCGATAGCATCCTTGCAATTTTAACTTTGGGCCTGAAACAGGGCGAAATTGTAATGATTGAGATTTCAGACGCGCGCCAAGAATCACTCCTGAAAGAGCTTGTTAGCCTACTTTCCGGCTGCCAAACCAAGTAAGATTGAAAAGCGCGTTTGCGCAATCCTAATCCATCTGTTTTAGCAAGATTCTTTGCTACGACCCGAGTAAAAACGAGTAAACCTCCATATGACCACCACTACTAAAAAGCAGATCGCCTTTGACGACATTGGCTCTGCTGAAGACTTTCTAGCCGCGGTAGAAGCGACCCTAAAGTTCTTCAACGACGGCGACCTAATCAGCGGCATTGTTGTTAAAATTGACCGCGACGAAGTTTTGCTAGACGTCGGTTACAAAACAGAAGGCGTTATTCCTTCTCGTGAACTTTCTATTCGTCACGACGCAGACCCATCCGAGATCGTCAGCGTTGGCGACGTAGTTGAGGCCCTTGTTCTTCAGAAAGAAGACAAAGAAGGCCGCCTAATCCTTAGCAAGAAGCGCGCCCAGTACGAGCGCGCGTGGGGCGATGTTGAAAAAGTTAAAGAAGCAGACGGCACCGTTACCGGAACAGTTATTGAAGTTGTTAAGGGTGGTCTGATCGTAGACATCGGCCTTCGCGGCTTCTTGCCAGCCTCTCTCATTGAGCTTCGTCGCGTTCGCGACCTAGGCCCGTACCTCGGCCAGCAGGTTGAAGCTAAAATTCTTGAACTAGACAAAAACCGCAACAACGTTGTGCTTTCACGTCGCGCTCTTCTAGAGCAGAGCCAGTCGGCTAGCCGCAGCACCTTCTTGGCTGACCTTGCAAAGGGTCAGATCCGCACCGGTGTTGTTTCGTCAATCGTAAACTTCGGTGCATTCATCGACCTTGGTGGCGTTGACGGTTTGGTTCACGTTTCTGAGCTCAGCTGGAAGCACATTGAGCACGCCAGCGAAGTTGTTGAAATTGGCCAAGAGGTTACCGTTGAGGTTCTCGAAGTTGACCAAGACCGTGAGCGCGTATCGCTTTCACTCAAGGCAACTCAAGAAGACCCATGGCAGGTATTCGCCCGCACCCACGCAATCGGTCAGTATGCACCGGGCAAGGTCACCAAGTTGGTTCCATTTGGTGCTTTCGTTCGTGTCGCAGACGGCATCGAAGGCCTCGTGCACATCTCAGAACTTTCTTCGAAGCACATCGAACTAGCCGAGCAGGTTGTCACTGTGAACCAAGACGTTTTCGTCAAGGTAATCGACATCGACCTAGAGCGTCGCCGCATTTCGTTGTCGCTAAAGCAGGCTAACGAAGAAGTAAACCCTGAAGGCACTGAGTTCAACCCAGCGCTTTACGGAATGGCTTCTGACTTCGACGATGCAGGCAACTACAAGTATCCAGAGGGTTTCGACTCAACCACTAACGAATGGAAAGCCGGCTTCGAAGAAGCTCGCACCAAGTGGGAGAAAGAATACGCCGAGGCTCACGCTCGTTGGGAAGCCCACAAGTCACAGGTTTCTGCTGCAAACGAACTTGCTGCCAGCTTGCCTGACACTTCATCAGCTCCAAGCGATTCAGCCGCAAACGCTGCTTCGAGTTCAAGCTCTGCTGACTACAGCTCGGGCGACGACAAAGGCACCCTTGCTGGCGACGAATCACTTGCTGCACTGCGCGACAAGCTAAACAGCGCCGAATAAGCAACTTGGTTTCAACCCGAGAGGGGTCAGACGAGAGTCTGGCCCCTCTTTTTTGTTCGCTGGTAGCACCGCGGGTTCCGGCTCTAGCGGGGCCACGAGAAGTTAGGCTTAAAGCATGTTTCTCGTCGGTCTCACAGGTGGCATTGCCGCCGGAAAATCAACCGTCGCCACCCACTGGGTTTCTCTTGGCGCTGTTGAGATTGACGCTGACGTTTTAGCCCGTCAGGTGGTAGCGCCGCACACCGAGGGCGCCGCAGCCGTCAGGGCGGCTTTTGGCGACAGCGTCTTTGGCCCAGATGATGTTTTAGATCGCAAAGCCCTGGCCGCTGAAGTTTTTTCTAACCCTGAGAAACGGGCTGTGCTCGAGGCAATCATCCACCCGTTGGTTCGAAAACGCTCGGCTGCAGAAATTAGCTCGGCCCCAGCTAACGCGATAGTGGTCTATAACGTGCCCCTTTTGGTCGAGGCCGAAGTCGATTTGCCTTTTGATTTCATAGTCACGGTTGAAGCTCCTCACGATAAAAAAATTGAGCGGATGGTGTCACACCGCGCCATGACAGTCGAAGAAGCCACCGCTCGCATCGCCGCGCAAGCAACACCGGCTCAACGAGCAAACCTTGCTCACGCGATTCTGAGCTCAAACCAGTCTCTCGACCTGCTAATCAAAGACGCTGGAAAGCTGTGGTTCAAGATTGAACAACTCGCCGAAGCTAAGCGCAAGGCGGCAAAGTAATGGAGGAGACCCGTTCTTTCGCTCCATTTGAAGTCGTTAGCGGATACACCCCGTCGGGCGATCAACCAACAGCCATTGCAGAGCTGACCAAGCGCATCAATAATGGTGAGACCGACGTGGTTTTGTTGGGTGCTACCGGAACCGGAAAATCAGCGACTACCGCGTGGCTGATTGAGGCTTTGCAGAGACCCACTTTAGTCTTGGCCCACAATAAAACCTTGGCTGCCCAGCTGGTTCAAGAGTTTCGTTCTCTATTGCCAAATAACGCGGTTGAATACTTCGTTAGCTATTACGACTATTACCAGCCTGAAGCCTACGTTCCTCAAACTGACACTTTCATTGAGAAAGACTCCTCAATCAACTCTGAGGTTGAGCGCCTTCGATACAAAGCCACGATGAGCCTGCTCAGTCGACGCGATGTTGTTGTGGTGTCTACGGTCTCGTGCATTTACGGGCTGGGTGCTCCAAAGGAATATCTCGAACAGAGTTTGGCGATTCAAGAGGGTGACCGAGTCGATCGCGATGATCTGATTCGCAAGTTTGTGGCGATGCAATACAAGCGAAACGACGTTGACTTTTCGCGAGGAAACTTTCGCGTCAAGGGTGACACCATCGAAATCATTCCGGTTTACGACGAACTCGCCGTTCGCATCGAGATGTTTGGCGACGAGGTTGAGGCTATTTATACACTGCACCCCTTGACCGGTGACATCGTCACGCGCGAAAAAGCCATTGCGATTTTCCCGGCAAGTTACTACGTTGCTACGCCAGAGCGCATGGGCATCGCGATGGAAGAAATCGAGGCCGAAATGGTCTCTCGCGTCAAAGAACTCGAAATGCAGGGAAAACTACTTGAGGCTCAGCGACTCAAAATGCGCACGACCTTTGACCTTGAAATGATTCGTGAGCTCGGGTTTTGCTCTGGCATCGAAAACTATTCGAGCTACATCGACGGGCGCGAGCCAGGAACTGCGCCGAGTTGCCTGCTCGACTATTTTCCCGAAGACTTTTTGATGGTCATCGACGAGTCCCACGTGACGGTGCCACAAATTGGCGCGATGTATGAAGGCGACGCGAGCCGAAAACGCACCCTGGTGGAGCACGGCTTTCGCTTGCCGAGCGCGATGGATAACCGCCCGCTGAAGTTCTCTGAGTTCAAAGAGCGAGTCGGCCAAACCGTATACCTGTCAGCGACTCCGGGCAAATATGAAATGGCTTTGGTCGATGGGGTAGTGGAGCAGATCATTCGCCCTACCGGTTTGGTCGACCCGAAGGTAGTGATCAAACCAATCAAAGGTCAGATTGATGACCTTCTCGAAGAGATTCGCGTGCGCGCGGCTAAAGACGAGCGTGTGCTGGTCACGACCCTAACCAAGAAAATGTCTGAGGAACTCACCGAGTTCCTCACCGAAGCTGGCGTGAGGGTGAGATACCTCCACAGCGACGTCGACACTCTCAGGCGTGTGGAGCTGTTGCGTGAGCTTCGCCAGGGGGTTTTTGACGTGCTCATCGGCATCAACCTCTTGCGTGAGGGGCTCGACCTTCCTGAAGTGTCACTGGTGTCGATTCTTGACGCCGATAAAGAGGGTTTTTTGAGGTCGACCACATCGCTGATTCAAACTATTGGGCGTGCTGCTCGCAACGTCAGCGGCGAGGTTCACATGTATGCCGACCGCATCACCGACTCAATGGCGCGAGCAATCGATGAAACCAACCGCCGCCGCGAGAAACAGGTGGCATACAACTTTGAGCGTGGTGTCGACCCGCAACCGCTGCGCAAGAAAATTAGCGATATCACCGACGACATTTTGCGCGAGGAACAAGACACCGCCGAGCTGATTCTCGAGGCCCAAAAGAGTCGTCGTGGCCAAGGTGGCAAGAACGCGGCAAAACAGCAAACTGCGACCACCGGAAAACGTGGCGAAGACAGCATGCGTGGGCGCCCAGGCATCGGCGGCATGGCTTATGACGAGATTCTCAAGGTAGTTATTGACCTCGACGAGCAGATGAAACTGGCTGCGTCAGAGCTCAAATTCGAGCTTGCTGCTCGCCTGCGTGACGAAATCAGCGAACTGAAACACGAACTCAGACAAATCGAAAAAGCTGGCCACATTTAGCCGGCAAACGCCGTTTAGGATAAGCAAATGACTATCACCAACATTCACCACGAGAACAAACTCATCATCAAAGGTGCGCGCGTTCACAACCTCAAAAACATCAATCTTGAGGTGCCCCGTGACTCGATGGTCGTGTTTACCGGGCTTAGTGGTTCTGGCAAGTCCTCGCTGGCTTTTGACACAATTTTTGCCGAAGGGCAACGTCGCTATGTCGAAAGCCTCTCGGCCTATGCCCGACAGTTTTTGGGGCAAGTCGACCGCCCCGATGTTGACTTCATTGAGGGGCTAAGCCCCGCGGTTTCGATTGACCAAAAATCGACAAACCGCAATCCACGTTCAACTGTCGGAACCATCACCGAGATCCACGACTATCTGCGCCTGCTTTGGGCCCGCATCGGCGTGCCATACTGCGCTGAGTGTGGCGAGAAAATCGTCAAGCAGTCGGCTCAGCAAATAGTCGACCAAATTCTCGAATTTGAAGATGGCACTCGTTTTCAGGTTTTGGCTCAATTGGTAGACCAAAAAAAGGGCGAATTCGTTGACCTTTTCAAAGACTTAGTTTCGCAGGGCTACGCACGCGCCGTCGTCGACGGTGAAATCATTACCCTCGCCGACGCAAAGCCGCTAAAGAAGACTTTTAAGCATGACATCTCAGTCGTGGTCGACCGTTTGGTGTCAAAAGGTGACATCGTGGGGCGCCTCACCGACTCGGTTGAAACGGCGCTAAAACTTGCCGGCGGCCGAATAGTGATTGACTTTGTCGACGTTGAGGTCGGGGCCGCTGGCAAGTCTCGTGTTTTCAGCGAAAAACTTTCGTGCCCAAACGAGCATCCGCTTTCTCTAACTGAAATCGAGCCTCGCACGTTTTCATTTAACGCCCCGTTTGGAGCGTGCCAGCTTTGTAGCGGCTTGGGCACCAAAATGTCGGTTGATGCTGACCTTGTCGTTGGCGACCCAGACGCAAGCATTAATCAAGGCGTGATTTTGCCGTGGTCAACCCAGGGCAAGGGGCTCTTTCATTACTTTTCGCGCATGCTCGAGGGCCTAGCGAGCGATCTCGAATTTTCACTCGACACACCTTGGAACAAACTGCCCGAAGAGGTTCAACAGGCTGTTCTGCTGGGAAATAACTTTGACGTTCAGGTCAAATGGAAAAATAAGTATGGCCGCGAGCTGCGCTACACCACGGGCTTCGAGGGCGTGTTGAGCTACATTGAGCGTAAATATCTTGAGTCTGAAATGGGTTACGCTCGCGAGCGCTGGTCTGGCTTTTTGCGCGAGGTTGCCTGCCCAGCCTGCGATGGCGCTCGGTTGCGCCCCGAAGTTCTTGCTGTGAAAGTTGCCGATGCATCCATCGCCGATGTTGCTCGAATGAGCCTCGGCAAGGCGGTTGCGTTTTTCGAAGGGCTTGAGCTTGACGACCGTGACGTAAAGATTGCCGCTCAGGTTTTGCGTGAAATTCGAGCGCGACTCGACTTTTTGATGGCCGTTGGCCTTGACTACTTGAGTCTCGAGCGCGCCGCCGGAACTCTTTCTGGCGGCGAAGCCCAGCGCATTCGGTTGGCGACCCAGATTGGTTCAGGGTTGACCGGAGTTTTGTATGTTCTCGACGAGCCGAGCATTGGCCTGCACCAGCGCGACAATCGACGCCTGATTGACACTCTCATCAAACTTCGCGATCTAGGAAACACGCTGCTGGTTGTTGAGCATGACGAAGACACCATCAAGGCAAGTGACTGGGTAGTCGACATTGGCCCGGGCGCCGGCGTCAACGGTGGCGAGGTCGTGCACAGCGGCCCATACGAGGCTCTTCTGACAAATAAAAAATCAATCACCGGAGCATTTTTGTCAGGTCGTGAGTCGATTGCAACGCCTGCAACACGTCGAAAAATCGACCCTGCACGCGTCATCAAAGTGGTTGGCGCGCGTGAAAACAATCTTAGGAACGTAGACGTCGAGTTTCCGCTGGGCTCGTTCACCGCGGTGACCGGTGTGAGTGGCTCAGGCAAGTCTTCGCTCGTGAACGACGTGCTCTATGAGGTTCTCGCCAACGCGCTCAACGGCGCCAAAGGTGTTGCCGGGCGGCACACGCGCATCGAGGGAATCGAGCAGCTCGACAAGGTCGTACACGTTGACCAAAACCCGATTGGCCGAACCCCGCGTTCAAACCCAGCAACGTATACCGGCGTTTTCGACAACATTCGAAAGCTCTTCGCCGACACGCAAGAATCAAAGGCCAGGGGATACCTGCAGGGGCGTTTTAGCTTCAACGTAAAAGGTGGTCGCTGCGAGAGTTGCAGTGGCGATGGCACTCTCAAAATTGAAATGAACTTCTTGCCAGATGTTTATGTGGCTTGCGAGGTTTGCCACGGTGCGCGTTACAACCGCGAGACACTGCAGGTGCTCTACAAGGGCAAAAACATCGCAGAGGTTCTAGAAATGCCGATTGTTGAGGCTGCCGAGTTTTTTGCGCCGATTTCTTCGATTGCGCGATTCTTGGTGACTTTGGTCGAGGTTGGACTCGGCTATGTGCGACTTGGTCAGAGCGCAACAACTCTTTCTGGCGGCGAAGCACAGCGTGTCAAGCTGGCAACTGAGCTCCAGCGCAGATCATATGGGCGAACGATTTATGTGTTGGATGAACCGACCACCGGCCTGCACTTCGAAGATGTTCGCAAGTTGCTTTTAGTTCTAAACGGTTTGGTTGAAAAGGGGAACACTGTGATTGTGATCGAACACAACCTAGACGTCATCAAGAGCGCAGACTGGGTGATCGACCTAGGACCAGAGGGAGGGTCGGGCGGCGGAGAGATAATCGCCCTCGGAACCCCCGAGCAGGTCGCTAAAAACCCAAAGAGCTTCACCGGAAAATTCTTGGCCGAGGTTTTGGTCTAGCCTCGTGTTAGCCAAGTTGAGAGCAACCCTAGAATAATGGCCGAAGAGCTCTGGTTTAGACCCAAAACCGGCGACATACCCACCCAACCAGGTGTTTATCGCTGGTTTGACGCCGACGGAAGAGTGCTCTACGTTGGCAAAGCCAAAAATCTTCGCGCTCGATTGAGCAACTACTTTGGCCCGCTCGACAGCCTTCATGAACGAACTCGCCGCATGGTCACTTCGGCTGCCGATGTGAAATGGGTAATCGTAAATAGCGAGTTTGAAGCTCTGCAGCTCGAGTTCACTTGGATCAAAGAGTTCAACCCGCCGTTCAACGTGCGGTTCCGAGACGATAAGAGTTACCCCTATCTGGCGGTCACTCTAGGTGACGAGGTTCCTCGAGCGCTCATCACAAGAAATCGCGACATCAAAGGCGCAAAGTATTTCGGACCCTACACCCAAGCTTGGGCAGTGCGCGAAACCCTCGATGTCTTGTTGAAGGTTTACCCGGTGCGAACCTGCTCATCGGGCATCTATCAGCGTGCCAAACGCGAGAAGCGAGCATGCCTGCTTGGCGATATCGGAAAATGCGCAGCGCCCTGCATCGACCGCGTGACGAAACCCGAACACAAAGCCATCGCCAAACAATTCGCCGATTTCATGGGCGGCGGCGACATCGACCACGTGGCAACTCTGCGCAAAAGAATGATCGAGGCTTCTGAGGCCCAAAACTATGAACTTGCCGCCAGACTGCGCGACAACATCGGAGCCCTCGAAACAGTCCTCGAAAAGAGCGTTGTCGTGTTCAACGACCAGACCGATGCTGATCTTTTTGGCATCGCCGACGACGAACTGGCAGCAGCTGTGAGCCAGTTCATTGTGCGTGGCGGGCGCATCCGAGGTGTTCGCGGTTGGGTCGTCGACAAAGAGCTCGAGCGCGACTTATCTGAGCTGGTCGAATACGTAATTCAAAACAGCTACGGTGACTTGGCCCTGGCCGAAGGCACGCCAGAGAGCATTCCCAAAGAAATCTTGGTTCCGATAATGCCAGCTGATGCCGAGGCTCTCACCGACTGGCTCAGTCAGCTGAGAGGAAGCAAAGTTGAGATTCGAGTCGCCCAACGAGGCGACAAAGCAGCCTTGGCAAAAACCGCTGAGACCAACGCAAAACACGCGCTCATGCTCTATAAAACTAAGCGAAGCACCGACTTTATAGCTCGGTCCGACGCCTTGAACGGAATTCAAACCGCACTCAATCTGCCGACCGCTCCTTTGCGCATCGAATGTTTCGACGTATCCCATCTGGGAGGAACCGGGGTGGTTGCATCCATGGTGGTTTTTGAAGACGGTTTGCCCAAAAAAGATCACTACCGCCGCTTCAGCATCGAGAACACCACAGACGACACCGAGTCGATTTATCAGGTCGTCAGCCGCCGCCTAAAGTACCTCGCCGTTGACGACGAGACTAAAACAGCTGACGGCACGGTCAGCAAATTTGCCTATCGACCAGGGTTGCTGATTGTCGATGGCGGCCAGCCTCAAGTTAGTGCTGCCGCTCGAGCTCTCAGAGACTCCGGGGTAAAAGACATCGCGATCGCTGGCTTGGCTAAGCGGCTTGAAGAGGTTTGGCTTCCCGGCGAGGCATACCCGGTGATTCTTCCTAGAAACGCCAGCGAGCTCTTTTTGCTGCAACGCATTCGCGATGAAGCTCACCGATTCGCAATCACCTACCAGCGCGAGAAGCGGTCAAGCGCAATTGCTTCGACACTTCAAGACATTCCAGGGCTTGGTGAAAAGCGGGTGAGGGCTCTTCTGAAGCATTTCGGTTCGGCAAAACGACTTAAACTTGCCACCGTTTCTGAAATCTCCGAGGTCGCCGGAATCGGAGAGGTTTTGGCGAGCCAGATTGTGCTTGAGCTCGCAAAGTAGTTTGCGCCGACTCGCTAGATCTGACTCGAAAAAGCCCGCCCGCAGGTAAATGGGCGGTTTCCAAAGTAACAATCTGAAAAAACACACCTTCGGCGTGTCGCGCTGTCGTTAGACTCAGACACACAGGGCGAAAGGTTCCAAATGGTCGAAAGCAAGAAGCATGAAATGCTTGTTGTTACGGGCATGTCTGGTGCTGGTCGATCAACGGTCGGAAACGCACTCGAAGATTTGGGCTGGTATGTTGTTGACAACCTTCCGCCACAAATGCTGGTTCCGATTACTGAACTTTTCAGCTTGGCAGAAACGCCTTTGCCAAGACTTGCCGTGGTGATCGATGTTCGCGGCGGAGAGTTTTTTGGCGAACTCAACACCAACCTGACGTTGGTTCGAGCTCGCAGTGTCGACATAAAAGTTTTGTTTTTAGAGGCCAGCGACAGCACCCTTGTGAAGCGGTTTGAAAACGTGCGAAGGCCTCATCCGCTTCAAGGCGACGGAACAATTCTCGACGGCATAGCAGAGGAACGCCGCAGGTTGTTGAACCTTCGCGAATCGGCCGACGTGATTCTCGACACGAGTGATCTAAACGTTCACCAACTTTCTAACCGGGTCGCCGAGAGTTTCTCAATCGATGAAACTCACCAGCTACAGGTAACCGTGATGAGCTTCGGTTTCAAATATGGGGTTCCAAGTGACGCAGATATGGTTGCCGACGCCAGGTTTTTGCCCAACCCGTTTTGGAAAGACGAGCTGCGTCAGTTCACCGGGGAATACCCGCAGGTGTCAGATTATGTTCTTGGCCAAGAAGGCGCTGAAGAATTCATCGACAACTACATCGCTGCGCTAAAGCCGGTCTTGCGCGGATATCTAAAAGAAAACAAACGGTATGCCACCATTGCGATCGGTTGCACCGGTGGAAAACACCGTTCGGTTGCGATTTCAAAACGGATTGCAGCCGAACTGGCAAAGTTAAATGAAGCTGCGGTCAGCCTTAAACACCGTGACTTAGGCAAGGAATAGAGATGGCCCTGACCAGCGACGTCAAAGACGAGCTAGCAAGAATAGAGATCACTAAGAGTGCGGTTCGCGCAGCCGAACTTTCGACAATCCTCAGGTTTTGCGGCGGGCTTCACCTAATAGCTGGGCGAATCGTCATCGAAGCCGAAGTCGACACGGCAGCCCTTGCGAGAAGAGTCAAGAAAGATCTCGTTGAGCTTTACGGCATCGAAAGTGAAATTTCGGTTATTTCGCCAAGCGGCATTCGTCGCGGCAGTCGATATCAAATTCGCGTCATTAAGGGCGGCGACGTTCTTGCCCGCCAAACCGGCCTGTTAGATTCGCGTGGTCGTCCGGTAAGGGGGCTTCCGGCGGTATTGGTTTCAGGTTCGATTGCCGAGGCTCAGGCCGTATGGCGGGGCGCGTTTTTATCGCACGGTTCTCTAACCGACCCAGGTCGTTCGGCAGCCCTCGAAATAACCGCTCCAGGTAATGAAGCCGCGATGGCTTTGGTTGGGGTAGCGAGGCGTTTGGGAGTTACGGCTAAGGCGCGCGAGGTTCGCGGTGTTTTCAGAGTTGTGATTCGTGACGGCGAGGCTATTGCAACCATGTTGACCCAAATGGGCTCTCACGGTCAAGTTTTGAAGTGGGAAGAAATGCGTTTGCGCCGCGAAGTGCGTGCCACCGCTAATCGTCTTGCAAATTTTGACGACGCCAACCTGCGACGCTCTGCCCAAGCGGCCGTTGCCGCCGGTGCGCGGGTTGCGCGCGCGCTCGAGATTCTTGCCGAAGACGTTCCAGAACACCTCAAATATGCTGGTGAGTTGCGCCTTCAGCACAAGCAGGCGAGCCTAGACGAACTCGGTCACCTCTCTGACCCGCCGATGACCAAAGACGCAATTGCCGGGCGCATCCGTCGTTTATTGGCGATGGCCGATAAAAAGGCCTCAGACCTTGGAATTCCGGCAACCGATGCCTTCTTGCCCGACGATATCGATTAGATTGAACTAAGCAACCAATTCCACGATTAAGGAGCCCAAAATGGGTCTTTACACTCTTCCAGACCTCAGTTACGACTACGGCGACCTTGCGCCGGCAATCTCGGGTCGCATCATGGAACTTCACCACAGCAAGCACCACCAGGCTTACGTCAACGGTGCAAACGCTGCAATCGCTGGGCTAGAAGATGCTCGCGCCAAAGAAGACATGACCTGGGTAAACAAGTTGCAAAAGGACCTGGCCTTCAACTTGGCTGGTCACATCAACCACGCAATCTTTTGGACTAACCTCGCACCAACCGGGGGCGACAAGCCCGAAGGCGACCTAGCTCAAGCAATTGAAGAGTTCTTTGGGTCTTACGACGGCTTTCGGGCTCACTTCAACGCTTCGGCATTGGGCATTCAGGGCAGCGGATGGAACATCTTGGCTTGGGACGTAATGGGCGAGAAGCTCATCATCGAACAGCTTTATGACCACCAGGGTAACTTGGCTCCCGCCAGCGTTCCGCTTTTGATGCTTGACATGTGGGAGCACGCTTTTTATCTTGACTACGTAAACGTCAAGGCAGACTATGTAAAAGCGTTTTGGAGCATCGTTTCTTGGCCAGATGTTCAGGCTCGTTTTGACGCAG
Source organism: Actinomycetota bacterium (assembly GCA_041181225.1). GTDB lineage: Bacteria > Actinomycetota > Actinomycetes > Actinomycetales > Microbacteriaceae > Rhodoluna. Next base: position 64,924 of record JBEGPW010000089.1, on the reverse strand, counting down.
CTCGCACTCAGACCAAGGGCTTACTGCTAATCTGAGATTAGATTTTCCACCCGACGGCGCGTGGCAAACCCAAACAAAAGCTACTCACCTAAACGTGCGCTTTTTGGCGCCTAAGAGAATCGGGAGATCCCCATGGCAACTCGTGTTGGAATCAACGGCTTCGGCCGCATCGGACGCAACTACCTTCGTGCGCTTTTAGCGTCGGGCGTCGAACTTGAAATCGTCGCAGTCAACGACCTAAGCGACCCTAAGAGCCTCGCGCACCTTTTGAAGTACGACTCGGTCAACGGCCGCTTGGCCGAAGAAGTTCGCGTTGAAGGCGACACCATTATCGTTGGCAGCCAGACCATCAAAGTTTTAGCTGAGCGCGACCCAGCAAATCTCGGATGGGGCGCGTTGGGCGTTGACATCGTTATTGAGTCGACCGGTCGTTTCACCAACGCCGAAGACGCAAAGAAGCACCTTGAAGCCGGAGCTAAGAAAGTTCTTATCTCGGCTCCTGCAACCGGCGAAGACGCAACTTTTGTGATCGGTGTAAACGAGCACCTTTATGACCCGGCCAATCACCACATCATTTCAAACGCATCTTGCACCACGAACTGCTTGGCTCCACTTGCCAAGGTATTCAATGACAAGTTCGGCATCGAAAACGGCTTGATGACCACCATTCACGCTTACACCGCCGACCAGAACCTTCAGGATGGCCCACACAGCGACCTTCGTCGCGCTCGCGCCGCAGCAATCAACATAGTTCCTTCATCAACCGGCGCAGCTAAGGCTATCGGACTGGTTTTGCCAGAGCTAAAGGGCAAGCTAGATGGCTTTGCACTTCGCGTTCCAGTGCCAACCGGTTCGATTACCGACCTCACTTTGGTGAGCAAGACCGCCGTGACAGTAGACGAAATCAAAGCGGCTTACAAGGCTGCTGCTGCCGAGGGCCCGCTAAAGGGAATCTTGAAATACACCGAAGATGAGATTGTTTCTAGCGACATCGTTGCCGACCCACACTCTTCAATCTTTGATGCCGGCCTGGTAAAGGTAATTGGCAACACGGTCAAGATCAGCTCTTGGTATGACAACGAGTGGGGCTATTCAAACCGCTTGGTTGACCTTACCGTTCTTGTCGCTAACAAGCTCTAAAGCCCGAGTTTAGTTAGGTTTAGCATGCGAAACCTCGCATCGTTGCCTTCGCTCGAGGGCAAACGCGTCATCATCCGTTGTGATTTCAATGTGCCGCTTGATGGCAAGCGAATCACCGATGACGGACGCATCGTGGCATCTGTTCCAACCATTAAGTACCTAGTCGAGCAGGGCGCCAAGGTGATTGTGATTTCACACCTTGGCCGTCCTGATGGCGAACCGAACCCAAAGTATTCTCTAGCGCCGGTCGCTGCTCGCCTCGGTGAGTTGTTAGCACAACCGGTTGCCTTTGCTGCCGACACCGTCGGCGACAAGGCTAAAGCAACCGTTGCAGTGTTGTCCGACGGGGGAGTCGCAGTTCTTGAGAACCTACGATTCAACGCCGCCGAGACCAGCAAAGACGCGGCTGAGCGCCAAGTTTTCGCAGCCCAACTTGCTGAGTTTGGCGACTTTTTTGTTAGCGATGGCTTTGGCGTGGTTCACCGCAAGCAGGCCAGCGTTTATGAGCTCGCCCAGGCACTTCCGAGTGTTGGCGGTTTCCTAATTGAAAAAGAGCTAGAGGTTCTGACCCGCCTAACTAAAAACCCAGAACGCCCTTATGCGGTGGTTTTGGGAGGCTCAAAGGTTTCTGACAAGCTCGGTGTGATTGATCACCTGTTGCCGCACGTTGACCAGTTGCTCATTGGTGGCGGAATGGTCTTCACGTTTTTGGCTGCTCAGGGCCACAAGGTGGGAAAAAGCCTACTTGAGGTTGACCAAATTGACACCTGCAAGAAATATCTAAAGCGTGCCATCGAACTCGGCGTTGAGGTCATTTTGCCGTCAGACATCGTTGTGGCGTCAAAGTTTGGCCCTGACGCTGAGGTAGCTGTCACAGCGGCTGACGCAATCGAAAGCAGCCCGTTTGGTGAAGCTGGTTTAGGCCTCGACATCGGCCCGGTTAGCGCCGCAGATTTTGCCGCAAAAGTTGCAGCGGCAAAAACAGTTTTTTGGAACGGCCCGATGGGTGTTTTCGAAATTGAAGCTTTTGCTAACGGCACCAAAGCCGTTGCTGAGGCGCTCACAAAGGTCGATGGCCTAAGTGTGGTCGGAGGTGGCGATTCGGCCGCTGCTGTGCGCATTCTAGGATTCGCCGACGACCAATTCGGCCACATCTCAACCGGCGGTGGCGCAAGCCTTGAGTATCTAGAAGGAAAAGCCTTACCCGGCTTGGAGGTTTTAAATGACTAATCGTGTTCCGCTCATCACAGGCAACTGGAAAATGAACCTAGACCACCAGCAGGCACTGGCTCTAGTTCAAAAACTGGCTTGGGCTCTAAAAGACGCCGGGCACAACTATGCCGATGCTGAGGTTGCGGTCTTTCCACCCTTCACCGACCTTCGAAGCGTTCAGACTCTGATCGACGCCGACAAGTTTGAAATCGGGCTCGGAGCCCAAGACCTGTCAGCTTTTGACAACGGTGCATACACCGGCGAAATTTCGGGCGCGTTCTTGAAAAAGCTCGACGTCAAATACGTTTTGGTCGGCCACAGTGAGCGTCGTCAGTATCACAACGAAACTGACGCCGACATTCAAGCCAAAACCGCGGCTGCGTTTCGCCACGGAATCGCTCCCGTGATCTGTGTTGGCGAAACTCTTGAAGAGCTCGAGACCGAGGGTCAAAGTGCGGTTCCGGTTCGTCAAACTCTGGCTGCTCTAGCGGGTCACGAATCTCTAGGAGATTTCGTAATCGCTTATGAGCCGGTATGGGCAATTGGCACCGGAAAGGTGGCAACTCCTGAAGAAGCCGCTTCGGTTGCCGCCAAGATTCGTGCAGCAATCGCCGCCGAACACGGTGCTGAAGTAGCGGCCTCAACCCGAATTTTGTATGGCGGTTCTGTGAAAGCAGCCAACGTTGCCGGCTTCTTGAGAAGCCCCGAGGTCGATGGAGTTTTGGTTGGCGGGGCCAGCCTTGACGCCGACGAATTCAGCGGCATTGCGCGCTTTCAAAAGCACATAGCTTTATAATTTTCTCTAGCCCTGTTTTTTGGGCAACTAACTAAGGATTTTCATGTTTAACGACCTACTAGCCGTTGTTCAGACAGCACTTTTAGTGCTTCTCGGAATTACGAGCCTCTTGCTCACCCTGTTAATCCTTTTGCACAAAGGACGCGGCGGCGGTCTTTCAGACATGTTTGGCGGCGGCATGACCTCGAACCTGAGCTCATCGGGCGTAGCCGAGCGAAACCTTAACCGCATCACCGTGATCATCGGTGTCGTTTGGATTATCGTGATTGTCGTGTTGGGACTAATCACTCGTTTCACTTCATAAACAACATAGGTTCATAAACTCATAGGGGATGTCGAATGAGTAGTGGTGGTTCAGCAATTCGTGGTTCGAGAATCGGCGCTGGTCCGATGGGCGAACAAGACCGCGGGTATCGCGCCGACCGAGTGACGCGCAGTTACTACTGTTCGAACGGTCACGTTCAGAGTCCGCAGTTCGCTTCGCATGTCGAGCTCGACGAGATTCCTGAGTTTTTAGATTGCCCGAACTGCGGAATGCCTGCCGGCCAAGACAAAGATAATCCTCCAGTGGTCGCTAAGCACGAGCCTTACAAAACCCACCTGGCATACGTAAAAGAGCGTCGCACCGAAGAAGAAGCTAACGATTTGCTTGAAGAGGCAGTGGCGGCCGTGCGCGAGCGACGCCTGCGTTTGGCAGAAGCTGCCGCCGCACCGGCTGGCAAGAACTAACTATTCGGTTTCAAAAACCGCTGCGCCAGCACTTTCGTCGATAAACCACAGGGTTGCGTCGCGCCCTTCGACCCGACCAACGGGCAAAGACTCAGGTGACTCGCCAAAGGCGACGGCAACCGCATCAGCCTTGTCGGCTCCTGCAACCACAAACCAAACCTGGTGAGAGCTGCCCAGAGCCTCATAGCTAAAACTCAAACGTTGAGCCGGTGGTTTTGGCGAATCGGGTTCGGCGATAATCGCAACCCCCGAAGCCGGCTCGGCCTTGCCCGGAAACAGGCTCGCGACGTGTCCATCGGGGCCAATGCCTAAAAACACAACGTCAAACTCAGGAACGATTTCGTCAACCGCTGCGAGCTCGGCAACCTGATCGGCAAAACTTGCGGCCGCCTCATCCAAGTTGAAACCGTCGTCACTAGCCGGAAAAGCGTGAACTTTTGCCTCATCTAAAACAATCTTGCTCAGCAAAACCTCGCGCGCCTGAAGCTCATTTCGCTCGGCGCTGTTGGCAGCCACAAAGCGCTCGTCGCCCCACCAAAAATGCACGCGCCTAAAGTCAACCTCACCGACGCTCTCATGTTCGGCTATCGCGGCAAGGGTTTTGATTCCAACGGTTCCGCCAGTCAAAACCACGTGAGCCTCTGACTTTTGCTCCAAGACTTTGACCAGGTGTTCGATAAACATTTCAGCGGCAGTCTCGGCGACAGCCACAGCGTCGTCGCACAGCAAAACCTGAGTGTCAGTCATGGCTATTTCTTAGGCGCGCGAGTAGCGCGAACAGTTTTAGCCAGAGCTGTTCGGGGAGCCTTGGCGCCAAGGCCCTTGGTAATGACTTTTCCGAACATGTCGTCTGGGTCGAGACGACGAAGATCTTCGCTCAGGCAATCTCGAAGCGATCGACGCGGAAGCGAAAATTCGCGGCTCGGTTGACCCGGCTGAATCATCGTGGCAATGTCTGGCTGGTTGCGAACGATTTCTACCGAACCAGATTTGCGAGTCAATTTCACGCCGCGAATTCCGGCAACAGCTTTTCCACGGTTGGTTCTCACCAAAGTGACCGGTAACTGCAACTGCATTCCAAGCCAGGCGGCTAAAAGTTCGGTGCTCGGCGAATCAACCGCGCCGGTTACCTCAATGGCGGTGACAGCGTCGTATGGCGGCTGGTCGAGCACGGCTGCAAGCTGGGCCCGCCACAAAGTCAGGCGCGTCCAAGCGAAATCGCTATCGCCGGGCGCGTAACCCTTAGAAAGCTGTCGCAAAAACTCGTGCGGATCTTTATGACTCGCGGCGTCAGTGATGCGGCGCGTCGCTATGCGGCCCAAAGGACTCGCAGAAACCTTTGCAGGAGCCGCGTCGGGCCACCAGGCTACCACGGGAGCATCTGGCAGCAACAACCCCGTGACAAGGCTCTCAGAGTCGCCCGCAGCTTCACCGTAGGCACGCAAAACTATAACCTCTGATGCGCCAGCATCACCGCCGACGCGAATCTGAACGTCTAGTCGTGCCGCCTTTTTGCTTCTCTCGTCGTCGTCGGCCAAAACAATTACTCGGCAGGGATGTTCGCGACTGGCTTCGTTAGCGGCAGCAATCGCACGCTCAATGCCTTTGAAGTCGGTTTCGATGAGCAGGGTCAAAACTCGGCCTAGGGCAACGGCTCCGCCTTCCTCGCGAATTGAAACGAGTTTCTTTGAAACCTTGCTAATTGTGGTGTTTGGCAGGTCAACAATCATGGGCGTCTCCAAGCACGGCCGTCAATTTCCATCATTCGATCAGCCGAGGCTGGCCCCCAGGTTCCCGGGCGATACTGCTCAGGTTGGCCTTGGGTCGCCCAGAACTTTTCGATTGGGTCAAGAATCTTCCAAGACAACTCGACTTCTGCGTGACGCGGGAACAACGGTGGTTCGCCGAGTAAAACGTCTAAGATCAAACGCTCATAAGCTTCTGGGCTCGCTTCGGTGAAGGCGTGGCCATAGCCAAAATCCATCGTCACGTCGCGAACCTGCATTCCGACACCGGGAACCTTCGAACCGAAACGCATTGTCAGACCCTCGTCGGGCTGCACTCGAATCACCAACGCGTTTTGCCCCAGGGCGCTGGTCTGGTCTGCAGCGAAAAGGTTTTGAGGTGCCCGTTTGAACACAACGGCGATTTCGGTCACGCGGCGACCAAGGCGTTTTCCGGCGCGCAAATAAAACGGCACCCCGGCCCAGCGTCGGGTGTTAATGTCTAGTCGCATCGCGGCAAAAGTTTCTGAGACTGACTTGGGGTTCATGCCCTCTTCGGCCAAGAAGCCGGTAACTTTTTCGCCACCCTGCCAACCGCCGGCATACTGTCCTCGAGCAGTGTGCTTACCCAAATCTTTTGGCAAGACTACGGCTGACAAAACTTTTTCTTTTTCGGCGCGCAAAGCTGCAGCGTCAAACGAAACTGGCTCTTCCATTGCGGTCAGGGCAAGCAGCTGAAGCAGGTGGTTTTGAATCACGTCGCGAGCAGCGCCGATTCCGTCGTAGTAACCGGCGCGGCCGCCAACTCCGATGTCTTCAGCCATGGTGATCTGCACGTGGTCGATGTAGTTTGCGTTCCACAGTGGTTCATACATTTGGTTTGCAAATCGCAACGCCAAAATATTTTGAACGGTTTCTTTGCCAAGGTAGTGGTCGATGCGAAACACCGAGTCGGGAGGAAAAACGTCTTCGACAACCTGGTTTAACGCGCGGGCTGATTCTAGGTCTGAACCGAATGGCTTCTCAATCACAACGCGGCGGAACTCGTCGGGTTTCGCGGTTGCCAGCCCTGAACGCGAAAGCTGTTTGGTGACCAGCGGAAAAGCTTTTGGAGGAATCGACAGATAAAATGCGTGATTTCCGTTGGTCCCGCGATCGCGGTCGAGACCTTCTACGGTCTCTTTGAGGCGGTCAAATGCTGCGTCGTCATCAAAGTCGCCCTGAACGAAACGGATTCCGGCCGCGAGCTGCTGCCATACCTCTTCGTTGAATGGGGTTCGGGAATATTCGCGAACCGAATCATGCACTACCTTGCTAAAGTCTTGGGTTTCCCAATCACGACGAGCAAAGCCCACCAGTGCAAAACCTGGCGGCAAGAGGCCGCGGTTTGCTAGGTCATAGACCGCAGGCATCAGTTTCTTGCGCGACAAATCGCCAGTCACTCCGAAGATTATGAGGCTGCTCGGCCCGGCTATGCGGTTGAGCCGACGGTCTTCGGTTTGTCTGAGCGGGTTGTTTCCCGCTGAAATGTTTACTGGGCTCATTTAAGGCGTATTGCTCCTAGATAGCGTTCTTGACCGCAGCTAAACCAGTTGTTGCTTCACCCAAAGTTAGCGTGAGAACCGGTCGACCTAGGTCGCCTAAAACTTTTGCGTCGCCAGCTGCTTGAGAGGCGATTAGTTCACCAAAAGTGAAGTCGCGACCCGGCACGACAATGTCTTGAGTGGCGGCTGAGATTATCTGAAGGTAGACACCCTGACGCGGTCCACCCTTGTGGTACTGCCCGGTTGAGTGCAAGAAACGTGGTGCCCAACCAAATGTCACCGGTCGAGAGGTTCGCGCCGCAATTAGGTCACGCAGGTTGCTTGCTTGAGGAACCGAGGTGCGGTCAAGGTAAGCCTGGATCGAAACATAACCGTCGGGTGCGATCTGGGCGAGCAGCGCGTCGATTGCGCTGGAGATTGACGTGGCGCTATCCAAGTTCAATTCGGTGGCCCGAACTTCGATATTGTCGGCTTCAAAAATTGCTGGGATGCTTGCCGCGCGCTGCTCGAGCATTCCGCGAGCCGCAACTTTGGCTGACTCAACGTCTGGCTGGTCAAACGGGTTGATGCCCAGCAGGCGACTGGCTACGACTGTGGCAAATTCCCAAAGCAGGAACTGCGAGCCGAGCGGGCCAGAGACGGCGATCTCGTTTTCGCGAGCCGAAGATGCGTCTGAAACTAAGCGTGCAATGACGAGGTCGTTTGCAGCAACAGCGAGTTCTGGGCTGTTTGGCTCAAGAACCACCGGAAGAACACCTCGGCCGATTTTGCCGGTTGACTCGGCAATGAGCTGTTCAGCCCAGTCGCCAAAGCCCACGATTGATGTTCCGTCGGTCACAATGCCAACTTTGTCGGCAAAGCTCGAGCCGTTCGCTGTGCGTGCTAAGGCCGCACCCAGAATCAAGCCTGGATTTGAAGCGTCATCGGCTGCCAAAAGCTCCGCAACCGCGTTTGCTTCGGCCAACAAGCCTGATATGTCAGCCCCAGCAAGACCGCTGGGAACAAGACCGAAAGCGGTTAGCGCTGAATAGCGCCCGCCAACTGTTGGGTCAGCGTTAAATATGCGATAGCCGTCGGCTTTTGCTGCTGCCTCCATCGGTGAACCTGGGTCGGTAACGATGACCACACGGTCGGTTTTGTCGATGCCGGCTTCGCTGAAAGCCTGTTCAAAGATGCGCTTTTGCGAGTCGGTCTCGACGGTTGAACCAGACTTTGACGAAACCACAATCGCGGTGCGAGCGAGGTCGCCCGACAAAGCGGCGCCCACTTGGTCGGCGTTGGTTGAGTCTAGAACCACGAGTTCAACACCGGCAGTTGAGGTGATCACCTCGGGTGCCAACGATGAACCGCCCATGCCGCAGAGCACGAACCGATTGATGCCTTTTGCAGCGAACTCGTCGCGAAGCGCCAAAATTCCTGCGACTAGGGGAGCGCTGTCGGTGGCCGAGCTGACCCATCCGAGACGAATCGAGCTCTCTGCCTCGGCGTCTTTGCCCCAGAGGGTGAAGTCTTTGGCAGCAATTCGACTCGCTACTTTGTCGGCAACCAGTTCATCGATGGTGGCGGCAACCGCGGCTGCAGTTTTGCCGGCAACAGCAACTTTTAGTGACATTACTTGGCGGCCTTCAATGATGCTTCGATGGTCTCGAGCAGTTCGTTCCACGAAATAACGAACTTGTCGACACCTTCGGTCTCGAGCAACTCGGTTACATCGTCATAAGAAACACCCTCGGCTGCAACGGCATCAAGCACTGCCTGAGCTTCTGAGTAGTGCGAGGTGATTGAGTTGGCCGGCACGATTCCGTGGTCAAAAACGGCCTCCATGGTCTTTTCAGGCATGGTGTTTACCAGGTCGGGGGCAACTAACTCGGTGACATAGAGGGTGTCGCTCAGATTAGGGTCTTTCACACCGGTTGAGGCCATTAGCGGGCGCTGCTTATTGGCTCCGGCCGCTGCCAACACTGACCAACGGTCGGTTGCAAAGTCTTGCTCATAAACCTGGTAGGCGAGACGGGCGTTAGCCAGGGCCGCTTTGCTCTTTAGTGCCAAAGCTGAGTCGGTGCCGACGGCAATTAGTCGCTTGTCAATTTCGGTGTCAACGCGTGACACAAAGAACGACGCAACCGAGTGAATCTTGCTGATGTCGTGACCTGCAGCGTGTGCTTTTTCGACACCTGCGATATAAGCGGCGATGACCTCGTGGTAGCGAGCCAACGAGAAAATAAGTGTTACGTTGACGCTGATGCCTTCGCCGATAACCTCGGTGATGGCGCCAAGTCCGGCTTTGGTAGCCGGAATCTTGATCATGACGTTTTCGCGGTTCACCTTGGCGAATAGCTCTTTGGCCTGAGCAACGGTGCCGGCGGTGTCGTGCGCTAGGCCTGGCTCGACTTCGATTGACACTCGACCGTCAAAGCCGTTTGAGGCGGCATAAACGCCAGCGAATATATCGCAGGCGTCAGCAACGTCTTGGGTTGTGATTTCAAATACAGCCTCAGCAGCGCCTGCGCCTTTGGCTGCAAGCTCAGCAACCTGAGGGCCATAGCCCTCGCCTTTTGAAAGCGCTCCGGCAAAAATTGTTGGGTTTGTCGTTACACCCACAACGTTGCGGTCGGTGATGATGTTGCGCAGGCCACCCGAGGTGATGCGCTGACGTGATAGGTCGTCAAGCCAAATGCTGACTCCGTTTGCTGCGAGCTGAGCGAGTGGGCTGTTGGCCATGATTTCTGCTTTCTTTGAAGTTTTCGGTGGGTTGAAAATAGGATGCCGACTAGGCGCGGGCGAGACTCTTGTGAGCGGCGGCTACCACAGCTTCGGTGGTGATGCCAAACTCACGGAATAGCGTCTTGTAGTCAGCTGATGCACCGAAGTGCTCAATTGAAACGCTCTCGCCGAGGCCGATGTACTTCGACCATCCGAGTGAAAGGCCAGCTTCGACTGAGACACGCGCGGTTACTGCTGCCGGCAAAACGCTCTCGCGATATTCTGCTGACTGCTCGTCAAACCACTCGAGGCAAGGCGCTGAAACCACGCGGGTTGCAACGCCGGCAGCCTCAAGCTGTTCGCGCGCGGCTACCGCAAGTTGAACCTCTGAACCGGTGGCAATCAAAATCAACTTTGGCGAACCGTTGGCTGCATCAACCAACGTGTAGGCGCCCTTTGAAGTGTTCTCGGCACCGGCGAATACTGCGCCGGTTGAGTCGGCTTCGCCGCGCTTGAACACTGGAATGTTTTGACGGGTTAGTGCGATGCCGGCTGGGCCTTCGCGGCGCTCCAACATGGTTTTCCAGGCAAAAGCGGTCTCGTTTGCGTCGCCGGGGCGAACAATGTCTAGGCCTGGAATCGCGCGGAGTGTTGCGATTTGTTCGACCGGCTGGTGGGTCGGACCATCTTCGCCCAAAGCAACCGAGTCGTGGGTCCAGACAAAAATCGTCGGAACCTTCATCAGCGAAGCCAAGCGAACCGCTGGGCGCATGTAGTCGCTAAAGATCAAGAAGGTGCCGCCGAAAGCACGGGTGTTGCCGTGCAAGACGATGCCGTTCAAGATTGCACCCATTGCGTGTTCGCGAATTCCAAAGTGAAGCACGCGGCCGTATTTGTCGCCGGTCCATTCGTGAGTCGACCACTCTGCAGGAACAAACGACTTTGAGCCGTTGATGGTCGTAAGGTTTGACTCGGCCAGGTCGGCCGAACCACCCCAGAGCTCAGGCATTACCGCGGCAATCGCGTTGATTACCTTGCCCGAGGCTGCGCGGGTAGAAACTTCGGTGCCACCGTCAAACTTAGGAAGAGCTTCCGCTAGACCCTCTGGTGTTGCGCCGGCAACAACGCGGTCAAGCAGTTTCTTGCGGTCGGCGTTTTCGCTAGCCCAAGCGTCAAACTGGGCCTGCCAGGTAGCTCGCACCGAGTCGGCGTGTTTCTGGTAGCCACGAGTGTGTGCGATGACGGCAGGGTCAACCTCGAAGGTCTTTTCTGGGTCAAAGCCGAGAACGGTTTTTAGCCCGGCCAGCTCTTCAGCGCCAAGTGCCGAACCGTGAATCTTTCCGCTGTTCTGCTTCTTAGGCGAAGGCCATCCGATGATGGTTCGAAGGGTGATTAGCGAAGGCTTGTCGGTGACCGCCTTAGCGGCCTGAATCGCCGCGTAAAGCTCGGCAACATCTTCAACGTAGTTGCCGGTTTTCTTCCAGTCGACAACCTGTGTGTGCCAACCATATGACTGGTAGCGCGCCGAAAGGTCTTCGGTGAACGCAATATTGGTGTCGTCTTCAATCGAAATCTGGTTCGAGTCATAAATCACAACCAGATTGCCGAGCTTCTGGTGGCCGGCCAGCGAAGCGGCCTCTGCGGTTACCCCCTCTTGCATGTCACCATCGCCTGCAATCACATAAATGAAGTGATCAAACGGGCTGGTGCCCTCGGCGGCGGCTGGGTCAAACATGCCACGCTCGTAGCGCGCGGAATAAGCAAAACCGGTTGCCGATGCAAGGCCTTGACCGAGTGGGCCGGTGGTGATTTCAACGCCCTTGGTGTGGCCATACTCTGGGTGACCCGGTGTGGCTGAACCCCAAGTGCGCAGTGCCTTCAGGTCGTCGAGCTCGAGGCCGTATCCGTGTAAATAAAGTTGGTTATAGATGGTTAGCGAGCTGTGGCCCACCGAAAGAATAAAACGGTCGCGGCCAAGCCAGCGGTCATCGGTTGGATCGTGGCGCATTACCTTGTTGAAAAGTAGGTAGGCGACTGGCGCAAGGCTAATGGCTGTTCCAGGGTGGCCATTGCCAACCTTTTCAACAGCATCAGCGGCTAGCACGCGAGCGGTGTCTACGGCCTTTGAGTCAAGTTCTGACCATTGGAAATCTGACAAGGAAGGCTCCTAATTTGTGTGAGGAATCGACCGCAACGTCAGGCGAGCGGTCAAGGTGTTTTGGCTCCATCGCCCAGGTTGTTATCGCTTTTCAAAGAACCAACCGGTCAGGGCGGCAATCATTCTGCAACAAGTAAAAAGTCTATACCTCCGAGGCATTTAGACTGGTAAAGATGAGTTCTATTGCCGCACCAAAAAACACATTTTCAGCAAAAGCTAAAGCCTATGTTGCGCTCACCAAACCGCGCGTTATTGAGCTTCTTCTCATAACAACAGTGCCCACCATGATTTTGGCCAACCACGGCATTGGCGAGTTCGGCAAGTTTTGGTGGTTGGTTTTAGGCACACTGGTCGGTGGAGCCCTGAGCGCTGGTTCGGCTAACGCGTTTAACTGTTACATCGACGCCGACATCGACAAAATCATGGGTCGCACCAAGAACCGTCCGTTGGTAACCGGCGAACTCTCGAAAACCGAAGCGTTGATTTTTGCTTGGATTCTCGCCGTGGTTTCAACAATTTGGCTGTGGATCGTGGGTGAATGGCTAACCGCAGCTCTCTCGGTCGCAGCAATCGCGTTTTATGTGCTGGTTTATACGCTTTTGCTCAAGCGCCGCACACCACAAAACATTGTTTGGGGCGGCGCCGCAGGTTGCATGCCGGTTTTAATCGGATGGTCGGCAGTCACGCACACTGTTGAAATCGGCGCTTGGGTGTTGTTCCTAATCATTTTCCTGTGGACTCCGCCCCACTATTGGCCGCTAGCCATGAAATACAAAGCTGACTATGCAAAAGCGGAGGTTCCTATGCTTCCGGTGGTTGCCGCAACCGGTGTAGTTGGCAAGCAGATTATTCTTTACAGCTGGGCGCTCTATGTTTCGACACTGATTTTGATTCCTGCGGCTGGGATGGGCTTAATCTACAGCGCGATAGCGGTGGCGAGCGGCGCTTGGTTTGTCTGGGAATCCTACGTGCTCTATAAAGACGGCAAAGACGGCGACCCTAAAAACCCGATGCGCCTGTTCCACGGCTCAATTACCTATTTGACGGTGTTGTTCTTGGCTGTTGCGCTCGACCCGCTGCTGCACATTTCGTTTTAGCTTGAATCGCTCTTTGTCGCAGCGCGTTTTATCGCAGCGCTTTTAGCTCTTCGAGGCGAGCCAACGACTCCACTCGCTCAACCGCGTGATCAACGATGCGCTTCGCATAGCACTCGCTGTATCCGCCAGGGGCATCCCAAGGTTCGTGCGCAGCCGCACCCTCCAAATGACGCAACTCGGGCACATACTTGCGCACATAGTCACCGTTCGGGTCAAACTTAAGGCCCTGCATGACGGGGTTAAATACTCGGTAATAGGGCGAGGCGTCGGTGCCGCAGCCTGCAGTCCACTGCCATCCGTGCGAATTCGAAGCCGGGTCGAAATCGCTCAAATTGCGCTCAAACCAGGCTGCACCATGTTGCCACTCGAGGTGCAGGTCTTTAACTAAAAACGATGCCACGATCATGCGAACCCGGTTGTGAACCCAACCGTCAGCGAGCAACTGCCGCATTCCGGCGTCAACCATCGGGTAACCCGTGTTGCCGGCCTGCCAGGCCACCAGTCGCTCTTCGGCGAGCGCGCCTGCGTCGTAACGCATCCGAGCATAAATCGGCGAGTAATAGTCGTCGAGCGAACGCGGGTTGTGCCACAAAACATCGGCATAAAACTCGCGCCAGGCAAGCTCCTTGCGAAAAACCTCTTCGCCTTGCGAATCGCCCAACTCAGCCAGCAAAGTGCGGGGGTGAACCTCGCCGTGCGCGAGCGCGTGGCTCAGGTGAGAGGTGCCACTCAGGTCGGCGCGGTTGCGGTCGTCGGCATACCCGGCGAGCGCGCGCTGCCTAAATCGCTCAAAAGTTCTCAACGCAAAAGCCTCGCCTGCAATCACTTCGAATGGGGCTACTTCGCTGCACTCGGGCAAACCTTGACTCGGCGCCAACTCGGCAACCCGCGGCGAGCGCCAGTTCTGACCGAGCTGAGGCATGGCTTTAGGCGCGGCAGCTGGGCCCGCCGGCAGGTGTGAAACCCAGGCCTTATAAAACGGCGTGTACACGCGATACGGCAATCCATCACTGGCTTTCAAGACGGTTCCCGGGTTTACCGCATAGTTGCTGCCCGATAACCGCAGAAACACGCCGACCGACTGAAGTGCTAGTCCGACGGCATTTTGTTCGGCTACTCCTGCCGGGTCAAACATTCGCATTGCATGAACCTCTTTAGCACCGCCAGCTAATGACACCCGAACCACCTCGGCAACCACCCCGCTAAGCCCAGCTGAGGCTCGCTGAATGTTGAGATCGCCGCCCTGTTCGGCCAGACTCTCGGCCAACGCGGCAACGCCGGCGCGCAGCGAGTGTTGCCTAATGCCCGCTAGGGCGTGAAACTCATCCAGGTTGAAAACAAACAGTGCGGTGAGTTCGTTATCGCCATCAGAAAGGCAACCGCGGATGCTGTCTGCCAACGCCTCGTTATCGTTCAGACGCAGGTCTCTGCGAAACCAGTGCACGCGTGCCACGGGTTACCTCGCTAAATCTTTGGTCTTGCCGTGCACCGTGAGCCACGCAAAGGTAAGCAGCGCAACCATTGACGCCGCGCCAAACATGTGGAACCCGACCAAGACGGCTGGCACCGCCGGTTCAACCAAGTAGGTTTGGGTCACACCCAAACTGGCTTGCATGAGCGTCACCAGCAGAAGAACGCCGAAGGCCGTTGTTGCAAGGCGCTTTTCACGTGGTTTGCGACGCAGGTCGTGCCGCTGCAGGGCAACGAACACCACAACTTCTAGAGCTAGCAAAACATAAGCGGGCACGCTGTGGAACTTTGCCAAAAGTTCAAATGAAAGCCCGTTTCGCACCGATTCACTGTCTCCGGCGTGTGGACCCGAACCAGTTGTGAGAACACCGATAAAAACCACCAACCCACCAACGAACGCAAGGGGAGTAGCGACTCGGTAGGCGACCTGAGGCATGGTGCGGTGTTGCGGCTGATACACCCGCCAAACCAATAAACTCGACAAAATAATCATGACCGCACTCAAAATGAAGTGCACTCCGACCAGCCAGGGAATCAACTTGATCCACACCGTCACACCGCCCACCACAGCTTGAACTGCAATGCCGGCTATCAGTACTAAGGCCATTCGACTGGCTGAGCGCAGGCCCGCCGCGCGCACCGCTATGAAAGTCACGATGGCGATGATTACCAAGACTCCGGTGAGGGCACGGTTTCCAAATTCAATAATTCCGTGGATGCCATCGGCTGGAGTGCTAGTGAAATTGCCCGCGGTGCACTCTGGCCAGTCGGTGCAGCCCAAGCCTGAACCGGTGAGGCGAACGACCCCGCCGGTAACGACAATCAAAATCTCGCTAGCCAGCGAGGCTATGGCCCAGAACTTGGCCTGCTTTGCCAAGCCAGCACCTAGCCGATTAGCAACGCTAAGAATTTGGTTCACTTGGCCTCCGATGGCTCGAAAATAAAAAAGACAACGTGTTTGGGGTTTCGCCAAAACCGTCACTCGGCTAAACTTGAGGTTTAGTCCAGCAAGCGGAATTCGCGCCTCAAAGAAGCATTTGATTAAAGTCTTGCACGGTTTCGCTGGAATACTTTTTGCTTCGGCTTAGGTTGTTGCACATAGCTAACAAATAAAAATTACGGAAGGTTCAGCATGTCTGAGAACATCATCGAACGCCCCGAACTAGACAGCCTCGGCGTCTATGAGTTCGGTTGGTCCGACTCAGACAAAGCAGGTCGCGATGCTGTTCGTGGCATCAACGAAGACGTGGTTCGCGACATCTCAGGCAAAAAATCTGAATCAGACTGGATGCTAGAAAACCGCCTCAAAGGTTATGAATACTTTTTGCGCAAGCCGATGCCCAGCTGGGGTTCTGACCTAAGCGGCATCGACTTCGACAACATCAAATACTTTGTTCGTTCAACTGAGCGCCAGGCAAAGTCTTGGGAAGAACTGCCTGACGACATCAAAAACACTTACGAGCGCCTGGGCATTCCAGAGGCTGAACGCTCACGTTTGGTTTCGGGCGTTGCGGCGCAGTACGAGTCAGAAGTGGTTTACCACCAGATTCGCGAAGACCTTGAACAACAGGGCGTAATCTTTCTCGACACCGACACGGCGCTAAAAGAGCATCCTGAAATCTTCAAAGAGTACTTCGGCAGCGTAATTCCGGCTGGCGACAACAAGTTTGCAGCCCTAAACACGGCCGTCTGGTCGGGCGGTTCGTTTGTCTATGTTCCAAAGGGTGTTCACGTTGAGATTCCACTGCAGGCATACTTTCGAATCAACACCGAAAACATGGGCCAGTTTGAACGCACGCTGATCATTGCCGACGAAGACAGCTACGTGCACTACATCGAGGGTTGCACCGCTCCGATTTATGACTCAGACTCGCTGCACTCTGCGGTGGTTGAGATTATCGTCAAGAAGGGCGCCCGAGTGCGCTACACGACCATTCAAAACTGGTCAAACAACGTCTACAACCTTGTTACTAAGCGCGCAATCGCATATGAGGGCGCAACCATGGAGTGGATTGACGGAAACATCGGTTCGAAAGTCACCATGAAGTACCCTGCGGTTATTTTGGCCGGCGAGCACGCTCGTGGCGAAACTCTTTCGGTGGCGTTTGCCGGCGAAGGTCAGCACCAAGACGCAGGCGCCAAGATGATTCACCTCGCGCCATACACCTCTTCGTCAATTATTTCGAAGTCGATTGCCCGTGGTGGTGGTCGCACCTCATATCGCGGCGAGATTCGTGTGGCACCGGGCGCTCACCACTCAGCAAACACCGTTCGCTGTGACGCGCTATTGGTAGACACCATTTCACGCAGCGACACCTACCCGTCGGTTGACGTTCGCGAAGACGACGTGACCCTGGGACACGAAGCAACAGTTTCGCGCGTCAGCGACGAACAGCTGTTTTATCTGCAGTCGCGCGGCATGCCCGAAGACGAAGCCATGGCAATGATTGTGCGCGGATTCATCGAGCCAATAGCCAAAGAGCTACCGATGGAATATGCCCTCGAGCTCAACAAACTTATCGAAATGCAAATGGAAGGAGCGGTTGGCTAGTGGCCGAAGCGACACAAACCGCCCAACACGGAAACAAGGCTCACAGCCACGGCGGTTATGCCAGTGCGGCCGAGGTTCCGCTACAAACCCGTTCCGAGCGCATTCGCTCAACTAACGTCGCCGACTTTGCACCCATCAGCGCGCGCGAAGAGCAGTGGCGCTATTTGAGCGCATCCAAGCTAAACGGCCTAGACGCTGACACCTTGGATGAATTCGCCGCCGACATCACGGCCAAGCACCCAGAGAACGTTTCAACCTCGTGGGTGGGAGCTGAGCACCCAATGTTTGGCGCCGCCGGAACACCCGAGGACCGCACCAGCGCTGCCGCCTGGGGTTCGGCCGCCGCAGCCTACCTCGTGACGATTCCGAGTGACTCTGAACCCGACACCGAGGTTCGCCTAACTTTTGATTCGCACGATCTCACTCCAAGCGCATCGCACATCATTATTGAAGCCAAAGCACACTCGCAGGCAATAGTGATTATTGACCACAAGGGCGATGCCACTCTTGCCGAAAACGTCGAAATTATCGTGGGCGACGAAGCCAAGCTAACCGTGGTTTCGATTCAAGACTGGAACGCCGGCTCGGTTCACACCTCGGCACAGTTCGCAAAACTTGGCCGAAACGCAAAGCTAAAGCACATCAGCATCAGCTTGGGAGGCGACGTTGTTCGGGTTAGCCCATCAGCTAACTTTGCCGCCCCGGGTGGCGATGTTGAACTTCTCGGAGTCTATTTTGCCGACAGCGACCAGCACCTTGAAAACCGCCTTTTTGTTGACCACAGCAAACCAAACTGCAAATCACGCGTGACCTACAAAGGTGCGTTGCAGGGCGATGGCGCTCACACAGTGTGGGTCGGCGACGTTTTGATTCGGGCGGCTGCTGAAGGCACCGACACCTATGAGCTAAACCGCAACCTCTTGCTAACCGAAGGTTGCCGCGCCGACTCAGTGCCCAACCTAGAAATCGAAACCGGCCAGATTCAAGGCGCCGGTCACGCGAGCGCGAGCGGTCGTTTTGACGACGAACAGCTTTTTTATCTGCAGACTCGCGGCATCACCGAAAACGAAGCCCGTCGCCTAGTGGTTCGCGGCTTCTTGAACGAAGTAATTCAAAAAATCGGCATTCCAGAAATCGAAGACCGACTCAACGAAGCAATTGAAAACGAACTAGCAAGGAGCGCCTCATAATGGCTCTAAGAATCTGCGCCGTCGAAGACATTCGCATCGGCAAAGCCATCCGAGTAAAAGCTGGTGACCACACCGTCGCGGTTATTCGCAACAAAGAGGGTCAAGTTTTTGCGCTCGACGACAAGTGCTCGCACGGTGAGATTTCGCTTAGCGAAGGTTTTGTTGGCAAAGACAACACCATCGAATGCTGGGCTCACGGCGCTAAGTTCTCGCTCGAGACCGGCGAAGCGTTGACATTGCCAGCCTTCGAGCCGGTTGCCCGCTACGAAGTAATCATCGACAACGGTGACATTTTTCTTGAAATTGACGAAGCCTAAAACGAAAGACTTTTCAAAATGACTATTCTGCAAATCAAAAACCTACACGTCACGGTTGACACCGACCAAGGCGTAAAAGAGATTCTTCGCGGCGTCGACCTAACGATTCGCAGTGGCGAAACCCACGCAATCATGGGCCCGAACGGTTCGGGCAAATCTACGTTGGCTTATACAATCGCTGGCCACCCGAAATACAACGTCACCGAAGGCGAAATTCTCTTGGATGGCGAAGACGTTCTTGAAATGAGCGTTGATGAGCGCGCGCGCGCTGGCCTCTTTTTGGCCATGCAATACCCGGTTGAGATTCCTGGCGTTTCAGTGTCTAACTTCTTGCGCACTGCAAAAACAGCGCTTTCTGGCGAGGCCCCAGCACTTCGCACCTGGATCAAAGACCTGCGCAGCGCAATGGACGATTTGAAGATGGACTCGGGCTTTACCGAGCGCAACGTCAACGAGGGTTTCTCGGGTGGCGAAAAGAAGCGTCACGAGATCCTGCAGCTCGAGCTTCTCAAGCCAAAGATTGCGATTCTCGACGAGACCGACTCTGGCCTTGACGTTGACGCCCTAAAAGTTGTCTCTGAGGGCGTTAACCGCGCCAAGGGCAATACCGACCTAGGTGTGTTGCTAATCACTCACTACACCCGCATTTTGAAATACATCAAGCCTGACTTCGTTCACGTTTTCGTAGCCGGCAAGGTTGCCGAGCAAGGCGGCCCTGAGCTTGCTGAGCGCCTCGAAGCCGAGGGCTACGACCGTTACCTAAAGGCCTAATTTGAACATCGTCGAACTAGAACCTGCCGAATACGACAGGGTCGAAGAAGCTCTAAAAGACGTCATTGACCCCGAAATCGGCGTCAATATTGTCGATTTGGGGCTCATCTATGGGTTGCAAAAATCAGGCGATGACGGCAGCCTGCTGATCAATATGACGCTAACCAGCGCTGGCTGCCCGCTCACCGACGTGCTCGAAGAGCAAACCGCCGAAGCTCTTGACGGCGTCGTCGAAGCCTTCAGAATCAACTGGGTATGGATGCCACCCTGGGGTCCTGAGAAGATCACCGAAGACGGCAAAGAGCAGATGCGCGCCATCGGTTTCTCGATTTAGGTTTCAAACTAAGTCTCAAATCAAAAAGGACCCCATCCGAATGGATGGGGTCCTTTTTGATTAAGTTTTTGAGCTATTAGCCTTTGACTTTTTTGACTAGAAGCCAAGAGCCAGGCAAGACGAAGGCGGCTGCAATCAGTTTCAACAGGTCGCCAACCACGAATGGGGTGAAGCCCCACGCGATGGTTTGGTCCCAGCTAACGCCATACGAGTATTGCAACCACGGCAGGCCAAGTGCATAGATGACCGCGTTGCCAATTAAAAACGCACTAATGACACCCAATGAGCTCTTTGCCCAACCGCGCTCTGCTAAGAACCCGACGAGTGCCGAAGCCAAAACGAAACCGACGATGTAGCCGAGCGTGCCGGTTAGTTTGCCGGCGTCATCGAAAAGGCCAGACTTGCCTTCGGTGAAAACCGGCAGGCCAGCAGCGCCAACCAAAAGGTAAAGGAACATCGAAGCTGCGGCGCGGTTTGCGCCCAAAGCTGCGCCAACCAACAAGACGGCAAAAGTCTGACCGGTGAAAGGCACAGGGCTGGTTGGAATCACAAGCTGTGCTGCGGCGGCGGTCAAAGCGGTGCCACCAATAACTAGCGCAATGTCGGCCACTAGGCTTCGCGGAATAAAGCTATCGACGATGGTTGGGCGAGTGGTTAGGGTCAACGACACGTTCGCTCACTTTCTGATGGGGGAATAAGTTAATAACTCGATTGTAGACTAGGCACTTTGCAGGCCGTCTTGGTTTACAAGATTTTTACTCAGTATTGCGGAGCCTCTTTTTGATCAACGTGAAAGACCTAGAAATTCGCATTGGCGCTCGCGTCTTAATGCAGGGCGTGAACTTTCGCGTAGACAAAGGCGACAAAGTTGGTTTGGTTGGCCGAAACGGTGCCGGCAAAACCACTTTGACCAAAATTTTGGCAGGGGATGGCGCCCCTTCTGCGGGCACGGTCGAAACTGGCGGCGAGATTGGCTACCTACCCCAAGACCCGCGCTCGGGAGACCCAGAGGAGCTTGCCCGCACGCGAATCTTGAACGCCCGAGGGCTCGGAGACTTGCTTCTCAAGATGGAGCAGGCAACTGCCGACATGGGCAGCGTCGACGAGGCCGTTTATGAGCGCGGCATGGCCAACTATTCGACCGCCGAAGAAAACTTTCAAACGGCTGGTGGCTACTCTGCTGAAGCCCAAGCCGCAGCAATCGCGAGCAACCTTGGGCTAAAAGAAAACATTTTGAACCAACCGCTAAAAACTCTTTCGGGTGGTCAGCGTCGTCGCATCGAACTGGCGCGCATCCTCTTTTCAAATGCCGAGACGATGATTCTCGACGAACCCACCAACCACCTTGACGCTGATTCGGTGATTTGGTTGCGCGAATTCTTGAAGGGTTACCAGGGCGGATTGATTGTGATTAGCCACGATGTTGATTTGGTCGAAGAAACCGTGAACCGGGTGTTTTATTTAGACGCGATGCGTTCGCTCATCGATGTATACAACATGGGCTGGAAGCAATACCTAAAACAGCGCGAGGTTGACGAAGAGCGCCGCAAGCGCGACCGGTCGATAGCTGAGAAGAAAGCTTCGGTTTTGACGACTCAGGCGGCTAAATTTGGCGCTAAGGCATCAAAAGCTGTCGCTGCTAAGCAAATGGTGCGTCGAGCTGAAGCGCTTTTGAACAACTTGGATGACGTTCGCGAAGTTGACCGCGTCGCAAAAATCAAGTTTCCTGACCCAGCGCCCTGCGGCCGCACTCCGCTCATGGCGAGCAACTTGTCAAAGAGCTACGGGTCGCTTGAGATTTTCACGGCGGTTGATTTGGCGATTGACAAGGGTTCGAAGGTGGTCATCATCGGACTCAACGGCGCGGGTAAAACCACTCTGCTTCGCATGCTTGCGGGAATCGACAAGCCCGACACCGGTCAGATTGAACCCGGTCACGGCCTCAAGGTTGGCTATTTTGCGCAGGAGCACGAAACTCTTGACGTGAGCAAGACGGTGCTCGAAAACATGCAGCGAGCGGCCCCTCAACTTGGTGACACCGACGCTCGCAAGGTGCTCGGCTCGTTCTTGTTTAGCGGAGACGATGTCAACAAGCTCGCCGGTGTTCTCTCGGGTGGCGAAAAAACCCGTTTGGCGTTGGCCTCGCTTGTGGTTTCTTCAGCGAACGTGCTTTTGCTCGACGAACCGACTAACAACCTCGACCCTGCTAGCCGCGAAGAAATCCTCGGCGCCCTTGCGACTTTCACCGGTGCTGTGGTTTTGGTCTCTCACGACGTTGGCGCAGTAAGAGCCCTCAACCCAGAGCGAGTTTTGATTATGCCTGACGGCGCCGAAGATCACTGGAACGAAGGTTATGCCGAGCTAATCTCGCTCAGCTAGCCCCAAACCGACCTCAGCTCAGCTCTGGTCCACTAATCAACGCGTCTTCGGCATCAGCGTCTTTGTCGGTTTCAGACTTGCGTTTGGGTTTCACAACATAGTTTGGGTCGTTAGCCAACCGATAAAAGTGCTTTTCTTTGCGCACCGCCCAAATCAGCGTCAGAAATGCTAAAACCCCAAAAATAATCCATTGGATGGCGTAGCTCAGATGGTTGCCCTCGCCAAATTTTGGCTCGGGCAGGTGCTTCACCTGAGGCTGTTTTGTTGATTCGCTATCAAGCAGCAGATAAGCGTTTATGAAGGTGCGCGCCGAGTTCATTGTGGCCAAAGCTGGCAAGTCAATTGAGGGAATTTGTCCCACAGGCGCGCTGCGGTTCAAGGCCGGTTCGGTTGGCATCAAACGCCCGACCAAAGTGAGTCGCGCTTGGTTTGGGGTTGGAACGAAATCGGGGGAGTCCTCGACGCTACCGGTCGCAACCCATCCGCGATTAATAATTACCACCTGATTGTCTTCGCTCAAGAAGGGCACGAGAACCTCAAAACCGGGGTTGCCTCCTAGCGAACGATTGCGCACCAAAGTCGTCATTTCAGGCAGGTAGTGCCCGGTAACTGAAACCGGCAGCCACTTTTTGTTTGCCGGGAGCGGCTTGAGCAGGCTCGGCAATAGTTCGCGCAACGGCTTTGGCTCTTGGTTGTAGTTGTTTGAAATGGTGTCAATCACCGAGACCACTTCGGTTCGGCGATCAAGCTGCCAGCGCGACAACAACACACAGCCGGCTGAAAACAAGCAAACCAAAACCAGCCATGCGACATATCGACGCCACGAAGCTCTTAGAAAGTTCATCGACCAGGTTCTTGAGAGATTGCCAAAGATTCGATAAAAAAACTTCGAACTGCCAAATAGTCAATCAAATATTGTTGATGCTCGCCACAAGCCAACCAGATTTTGCGCCGGCTTGAGTCGTGAATTTTTGGGTTCCGCCAAACTACTTCAAACGCTGCGGAGTTTTGACAACCGGCGCGCGAGCACTTAACTTCAATTTCAGAGTTTAGGTTCAGCATTCTTAAAATCGTCTGCGCTAATCATCAAGGTGGGCGCGACAGCTTTTGTGAGAGTTTGTGAGGGCTTGCCCGAGGTTTTCGAGTTGGCAATTACGACTGCGAAATACGGAAGAAAAATCGCTCCAGCAAAACAGATCCACATCAACCAACCTTGAACCACAACGCCCAGAATGATGCAGATTGTGCGAATCACCATCGCCACTGTGTATTTGATCATTCGATTTCGACGCTCGGCATCAGGCGATTCGCCAAGTGAGGTGACGCTTTGGGCGGTTTTTGCCAACACGGCTCGATTCTTAGTTTTCGTTCGAATGTCTAATATTAGGTTCAGTAGTTTCAATCAGCGAGCCTAGGTTTCTATTCCGTCGGCAAGCCAACGAGCAAAATTCTGAAGGGTCATCATGACAACTCCTCGCACAGTTCTAATTACCGGTGGCAACCGCGGCATCGGCCGCTCGATCGCCGAAGAGTTCGTGGCTCAGGGTCACCGCGTAGCGGTCACCGTGCGCTCCGGTGAAGGCCCAACCGGAACGCTAAGCGTTGTCGCAGATGTTACCGATGGCGAGTCACTGGACCGCGCTTTTGCCGAAGTTGAGGCGGCACTCGGGCCGGTTGAGGTGCTCGTGGCAAACGCCGGCATCACTCGCGACACCCTGTTGCTTCGTATGACCGATGAAGACTTCGAAAAAGTTCTCGACACCAACTTGACGGGCGCTTTCAGGGTTGTGCGCCGCGCAACCAAGGGAATGCTAAAGGCTCGCTTTGGTCGCGTGATTCTCATCTCGAGCGTGGTAGGTCTTCTTGGCAGCGCCGGCCAGGTCAACTACTCAGCTGCAAAAGCTGGCCTGGTTGGAATGGCTCGTTCGCTCACCCGCGAGCTCGGAACACGCGGAATCACGGCTAACGTTGTGGCCCCAGGATTCATCGACACCGACATGACTGCCGAACTGCCAGAAGAGTTGATTGCCGACTACAAAAAACGCATTCCAGCCGGTCGTTTTGCCTCACCGACCGAAGTTGCAAAAGTTGTCACTTGGCTAGCCGGCGACGACGCGGCTTACATCTCAGGCGCGGTTATTCCGGTTGACGGCGGCCTAGGAATGGGCCACTAAACCCAAGATCGGCAACAGTTTGGCGAGGCTGCCCTCGAGCACAACATCGGCGGCCTCGCGAACAATAGGCTTTGCGTTGAAAGCAACCGAGAGCCCAGCTTTCGCCATCATCCCCAGGTCGTTTGCGCCGTCGCCAACCGCTACAGTGTGAGCTAACGAAACACCGGTCTGTTCAGCCCATTCAACCAGGGCTTCGGCTTTAGCAGTTCGGTCGATGATTCGCCCCAAGATGCGGCCGGTCAACCTGCCATCCTGGATTTCAAGTTCATTTGCGCGGGCAAAGTCGAGCCCTAGAGATTCCGCTAGCGGGTTCAAGATTTGCGTGAAACCCCCTGAAACAGCACCAACGTGTCCACCAGCCGCTTGAACCGCCGAAATCATCTCGAGAGCACCCTCAGTGACCCGGATACGTTCAAAGACGCTCTCAAAAATGCTTTCCGGCAACCCTGCAAGCACTGAGACTCGCTCTCGTAAACTCGCTGAAAAATCAAGTTGCCCTGCCATTGCACGCTCGGTAATCTCTGCCACTTCATCGCGTTTGCCAGCGTGCTCGGCAAGCAATTCAATGACTTCGTCTTCGATTAGTGTCGAATCAACGTCGCAAACCACAAGGTAGGGCAGGCGAGGATCCGCAAAAAAATTTGATTCGGGCACCCAACAAGTTTATGGCGACAACCGGGTTAGGCAGAGACTACAGCGCCCTTACCGACTACTGTGATTCCCGTTTCGGTCACCGTGAAACCGCGATCTAGGTCGCGCCGTTTGTCAACACCAACTGCAGCGCCGTCTTCAACCACGACAGACTTATCGAGAATCGCCTTGCGAACGGTTGCGTCTCGGCCGACTGAAACGCCGTCGAGCAAAACCGAGTCGGTCACAACCGCCCTAGATTGAACTCTCACGTTTGGCGACAAAACGCTTCGCTCAACGATTCCGCCAGAAATCACGGTTCCCAGAGCAACAATCGAATCGTTGGTGCGCCCTTGATTGCCCTCGCCGTCGTGAACAAACTTTGCCGGTGGCAAGTTGATTTGCTGGGTGAAAATCGGCCATTCGTTGTTATAAAGATTGAATACCGGCATCACCGAAATAAGGTCCATGTGCGCGTCGTAATAAGAATCTATGGTTCCGACATCGCGCCAGTAGCTCTTGTCGCGGTCGGTTGACCCAGGAATCTCATTGAATGTGAAGTCGTAAACGCCGGCGTCATCTCGACCGACCATATATGGCACGATGTCGCCACCCATGTCGTGGCTGGAAGTTTCGAGGGTCCCGTCGTGTTCGATCGCCTCAATCAGGGTTTTTGCGCTAAAAACGTAGTTTCCCATTGAGGCTAAAACCTCATTTGGGCTATCTGGCAAACCAATCGGATTCTTTGGCTTCTCTCGGAACGCTGAAATTTTGGTTGGATCAGCGGGGTCGACCTCAATCACTCCGAACTGGTCAGCTAATGCGATTGGCTGGCGAATTGCTGCAACGGTTACTCCACGGCCTGACTTGATGTGGGCGTCGATCATCTGATCAAAATCCATGCGATACACGTGGTCAGCGCCAACAACCACGACGATGTCTGGATTTTCGTCACCGAGGAGGTTCATGCTCTGCAGAATGGCGTCGGCTGAACCGCTGAACCAGCGCTTTCCGAGACGTTGCTGCGCTGGCACCGAAGCAACATAGGCACCGAGAAGCGGAGACATGCGCCAAGTTTGGGAAATGTGACGGTCTAGCGAGTGCGACTTGTATTGGGTTAAGACCACGATTCGCCGCATGCCAGAGTTGATGAGGTTTGAAAGAGCAAAATCAATCAATCGATAGCTTCCGCCAAACGGAACCGCTGGTTTTGCTCGATCAGCGGTCAGCGGCATGAGGCGTTTGCCTTCGCCACCGGCTAGAACCATTCCAAAAATACGTAAAGCACCCATAACCGAAATGCTATTGCCTATTAGGCTCGCCGAATTGCAACCGCTAACATACAGACATGAGAATCGACCTCGTTACCAAAGAATATCCTCCAACAATTTATGGTGGCGCGGGCGTGCATGTCGCTGAACTAGTGAGAGTTCTCCGACAGCACATCGACGTGAAAGTTCATGCCTTTGGCGCGGAACGAAATGAAACTGATACTTTTTCATACGAAAATCTCGTTGAATTTGAAGGTAAAAACGCCGCCCTTCAAACCATGGCTACCGATCTGAGCATGGTTTCAAACATTTACGGTTCAGACCTGGTTCACTCACACACCTGGTATGCCAACTTTGCTGGCCAAGTAGCCGGCGCTCTGCACGGAATTCCACATCTAATCACGGCTCACAGCCTCGAGCCGTTGCGTCCATGGAAAGAAGACCAACTTGGCGGGGGATACCGTCTGTCGTCTTGGATAGAGCGCACCGCTTATGAGGGCGCAACCGGCATTATTGCGGTTAGTCATGGAATGCGAGCCGACATTCTGCGTGCCTACCCGCAGTTAGACCCAACCAAAGTTTCGGTGGTGCACAACGGAATAGACCTTGAGGCATTCCAAGCAGCTGACAACCCCGAGTTGGTTCGAGCTCTCGGAATCAACCCTGATGAGCGCAGTGTGGCTTTTGTGGGTCGAATCACCCAACAAAAAGGTTTGCCCTACCTGTTGAAGGCTGCCCGCGAGCTTCCTTCAGACGTTCAGTTGGTGCTCTGTGCCGGGGCGCCAGACACTCCCGAAATTTTGCAAACAGTAACCGACTTGGTTGAAGAACTGCGCAAAGTGCGTGGCAACGTGATTTGGGTTGAGAAACACCTGAGTCGCCAAGAACTCATTGCGGTGCTTTCGGCAACAACTGTATTTGCCTGCCCGTCGATTTATGAGCCGCTCGGAATCGTAAACCTTGAAGCCATGGCCTGCGGTACCCCCGTTGTTGCAACCGCAACTGGCGGAATTCCAGAAGTTGTTGCCAACGCAGAGACCGGCATTTTGGTTCAAATCGAACAGTTGCAAGACGGAAGCGGCAAGCCGCTTGACGAAGCCAAATTTGTTAGGGACTTTGCTGCCGCGCTGAACCAGGCACTTGAGCAAACTGATTTGCAAGCTTTTGGGGCTGCGGGTCGCAAGCGGGTCGAGGAAAAATTCAGCTGGGATTCAATCGCGGCACAAACCATCAGCGTGTATCAAAAGGCAATCGGCGCATAGCCTGTCGCGGTGGCATAGGCTCTAAAACATGTCAGTTGTGATCGATCTAAAAAATGTGACCGTGGTGCGCGAGCATCGCCCAATTCTTGACAATGTTGACTTCAAGGTTGAAGAGAACCAACGCTGGGCCATCGTCGGTGCTAACGGGGCAGGAAAAACGACCCTGCTACGCGTTGCAGCCGCGCAGATTCAACCGTCTTCGGGATCGGCCAAGATTTTGGGCGAACAACTCGGTGAAATAAACGTGTTCGAGTTGCGCACCCGCATCGGCTTTGCGTCAACCGCTCTTGTGAACCGTATTCCTAACTCTGAAACGGTGGTTAATGCTGTCATGACTGCGGCATATGCGGTCACCGGCCGATGGAACGAAGAATATGACGATGTCGATGAGCGCCGTGCGCGCAGAGTGCTAAACGAATGGCACCTGCTTCACTTGGCAGATCGTGCTTTTGGCACGTTGAGCGACGGTGAGCGCAAGCGAGTGCAAATCGCTCGAGCCGTGATGACCGACCCAGAGCTCTTGCTGCTGGACGAACCCGTTGCCAGCCTAGACATGGCTTCTCGAGAGCTGACAATCGGCATTCTCGGGCAATACGCCAGCTCGCCGGTTGCCCCGGCAATGGTCATGGTTACTCATCATCTAGAAGAAATTCCCGAGGGATTCACCCACGTTGCCCTTCTAAAAGACGGCAGAATTTTCTCAGCCGGCGAAATTCACAGCACGCTCACCTCAGACAAGGTGAGCGAGGCCTTTGGGTTCGGGCTACACATCGATTTCAACGACGGACGTTTTCACGCCCGCGCTCGATAGAAAAACCAAGGTCGATTTGACTGGCGAGACAAAATAGTTTCTGCTAGAATCTACCCTTAGTGCTATTCAGCTCTCGACTCCAATTTTTAGATTTTTAGAAGGCAACTTTCATGAAGGCAAACATTCACCCAAAGTACGAGCAAGTTGTTTTTCGCGACTTGGCATCAGGTGTTGCATTCCTAACCCGTTCAACTGCAACCAGCGCCAAGACCATCGAGTGGGAAGACGGCAATAGCTACCCAGTTTTCGACGTTGAAATTTCGTCGGCATCACACCCGTTTTACACCGGCAAGCAGCGCATCATGGACTCAGCCGGTCGCGTCGAGCGCTTCAACGCTCGTTACAAGGGTTTTGGCGCCTAGTCTTTTTGATTTGGCCATCAGGTCTCAAAAAAATGCACCCCATCGCGGGGTGCATTTTTTATTTAACGTTGAGACTGCATCCAATCAAAGATTTCGCACCGGCCAACCAAATTCGGTGATCAGTGGCTTGCCCAAGCCTGCGAGAAACTTGTTGAAAGACTCATCTTGCTCGCGAGACCAAAGCACTTGGTTTTCGTGCAATTCGGTCAACGAGTATTCCTCGAGCAGCTTGAACTTCTCGAGCACAGCAAGGGCAACGCGTCCGGCGGCGATAGCATCGGCTGTGGCATTGTGGGCGTCGTCGCCGAGGGCGACACCGTAAAGCTCAGTCGAGGCGCCAAGGGTTCTCTTGCCCTTGCGCCACTTGTCAAAACGACGATCGAGAACCAGCGGATCTAAGACGGGAATTGGTTCGGTGAGCGCATCCAGCCCCAAAGCCAACGAGTTGCTTTTCAAAATGGTGAAATCATAGCTCGCGTTGTAGGCGACTACGGGAATTCCAGCGGCAAAAAGTTCGGCAAGTTTCGCATTTATTTCGCCGACGACCTCGACCAGTGAGCGGCCGTTGGCCACCGCAAACTCAGTCGTGACTCCGTGAACACTAGCCGCGATTTCTGGAATCTCGACGCCAGGGTTTGCAAGCCATTCAAAAGCTTCACCCACAAGGTTTCCGTTTGAATCGATTACCGCAACGCAGGCGGTGACGATTTTAGAGTTTGCCAGGTCAAGGCCTGTGGTTTCAAGGTCAAAGACCGCAAGTTGGTTTAGTGTATTCACAAACCTAACCCTAGAGCGGGTGGCCGACTTTTATGAGCAGGATGCTTATCCCGCTAAGAGCAGAGCCCAACCCCGCGAGCCAGTTCGAGAGCGGCTGCCGACTGATTTAGGGTGAAAATGTGCAAGCCCGGGGCTCCAGCTTCAAGAAGTTTGACACCCAGGTCGATGGTGAAATCCATTCCAATTCGACGAGCGGTTGCCTCATCAGCCACTTCTAAACGCGAGAGCAGGTCAACCGGAATCGCCGCGCCACTCATGGCCGCCATTCGAATCACCTGTTTGGCGTTGTTAATCGGCATTAACCCGGGGATGATTGGCAGCGCGGCTCCAGCACTTCGCGCAGATTCGGCGAGCGCAAAGTAGGCATCCAAGTTAAAAAATAACTGAGTCATCGCATACTGAGCTCCGGCAGCCGATTTAAGGGCGAGCACCATTGCGTCGTGAGCGAGGTCGGGAGACTCTGGGTGCCCCTCGGGGAAAGCCGCTACGCCAACTTCTAGCGACGAAACCTCCCCAGCCAGCTGAACTAGTTCTAGGGCGGTCTTGAGTTCGCCCTCGGCGAGCGCATTCGGGTTGTCTTTAGGTGGGTCGCCGCGAAGAGCCAGAAGTGAGGCCACTCCAGCCGCTTCAAAACGACGGATGACGTCTTGAGTACTCGCGCGGGTTGCACCAACGGCAGTTAGGTGACCCACGGTAGTGATTTGAGGAGCCATGCGTTCAACTATGCCTAGTGTGCGATCGCTGCTTGAACCACCGGCACCGTAGGTTACTGAAACAAAGTCGGCGCCGACTGCCAAAACTTCATTAAAGGTGCCCCACAGGGCAACCTCGCCAGCTTCATCTTTCGGAGGAAAAAACTCAAACGAAAGGGTTGGTGCTGCAACGGCATGGCGGTTTTCGATTAGGGCTGTGACGCTGCTGATAGGCGCGGGGGAGACTTGATTTCGCAGCAACGGGTAGGAGGGCATTGCTCTAGTTTAACAAGCCAAACGGCCTCGACTCGCGAGGTAAACTTAGGGTTCTATGTTTAACTCCCAATCTCAAGCCCTCATCGACGCTGTTCGCAACCGCGTGGTGGTAGCCGACGGTGCCATGGGCACCATGATTCAAGAAGCTAACCCTTCGCTCGACGATTTTCAGGGTTACGAGGGTTGCAATGAGATTCTCAACGTGACTCGACCCGATGTTATTGCGCATATTCACGCTGCATACCTGAAATCTGGCGCCGAGGCTATTGAGACCAACACTTTTGGCGCTAACTTTGCAAACCTGGCTGAGTATGGCATCGAGAATCGCATTGAAGAACTTGCCTTTGCTGGGGCCAAGGTTGCCCGTGAAATCGCCGATGATTTTGCTACCGATGACAAACCGCGTTGGGTTTTGGGTTCGATGGGCCCTGGAACGAAGTTGCCATCGCTCGGCCACGAAAAATTCTCTGTTCTTCGCGATGCCTATCAACTTCAAGTGACCGGCATGTTGCGCGGGGGAGTCGACGCAGTGTTGATTGAGACCTCTCAAGACCTTCTGCAGGCCAAAAGCGCAATCATTGGTGCCAAGAGAGCTATGGCCCAGCTCGGCCACAAAGTACCGGTTTTGGTGTCGGTAACCATTGAGACCACGGGAACCATGTTGATGGGCTCAGAAATTGGTGCCGCGCTGACGGCTTTGAGTGCTCTGGGCATCGACGCAATCGGTTTGAACTGTGCCACCGGCCCGACTGAAATGAGCGAGCACCTTCGTTACCTCTCAAAGTTTTCGACCCTGCCCCTAGTGGTTATGCCTAACGCCGGCCTGCCGATTTTGGGCCCACACGGCGCGCATTATCCTTTGACGCCTTCTGAGTTGGCAACCGCCCAACTGCAGTTTGTCAACGACTACGGAGCCGGTTTGGTTGGTGGGTGCTGCGGCACGACACCGGCCCACATAGCCGAACTTGCCGCAAAAGTTCAGGGTGCAACCCCAAAGCGCCCAGCCTTCACTGACGAACCTGGTTTGGCCAGCCTCTATCAACACCAGCCGTTTGACCAGACCATGACTTATCTTTCAATCGGCGAGCGCACCAACGCCAATGGTTCAAAGGCGTTTCGCGAGGCTTTGCTGGCTGAAAACTGGGATGAGTGCCTTGAGATTGCCCGCAGCCAAACTCGCGAGGGCGCTCACCTGTTAGACGTTTGTGTCGACTATGTTGGGCGCGATGGAGCTCGTGACGCGCGCGAGCTGGTTTCACGTTTGGCTACCGCCACCACTTTGCCGTTGGTCTTAGACAGCACCGAACCTGGCGTTCTCGAGGCCGGCCTCGAGTGCATGGGTGGGCGCGCCATGATCAACTCGGTGAACTACGAAGACGGCGATGGCCCAACCTCACGTTTTGGTCGCATCATGCCGATGGTCGTTGAGCATGGCGCTGCCGTGGTTGCCCTCACGATTGACGAAGAGGGTCAGGCTCGCACTGCGGCAACCAAGTTTGCGATTGCCAAACGCCTCATCGACGACCTCACCGGCAACTGGGGTTTGCGTCTGGTTGACATCACAGTTGACACTCTGACTTTTCCGATTGCAACCGGTCAAGACGAGACCCGTCGCGACGGCATCGAGACCATTGAGGCGATTCGCCAACTAAACGCGGCTTACCCTGGCGTGCAGACCACGCTGGGCATCTCAAACGTCTCGTTTGGCCTCAGCCCAGCCGCGCGGCACGTTTTGAACTCCGTGTTCCTGCACGAATGCATCAAAGTCGGGCTGACCTCGGCAATCGTTCACGCGGCGCGAATCATGCCGCTAAACCAGGTGCCAGCCCACCAGCTCGAGGCAGCGCTCGATTTGATTTATGACGGCCGCAAGTACGACGCCGAGGGCAACGTCACCCATGACCCACTGACCCGATTCTTAGATGTGTTTAGCGGCATCGATGCTGCCGCGGCCCGCAGGTCGCGCGCTGAAGAGCTGGCTGCAATGCCCCTTGATGAGCGCCTCAAGCAGCGCATCATCGACGGCGAAAAGAAGGGCCTCGAGCCCGACCTTGATGAGGCGATGGCCCAGGGCAAAACGGCTCTGAGCATCATCAACGACAACCTACTCGTCGGAATGCAGGTGGTTGGCGAGCTCTTTGGCAAAGGTGAGATGCAGTTGCCTTTCGTGCTGCAGTCGGCAGAAGTCATGAAGACCGCGGTGGCTCACCTTGAGCCGTTCATCGAAAAGAGCGAAGACAGTGGCAAGGGTCGCATTTTGCTGGCGACGGTTCGCGGTGACGTTCATGACATCGGTAAAAACCTTGTCGACATCATCCTTAGCAACAACGGCTTTGAGACCGTTAACATCGGCATTAAACAGCCAATCAACGAGATTTTGAAAGCCGCCGAAGAAAACGCGGTCGACGTAATTGGCTTGAGCGGTTTACTCGTCAAATCGACTCAGATCATGAAAGAAAACCTCGAAGAAATGAACCTTCGAGGCATCGCGTCAAAATACCCGGTGATTCTTGGAGGGGCCGCGCTCACCCGCAGCTTTGTTGAGCAAGACCTCGCTGAGATTTTTGATGGTGAAGTGCGCTACGCGCGCGATGCGTTCGAAGGTCTGCGGCTGATGGACGCCCTCGTCAAAATCAAGCGCGGCGACACTTCGGTGACACTGCCTCCGCTCAAGAAAAGACTCGTTGCGCCCAAGAACCTGCTGGTTCGCACTGTTCCAGAGCTCATGCCCGACCGCAGCGACGTGGCAACCGATAACGAGATTCCGAACCCACCATTTTTGGGTGTGCGCGTTGTCAAGGGCATCCCACTGCGCGATTATTCAAGCTTCTTAGATGAGCGTGCCACGTTTATGGGCCAGTGGGGCTTGAAACCTTCGCGCGCTGACGATGGCGCAAGCTATGAGGAGCTCGTCGAAACTGAGGGTCGACCTCGCCTTCGCGCCTGGCTTGACCGCATTCAGTCTGAGGGTTGGCTCGAGGCCGCCGTGGTTTACGGGTACTTTCCGGCAGTTTCTGAGGGTGACGACCTTGTGATTTTGCATCACGGACCCGAAAACGCTACCGACGGTGGTTCCGGGGGAGTTCCTGGCACCGAGCGTCTTCGTTTCAAATTTCCGCGTCAGGGTCGCGACCGCCACCTCTGTCTGAGTGACTTCGTTGCTTCGCGCGAGAGCGGCAAAGTCGATGTTGTTCCTTTTCAACTCGTCACGATGGGCGCGCGCGTCAGCGACGAGGCCAACAAACTTTATGCCGCCAACGAATATCGCGATTACCTCGAGATTCACGGCCTGTCAGTGCAGCTAACTGAAGCACTGGCTGAGTTTTGGCACACTCGCATTCGCGAAGAACTCGGCTTCAGCGCCGAAGATCCTGCCGAAATCGAGGGTCACTTCAAGCTCGACTACCGCGGGGCGCGCTACAGCTTCGGATACCCAGCCTGCCCAGATCTCGAAGATCGAACCAAGCTCGTCGAGTTGCTCAAGCCAGAATCCATCGGCGTGACGCTCAGCGAAGAACTTCAGCTGCACCCCGAGCAATCGACTGATGCGATGGTCTTGCACCACCCAGAAGCCAAGTATTTCTCGGTCTAAAGCTAGAATTTCGACATGACCAACCTGAGCGCCGAGCTTTCGCAACTCGCTAAAGAGCGGGGCAGGGCCAAATCGGTCATCATCGCCGGCAAACGCACCGCCTACTGGGTTTATGAGGCTGAAGCGGGCCAATCTAGCCCAGGCAAGACCCAAGCGAGTCAGGTTGCCCGCGCTGAAACCATCGTGATGATTCACGGCTATCGCGGCAACCACCACGGCCTCGAGGCTATCGTCGGTTCGCTAAGCGATCGAAACGTCATTGTTCCCGACCTACCAGGGTTTGGAGAATCCGAAGAATTCGACGAATTTCACTCAATCGACCGATATGCCCGCTGGGTGGGTGATTTTCTAGCTGCTCTTGAAACATCTGGCCAAATAAAACTCGCTGAAACCGCGCTGCTTGGCCATTCTTTTGGAACGATTGTGGTTGCGGCTGCTGTGGCCGAAGGGCTCGCCAAGCCGGCAAGCCTGATTCTCATAAATCCGGTCTCAACCCCAGCGCTTAGTGGGCCTAGAAGCATAATGACGAAGCTCACTGCTTTTTATTATTGGATGGGCAGCTCGTTGCCAGTTAGGGCCGGCAACGCCCTGCTAGCCAGCCCGTTGATTGTTCGATTCATGAGCGCATTGCTCGCCAAGACTAAAGACGCCGAACTTCGCCGGTGGATTCACCGAGAGCACGACGAAAACTTTAGCAACTTCAGCGACCGCCGAGTGGCGAGCGAAGGGTTTACCGCATCGGTGAGTCATAACGTTGGCGAATACGCTGCCAAAATTACCATTCCAACCCTGCTCATCATTGGGCAGAAAGACGACATCACCTCGGTTGCCGATCAACACCGAGTGAAAGAGATATTCCCCAATGCCCAGCTGAATCAGATCGGTGGTGTCGGTCACCTAATTCACTACGAAGAGCCATTTCTTGCCGCCGAAATCATCACCGAATTCCTCGAGTCGACGCCATGACAACATCCAAGTTATTTTTTGATGCCCGATACATCAGAGTCGACCACCACGACGGAATCAGCAGGTTTTCGGCGGGTTTGTTTGCCGCTTTGAGTTCAAAAACACAAGTCACCGCGGTGATTTGCGACTTGCGGCAACTTGAAAAATTACCCAGCGGCACAGAACACATCATGGCCTGCGACCCGACCTCATGGCGAGAGCTGTTTGTGGCGCGCACTTTAAACCGAGCTGGCGCCAAAATAGTGTTTTCACCAATGCAGACTATGGGCAGTTGGGGGCGCCGATATAAGCTGATTTTGACTCTGCACGACCTGATTTATTACAACCACAAGACCCCTCCGACCGGTTTCAACGCCGCGATTCGACTGCTCTGGCGTCTTTATCACCTGAGTTATGCACCGCAACGTTGGTTACTCAACCGTGCCGACGCCGTCGCAACCGTTTCTGAGAGCACCAAGCAGCTCATGCAGCGACACCGTCTCACCAAGCGCCCAATCTCGGTGATTTACAACGCAGCTGGTTCGACCGATAGCTCGATTGCTGCAGCACCAGCTCGTCGTCCGACCGGCCCGCAGAGTCTGGTTTATATGGGCAGCTTCATGGACTACAAAAATGTCGAAGTGCTAATCGCAGGAATGCGCAAACTGCCCAACTACGAGTTGAACCTATTGAGCAAGATTTCTGGGGCAAGAAAAGCCGCGCTGCAGTCGCTCGTCGACCCAACCGGAGGCAAAGTTATTTTTCACAACGGGGTCACCGACGAAGAATATCACCTGCAGCTTGAGGGTGCCGTGGCTTTGGTTAGCGGCTCTCAAGACGAAGGTTTTGGCATTCCTCTGGTCGAGGCAATGTCGCGAGGCATTCCAATTGTGGTCAGCGACATCGAAATCTTTCGTGAAATCGGCGGGTCGGCTGCCATTTATTTCAACCAAAATAATGCGTCAGACTTTGTTGACAAAGTGAAACAAATTGAAACCAACCGGGCATGGTTGGACCGCTCGACTGAGGCTCTGAGCCGGGCCAAGCGCTTCGACTGGAACGATTCGGCAGCCAGCCTGTTAAGAGTTATCGCTCGCCTGTAGCGTCGCAGGGGCGTAGTCAGCGATTGACCAGACCCCTTCTGAATGCACCAACACGCTGAGGCTCGCGTTGCCCAGTCGCTCACCTTCGCGAGGCAGCGTTTTGTTACTTACGATTCGAATCAGTTTGCGAATCAAGGCACCGTGAGAAACCGTGAGCACTCGCTGACCTGAAAAATCCGCGGCTAGTTTTTCTAGCAGCAGCAATGCGCGGGCCTCAAGCTCCTCAAGGGTTTCAGCGCCCGGCACCAGGTTGGTGTCTTCATACTTGGCTTTCCACTCTTCATAGAGAAGACCCTCGGCTTCTCCAAACGAACGCTCGAGCAAGAGCGGTTCAGTGTGAATCAGGTCAAAACCAGCCGATTTCGCTACGATTTCGGCCGTTGCCTTTGCTCTTGAAAGCGGTGAGGTCAGCAGCACGTCCCAGTCATCGCCATCAATTAGCAAACCGGCAACTTCGGCCTGGGCAACGCCGGTTGCATTCAAAGGGATATCTGCGATGCCCTGAAGCCTAAAGTCAATGTTCCAATCGGTTTGGCCGTGGCGCAATAGCCCGACAACGGTGTTAGTCAATCAAAAGCCTCTCTAAAACCAGCGAAGTGTTCGCCTCAATTTTTGCCAACGCAAGCTCATCGGCTTTGGTCGGGCCTATGTTCACGATAACTATGGGTTTATCGGTCACCGCGGCCCGTTTAGCAAATCGCATTCCAGAATTCACTGTCAACGAGGTTCCGACGACTAAAAGCACGTCGGCGGCGTCTAACGCAGCCATGCAGTCACTGACACGTTCTGAGGGAACGCTTTCGCCAAAGAACACCACGTCGGGCTTTAAAACGCCGCTGCATTTTGGGCAGCCGGGAACCTTGAAATCCTCAGGCACATCCACCTCGGCATCACCGTCAGGAGTGAACTCGTAGCTATCGTTTTTGGTGATGGTTGGGTTCAGTTGGGTGAGCAAATCATCCATGAGTGTTCTTGAAATCTGGTTGCCACACTTCATGCAGCGCACCTGCGCAAGGCTGCCGTGAAGTTCAATAACTTTTTTAGCTCCGGCGCTCTGGTGCAGCCCATCAACATTTTGGGTGATGATTTTGGTAATGTGACCGAGGCTTTCGGCTCGAGCTATCGCAAAATGGCCTGCGTTTGGTTTCGCCATCGCAATGCGGCTCCAACCCACAAAACTGCGGGCCCAGTAGCGCACCTGAGCCTCGTCAGATTGCATAAAAGAATCAAAAGTCATCGGATGCCTCGCGACGCGGCCCTCACCGCGATAGTCGGGGATTCCTGAATCAGTAGACAATCCAGCGCCGCTGAGCAGAACTAGTTTTTTGCCAGCAAGTTTTTCTCGCACAAAATCGACCCCATATTGAGCAGCGGCCGAAAGCGCGGGGGATTCATAATCGTCGTCTGGCTGCTCAAGAGTCGTTAGGTCAACCATCGTTACCAGTCTAACTTTCGTGGCAAACTAACACTTCAGCAGAAAGTTTCTAAGTGATTAAATATTTGGGCTCAAAGCGCACTCTTGTGCCTCTGTTGTCGGCTCTCGCCGAGGCTAGCGGAGCCCGAACCGCCCTCGACCTTTTCACGGGCACGACCCGAGTTGCTCAAGCTTTTAAACGCCAGGGGCTAACTGTCTCTGCGGTTGATCTCGCCAGCTATTCTGAGGTTTTTTCGCGCACCTGGATCTCACTAGACGGCAGCACTGCTAACCAGGTCGAGCTGACCGCTGCTCTAGCCGACCTAAACTCGACTCCCGGCGATGCAGGGTATTTCACTAAAACTTTTTGTGAAGACGCTCGCTATTTTCAGCCAAAAAACGGTGCCAAGATCGACGCAATTCGCAACCGCATCGAGGCCGAATTCAAAGACACTTGGATGTACCACCCGCTGCTAACCTCGCTGATTTTGGCGAGTGACCGAGTCGATAGCACGACCGGTTTGCAAATGGCTTTTCTCAAGAGCTGGGCAACCAGAAGTTTCAAAGACCTCGAAATGCGCGACCCAGAACTAATCGCAGGCGAAGGTTTTGCTTATCTGGGTGACGCGCTCGAGTTGGCCGCAACCCTGCCGCCCGTCGACCTGGCATACCTCGACCCGCCCTATAACCAGCACCGCTACTTTGCCAACTACCACATTTGGGAAACCCTAGTGCGTTGGGATGCTCCTGAAGCCTACGGAATCGCCAATAAGCGCATCGACGTGAGAGACCCAGCGACCAAAAGCGCCTTCAACTCAAAACGCGAACTGCGAACTTCAATCGACCAGCTAATCAAAGACGTGAATGCCGATACTTTGATTTTGAGTTACAACAACGAGAGTTGGCTGACCAAAGACGACTTGATTTCGATGTGCGAGCCGCGGGGGAGTGTAAAACTAATAGAAGTCGACTTCAAGCGTTACGTGGGTGCTCAGATTGGCATTTTCAACCGCTCCGGCGAGAAAGTCGGCCAACCCAAGCATCAGCGCAACGTTGAATACGTTGTGCTCGTCGGCGACAAATCTACGGTTGCCAAAATGGTGTCGGCTGCGCCCCGACGAACCTAGAGGGCTCTCGCTAGGCGAGGCAGTTACGCTACTTGAGTTTCAGCGGCTTGGTAGTGCCAGACCACACCATGTAGTCATTATTTTGCAAGAAATAGCTGGCGACTAGGTATTTGCCTTTTGAGCCTTTGGGAATCACCACATTGTCTTTGGTAAAGTCATCCGCGTTGCCAATCGATTTACAACCGCCGCCAGAAAGCTCGAGTGAATACTTGTCAAAGGTAAATTTGGTCGTCTTGCAAATGAACCAGAATGCGCCTTTTTGAGGTGCCTCTAACGAACTGAAGTGAGTGACAATCGGAAAAGTAAGCTTTGCGATTGCCCTTGGTTTTGATATCTGAGTCACTTTAGAAACTTTAGACACCTTTGGTGAGTAGCCGACCGCGCTAAATCCCGAGTTCGTTATGGTCTGACTGTTTCGAGTCAACGTGCTTGTGACTGGCGCGTAGCCTTCTAGAGAATAAGTCACCTCGGCAAATATCAGAGCTGGCTTCATTCCGGCGGGAATCGTAAACATCCTCGAGGTTTCACCTTCAACGGCTTTAGGTTCTCTGCCATACAGTAAATCGAGACCGCTGGTGCTAAACCACCTATAAGAGATTTGCACCGGCTCGGTAATGCGTTCGTCGCTAAAGGCTTCGACTGTGTCGCCCAGAAACGCCTGCATCTCGCTGTAATAGGTGCGGGGATCCTGCACGCTAAGCGTTTTTAAAGTCTTGGCAGAAAAATCTAGGTTTCTGGTATCAGCTTGAGCTGTGACGTCAAACTCCAAGGCCTCGGCGAAACTCGAGGCGCCGCCGAGATAGGTGCAGGTGACAAAACCTTTCGAAGAACAACCCACTCTGGCACTGTATCTGCCGACGTTTAAAGTTGTCGAATATTCGCCCGACTCATTCGCTAAAGCGGTTTGCTCAACTTCGCCGGCAGAATTAAGAATTTCGATACTGGCCGGCACCTTTGCTCCCGCAGGACCGTCCAATAGTGCAGCGCCCTCGCTGTCTTTCAAGACTCCCGAGACAGTGCCGGTTTCGGTCTGCGACTTGGCAATCAAGTCGAGGTTTAGATGTTCGGTCCTAGTACCAACCTTAAAATAGCGATAGACCGGCTTTGCGGTATAGGCATTTCCGATGGCATCAAGCGAAAATTGGCCCGAAGCAAAATCGACCTTAGATTGCGATTGCGGGTCGACAGTGTGGTCGATGTAAATCCGATAGGTTCCTGGAATCAGACCTTCAAAGGAATAGCCATTTTCGGCCGATGTAACTTCGCTAACAAACTGGCTTTGCTGAACACCCCCGCCGCCCAATATTTCGACACCAACATTCACGCCCACTAAATCTTGAAGGCTTCCAGAGCCATTTTGGGCCTGCACTTTGCCGCTTATTGAGGCTAAGTTCGGGCTGGCTGCAAGAGCAGGGCTAGAAACCCAGAACGAAGCAAGCAGAATTAATGTTGCCGATAACACCGAGAAAGTTTTTGAAATAAAGTTTTTATCTGACATGGCTTGACCTACTTCACCTTAGAACCGGCTGAGATGGTGATGATTCGAGTTTGATTCGCGTTGTTATGACTCCAGACCTGCAAGACCAAATATTTGCCTTTGAGCGACTTGGGCACTTTCAAACTCGTGTTAGAAGTTGTGTCAGATGAAACCGAATTGCATGAGGCGGTTTTTGCTTTTTTTGCAGAATCACAACTCAGCCAGAAATAATCGTATGAATCAGGTGTTATGCCACGTAGTTTTGGCAAAACGGCTTTTACAGTTTTGCCGACTTTGACTAAGCCACTGATCTTGGGAGCACTCAGAACTTTTATGGGGCCAGAAACGGTCAGCCAAACCAGTTGGTAGGTTTGCGTGAGAAAGCCTGGCTTTGTCAGAGTGGCGATTACGCCGATTTTCGAGCCCACATCGCTGTTCTTGAGCAAATATGATGACGTGGCGGTTGCGGGAGGGCTGAGAATTGTTGTGACGGCCCCCGCAATTGGAACGTAAGTGCATTCTGACGGAATCAGCACGACAGACGTGTCTCCTGGGCACGTCACGTTTTGCCAAGCTATGGTGAGTGTCGAACCTGGTTCGGCTGCCGAATCGACCTTGACGCCAATCCTGCGGCCGACAATCGCATCTGTTCCGTCATTGGCTGCATACAAATCTGACCCCTGAAAGAAACTTAATTCCGCTGCGCGAAAATCAATGCCAGTGGTTTCTGCGCCGGCTGTGATTGACACCGGCGTTGCTTGTGAGAGTTCTGGAACCGAGCCATAAAACTGTTTTGCCACGCTTAGCCGAGAGTCCCCGACGCTCAGGTAATAGGTCCCTGGCATTTCAGCCACTTCATAGGCACCATCTTTTGCTTGAACTTGAGACAAAAGAGTTCCATCAGAATCATAGACATTGACCACTGCTTCTTGAGGGGTATACCCAGCTAGGCCTGCCGGCATCACTTTGAGCGGGTCTCCCGACTCATTTTTTGTCTGACCAGAAATCTTGCCATAACCTGCTGCTAGGGGAAACTCGATTTGTTGGTCGGCGATTGCAGAATCGTTTGGGGATACATTCACGATTGAGATTATTGGTTCACCCGAAAACCAAATTCCATTTGCTGATTTCTCGATCTGGTTGAAGCCGGCTTTTTCTTGGACGTACTGAAAAACATCACTTGACAGCGGGCTGTGCATCGATGCCACCAGCCGAACCCTGGGAGAATAGGGCACTGAAATTGTGTATGCGCCTGTTGCGTCGGTAACCGCACTTATCAGCCTGTCCGCGCCGATCAAGAAATCAACGCTGATTCCTTCTAGTGCCGCAGGGTCACTGTTTGCTGAGGTTGCAACGACTTTGCCTGAAATTGTCACGCCCTCTGGTGCCGCGCTAGCGGGTGCGGGTGTGAGGCCCCAGATTGAGACAACCAACGTCGACATGAGCGCAATCGGCCTTAGAGCAAATAACTTATTCAAAATAGCCCCCTTACTCGTTGAATCTTATTCAAGACACTAGAGCAAAAAGAATAGCCTTTTTAGGCTAATGGCTGTTCATACAGTGAATAATTGCAAAACCCCACTGCTGACCAAGGCCTAGGCCATAGAAAGAAGCGGGGTTTCATGCTGCCCGGGCGAACCCAGGAGCACTGTTAGCTGTCTCAAAGCAAACGTGTCCGAAAGGGGACTTGAACCCCTACCCTCATAAGAGGACTAGCACCTCAAGCTAGCGCGTCTGCCATTCCGCCACCCGGACGAGTGGTGAGTGA
This sequence comes from Actinomycetota bacterium, assembly GCA_041181225.1. Taxonomy (GTDB): domain Bacteria; phylum Actinomycetota; class Actinomycetes; order Actinomycetales; family Microbacteriaceae; genus Rhodoluna. The sequence continues at coordinate 23,128 of JBEGPW010000089.1, read as the reverse complement.
GCAAAAGCTCACAGCAACAATCTAAAAGAATACCACTAAGCCTCGGCGCTATAAAACTTTGCGTCGAAACACCACCGGTTACTAGCCACAGAGGGCAACTCGAGGTAGTTTGGGGTTATGGCTCAAGAAACTCGCATGGCGCTTCGAATATTCATTGCCGCACTCGAAAAGCACTTTGAGGCGGTTGCCACTCGCCGCAGCCCAGAAGACCCATCGGTTCAGACTGCCTATCTGCAGGTCGAAGATGCCTTCTTGAACTACGAAGAACTATTGGGCGAGAATTTCGAAGAGTACCTGCCTTTTGATCTTGCCGAAGACGACGCTGAATGACGCTTTTTGAGGCGATAGTTCTTGGAATCGTACAAGGACTCACCGAGTTTCTTCCAATTTCATCGAGCGCCCACCTTCAAATAGTCGAAAACCTGCTGGGTGTGGGGTCGCTTTCTAAACCCGCACTAACGGCCTTTATCGCAACCATTCAACTTGGCACCGAACTGGCAGTTCTGGTCTATTTTTGGCGCGATATCGTTCGCATCTCAAAAGCTTGGTTTATTTCAGTCGGTCATTCTTTTTCGAAGAGCAAAGTCGAAAAAATGGCCACGGATGCCCGTCTTGGCTGGCTGATCATCGTCGGCAGCTTACCGGTAATCGTGATTGGGTTGGCGTTTAAAGACTTCATCGAAAACGACCTGAGAAACCTTTGGGTTATCGCGACAACGTTGATTGTCTTCGGTTTAATTTTGGGCGTTAGCGATGCCGTTGCCAAGAAACACCGACACATCGAGCAGTTGACCCCAAAGCACGGAATCCTGTTTGGTTTGGGTCAAGCTTTGGCGGTTATTCCTGGAGTCTCGCGTTCAGGAGGAACCATCACGGTTGGACTCCTGCTGGGCTACACCCGTCAAGCAGCCGCTCGCTACAGCTTTTTGTTAGCGATTCCGGCCGTGATTGCAAGCGGTCTTTATGAGTTTGCCAAAACCTATCAAGACCTCTCGAGCGATTTGCTAGTGGCCACAGCAGTTGCGACTGCCATTTCTTTTGTTGTCGGCTTCGCTGTCATAGCCGGCCTGCTGCGATATCTAAACCGCGGGTCGTTCTTGCCGTTTGTGATTTGGCGCGTAGCGGTCGGGCTCTTTGTGCTCGCGATGCTTATTTTTGGCGGCTGGCAAGCCTAGTCAGATTTAGGTTCGACTGAATCAGGGTTTTCACCCTCATTTTGGCGCAAGAATTTCTCAAACTCGTTCGCCAAAAAATCCCCGCTTGCCTGTTCCGACTCAGCTTCGTCATGCTTCTTTTCTAACTCGGCGATGTATCCCTGCATCTCATCGTCGGCTAGTGAAACCTCGTCGACTCCGCGCTCCCAGCTGAAGGCTTGTTCAGCGAGATCTGAGCGGTCAAAGTTGAGGTTCAAAAGCTTCTCAAGTTCAGCAACCAGCGACAACATCGCTTTTGGCGAAGGCGTGTTGTGAACGTAGTGGGGCACTGAAGCCCAAAGAGCAATCGTGGCAATGTTATTTGCTTCAAAAGCTTGGCCTAAAACGGTCAAAATGCCCACTTGGCCTTCGTATCGACTTCGTTCAATACCAAGTTGCTCTCGAACCGCCTCATTTTGGCTGGTGGAGTTAACCGCTATCGGGCGAGTGTGTGGAACCTCGGCCAGCATCGCACCCAAGAAAATGACGTTGTCGATTTCGCGGTCGACGACCATTTCGAGAACTTCATCGGTGAAGCCCCTCCAACGTCGAGATGGTTCAACCCCAATCATCACGTGGATGTTTGCAAACTCCGGATTCGCTATTCGACTTGCCGCAGTGGGCGCACACATCTCGGTGTTTGGCCAACTCAACTTGCGGTCGCCGCTTTCGTCAAAAAACACCGATGGGCGTGCGAATTGAAAATCGTAGTAATCCTCAGGGTCGACCATCGCAACTGATTCCACGCCGGTTTTTTCTACCAGATATTTAGCGGCACCGCTGGCGGCCTCGGCGGCGTCGTTCCAGCCTTCAAAGGCAACAATAAGTGTGCGGCCACTAAAAATTTTGTTACTCAACGGTTCCTCGTCTGGTTTAGGTCAACTAAAACTCTATGCCAAAGCGTCGGTATTGCCCACAAAACTCCTAGCCGGAGCTTGCGACTAAAATTAAGCCATTATGGCTAACTCTCAGCTGCCAGCAGCGGTGCTTTTCGATTTAGACGGCACCCTCGTAGATTCAGAACACTATTGGATGCTCTCTGAGCGAAAACTCGCCGATGAACATGGTGCAGAGTGGAATCAGGCTGACGGCATCGATCTAATCGGCATGAGCCTTTATGAGTCTTCGGTGATTATCGGTCGCAAGCTCGGAAGCGCCTTGGCCCCAGACGAAATCATCGATCGTTTGACTGCGGTGGTGATCGAACAACTGCAAGTGGCGTTGCCTTGGAGGCCAGGAGCGCGCGAACTGCTTTTTGAGCTTAGAGAAGCCGGCATAAAAACCGCACTGGTAACCATGAGTATGCGCCGCATGGCACTCGCTGTCGCCGAATCTGTAGGGTTTGAAGCGTTCGACGTGATTGTTGCCGGCGATGAAGTTGAGTTTGGCAAACCTCATCCTGAGGCTTATTTAAAAGCCGCCGAGCTGCTTGGGGTTGAACCAGCAGATTGCATCGCAATCGAAGACTCGATTCCGGGCTTAGCTTCGGCAGAAGCTGCCGGCACTAAGGCAATCGGCGTGCCCAACCTGGTAAAACTCGAAGAAATTGAGGGCCGAATTCTCTGGCCGACGCTTGAGGGCGTAACTCTGGCAGACTTGAAACAGTTATTTGAATAGGAACCCATGACGACCAAGAACCATAAATTGCCAACCGGGCCATTTCGTGAGGGCGACAAAGTGCAGTTGACCGGCCCCAAGGGTCGACTCAACACAATCACTTTGGTGGCTGGTGCCGCCTTTGGAACTCACCGCGGAAACCTCAATCACGACGACATAATCGGCAAGCCAGAGGGGTCTGTGATCGCTAATGCGAATGGCGTTGAATACTTAGCCTTTAGACCGTTGTTGACAGATTTCGTGATGTCGATGCCTCGCGGGGCAGCGATTATTTATCCGAAAGATTCTGCCCAGATTGTCACATTTGGCGACATTTTTCCGGGATCCAGAGTGGTTGAGGCTGGCGTAGGCTCTGGCGCATTGAGCATGTACCTCTTGCGTGCCATTGGTCCTACCGGTCGATTAGATTCATTTGAGCGTCGAGCCGAATTTGCCGATGTAGCTCGAGCCAACGTGATTACAAACATGTCCGAAGCTCCAGAAAACTGGCAGATTCACCTCGGCGATTTGCAGGTTGAGTTGCCGAGCAAAGTTGGCAAAGGCGAGGCTGACCGAATCGTTCTAGACATGCTCGCGCCTTGGGAATGCATTGAGGCGTGTGCTGAAGCGCTGGTTCCCGGTGGGCTGATTCTCGGATACGTTGCCACTGTCACTCAGCTCTCGCGTTTTTCTGAAGCGCTGAAAGAATCGGGCCTGTTTGCAGAGCCTGAAGCCTGGGAATCTATGGTTCGTGGCTGGCACCTTCAAGGCCTCGCAGTCAGGCCAGAACACCGCATGATTGGGCACACCGGGTTTCTAATCACCGCACGTCGCCTCGCAGACGGAACGATTTTGCCTCAATTCAAAGGCCGCGTAAAACCAGATTTTGCCGACGAAGACATCGCCGTCTGGAATCCTGACCACTTGGGTCAACGAAAAGTGAGCGATAAAAAGCTTCGAAAGACCGTTCGAAACGCACAAGCGGCGGCTGAAGCGAGAGTCGAAATGTTAAGTGACGATTCAGATAGCTCAAACATTGAATAAATAAGCCCTAAACCATTCACCTTTGCTCTGTAAACTATTGCTACTGAATAACGAAAGTAAATCTCTTGAAAAAGCTTCTTAGCATCTTTGCCGCCCTGACCATTGCATTCTCAGTTTCTGGCTGCACCGCACAGACCCCAGAACAGGCTGCGATTGCGATGTTTGATTCTCTGCCTAAAAAGTGCGAGGCCTACCCAGACGGCAACCTGTCTAAGAGCCTTGTGGTTAAGGGCACTTCGGGGGTTCCAAAAGTTACTTTCAAACCAGGGCTAACACCAAAGAAGCCAGAGGTTCACCTGGTCAACGAAGGTCAAGGCGCGATGTTTACCGGCAACCAAACCGTCACGTTTGAGATTGCGGCCATCAATGGGCAAACCGGCGAAGCTTATCCAGAATCTTCTGGATTCTTGACGAAGTTCGACCGAAGCAACGCCGTTACCACTCTGGCATCTGACGACCAGACTCCTCAAATCAACCTTTGTTCTGTGTTTGCTGGTCACCGTGTCGGTTCGCGAGTCGCTGGAGTTTTTCCTCTAAAGACCGATGCGACCAGTCAGGGCCCAAAATCAATCGTTTTAGTGCTCGATCTAATCAACGTGTTCTTGCCTCGCGCAACCGGCCCTGAGAAGTCTGCGGTTTCTGGAATTCCATCGGCGGTTCGCTCGGCTACCACCGGTGAGCCCGGCCTCGTTTTCCCAAGCAATGTTCAAGCCCCAACCGGTTTCGAAGAGTATGTTTCGGTTGAAGGCGCAGGTGCTGAGCTAAAAACCGGAGACCACATTTTGGCTCACTACAAGCTTTACCTCTGGAACGAAGAGCACACCATGGTTCAGAGCAGCTGGGCAAGCCAGCCGCTTGACCTAACAGTTGGAACCGGACTAATTGAAGGCTTCTCAAAGGCTCTAGTCGGTCAGAAAATCGGCTCACAGGTGGTTGCTGTGATTCCTCCGGCCCTAGGTTACGGTGACGCAGAACAGCAGAGCATTCCGGCTAAGTCAACTTTGGTGTTCGTTATCGACATTCTCGGAAAGTACTAGCAAAAAAAAATTGGGGGAGAAATGATTGAAAAAGTCGATGCAGCATCTCGACTTTTTAATCTGACCTGCGCTCTGCTCTTCACTCGAGAGGGGCTAAACCGTGATGAGATTTTTAGTCGCGTAGCGGGTTATTCGTCAGATTACGAACGTGGCCAAAAGAATACGGCTCTCATAAAACTATTTGAGCGCGACAAACTTGCTCTATCGGCTGCTGGCATTCCATGGATTGCGTTTCAGCCACCTTCGGCGCTTGAAAACAATCAGGACTTTTATTACAAGGTTCCAAAGCAAGAGTTTCTGTGGCCAAAGAACCTAACCCTCAGCCCTAAGCAAGTTGGTCTGTTGAATCTGGCCTCAACAGTTTGGTCACAGGCGGCTCTGTCGCGCGAGGCTGCGAACGCTGCCCTGCGAATCAAGGGTCTCGGTGAAATCGCGGATGTCAGCGACCTAGCTGCCCTAGCCCCGCGAATTCGAACTCATCACCCGAGTTTTGCAAAGTTCGCCGAAGCCATAGAACGAGGCATCGAGGTTGGTTTTGGATACCGCAAACCTGATTCAACCGAGGTCGAGTCGCGCAAATTTCGCCCTTGGCAACTTCACAACATTTCGGGGCAATGGCTTGTTTTAGGTTTTGACTTGGTCCGAAAAGAGGCCCGCAGTTTCTTGTTGCGTCGAATCATCACCGACGTCGAGTTGGTTCCAGGTGAAAAGAACCCACCGACCAAAACTGAACTTGATTTGGCAAATGCGAGTCTCGAAGATTTCATCAAATCAAACGTAGCTACGCTCAAAGTAAAACCCGAAACCGAAGCTTGGTTCCGCTTCGAAATGGACGATGTCGCCCACGAAAAACCCGATGAGGTTTCATTTAACTTCATGGATGCCTACCTGCTGGCAGATGACCTTAGACAATATGCCGGAGACATCGAAGTAGTTCGCCCGGTTGCACTTCGCGAAATTATTGAAGCCGGTTTTGAAAAGGTGGTCGAGCTTCACCATGACTAAGCAAAGAATTCGAAAAGCTCTGACAGCCGACGCTAGGCTCAACCTAATAATTGCAATGACCACCTATCTATCGGCGAACTTTTCGAGAACAATTCCTGAGCTGGCAGAACATTTCGACGTTGCCGAAGACGAAATTCGCCGAGCAGTTTCAGCGATGTTCTTGGCTACCACGGGTAGCTCTGAGGCGGGTTGGGATTGGGCACTGTCAATCAACGAAGACTGGCGCGAAGACGACACGGTAGATTTGCACTCGCAGCTGATTCTCGACGGAAACCCGCGCCTAGCTGCAAGTCAAGCCGCCGCTTTGGCCTCTGGGCTCTCGGTTATGGCTGCGGTGGCCGCTCCTGAAGACAAAGCTGAAATTCAAGATCTGATAGACATTTTGCGCCAAGGCACACTTCAATCGGTTTCTCAGGCGGTCGCGGTGGTTCCTGGCACAATCGACGCCGATTTTGCCAAAATGCGGCAGGCAATCAACGCCGAAAAGCGCGTTAGCTTTGAATATTTGAACAGCAAAAATGAAATGACCCAGCGTGAGTTTGATCCGATCCGGCTCGAATCAAACGATCAGATTTGGCAGGTTCGCGGTTATTGCCACCTGCGCAAAGAGGAACGCAGTTTTAGGCTGGATCGAATGCGAAACTCAAAAGTTTTAGACAGCGGTTGGAGCACAGACGCGCAGTCCCTGGAGCTCGGTGAAGACATTTACGTTGCCTCAGAGCACGACACCATAGTGACACTCGATGTTTCTCCCGAGGCCTACGATCTGATTGGCAACTTCAAAGCTGAGATTATTTCAAGCTCAGGAACCAACGGAGAAGTCAAACGCATCGAAATCAGCGTGGGTTACCTGCCCAACCTCGGAAAAATGATTGCGGTTTATGGGGGTGCGGCCAAGGTCATTGCGCCGGTCGCTGCTCGCGAAATTGTTAGGGATTACGCGCTTAGAGCCCTAGGTCGTAAACCACTGGAATCACCCGAAGCCTAGTTCGGCAGTCTAAACTTAAACTCGCATACAAAGTGAAAGCGGGTTGAAATGTTACGAGGTCTTGAAGGCTGGCACTTTATCGTGATCGCAGTCGTGGTTTTGATCATTTGGGGCGGACCAAAACTTCCGGGCATGGCCAAAAACCTAGGCGAATCAATGCGAGTTTTTCGCAAAGAGATGCGCACCATGAGCGAAGAAAAAGCCGCTGACAAAAAAGCCAAGCCAAACGATGCCGACGTAACCGGCGATGACCACAAAACCAACAGCTAACTAAAGTCTGTGGCACGCGCTAACAACCGCGAAAGGCGCATGAGCCTTGGCGGGCACCTAAAAGAACTTAGACGCCGGCTATTTTTTGCGGCGATGTTTATCTTGGCCGGGTCCATCGCCGGCTGGTACCTCTACGAACCGATATTCCAGGCTCTTTCAAGACCTATCGTCGAATACGCCAAAGTTCATCACAGCAACACGACGGTAAACCTTCCAACGATTACCGCAGCCTTCGACCTGCAAATGCAGGTTTCGATTTTTTCAGGCGTCATCGTCAGCAGCCCGTTCTGGCTATATCAGCTTTGGGCTTTTATCAATCCTGCGCTTCAGCGACGAGAGCGCCGATTCACGTTGGGGTTTATGCTGACGGCCATCCCATTATTTTTTGCCGGCTGCGCCCTCGCCTGGGTGACTTTTCCGGCGTTCATCGACACCCTGCTGTCTTTTACGCCGAGCGGCAGCGCCAACCTGATTAGTGCTCAAGAATACGTGCTATTTGTGGTACGAATTTTGTTGGTCTTTGGGCTCGCGTTTGTTTTGCCAGTGATTTTGGTGATGTTGAACATCGCAAGAGTTCTCACCGCGAAAGGCATTTTGAAAGGATGGCGGATTGCCTTGCTCAGCAGTGCGCTCATTGCCGCGCTCGCGACTCCGGTGGCTGACCCAACTTCAATGTTCCTAGTGATGATTCCTATGTTGACGCTCTATTTTGCGTCAGCGGGCATCGCAGCAATCAACGATCGCATTTTTGCGAAGCGCAACACCGAGTTATTGGCAGCGGCCGCGCGCGAAACCGAACACAATTAGAGCATGACCCCGCTCCCAGAAACCGAACTCAGCCCAGCCGAGAGGTTTGCTCGAGCTAAAAAGAACCGCCAACCCGCATCGCTAATAAGCTTCTTGGAGCTTCTCGAGTTTGGTCTAGACGAATTTCAAGAGGCTTCGTGCCGAGCTTTGGCAGAGGGTAAAGGGGTTCTGGTGGCTGCGCCGACCGGAGCCGGAAAAACCGTTGTGGGCGAATTCGCGATTCACCTCGCTCTTGAAAAAAACCTCAAAGTTTTCTACACAACACCAATCAAGGCACTCAGCAACCAAAAATACGCTGAGCTTGCAAAACGATACGGTGATGAGCGCGTTGGGTTGCTCACCGGAGACGTCAATAACAATAGTGACGCGCAGATAGTGGTTATGACCACCGAGGTTCTGCGCAACATGATTTATGCGAACTCTGAAAGTTTGATTCGACTCGGCTATGTGGTCATGGATGAAGTTCACTACCTAGCCGACCGTTTTCGCGGCGCGGTGTGGGAAGAAGTCATTTTGCACCTTCCACGCGATGTCAAAGTGGTTTCGCTCAGCGCAACCGTTTCTAACGCCGAAGAGTTTGGTGCTTGGCTCGACGAAGTTCGTGGCGATACCGCGGTAATCGTATCTGAGCATCGCCCGGTGCCACTCAACCAGCACGTGCTGTTTGGCGACGAGATGCTCGACCTGTTTGGCAGTGGCTTCGGAGTTGTAAACCCAGAACTGGTTGAAAAACATCAAACCAAACTGCGTCAGCAGGTTGCCCGCCCAACCGGGGGCAGAGGGGGCAAGGGCGGATACCGCCCCCACCAGGCAAAAGGCGGCGGGCGCGGTTTAGATGGCCCGCGCATCGAAAGACTGAGCAAACCCGAAATCGTTGAGATTCTCGACGAACAAGACATGTTGCCGGCAATCTTTTTTATTTTTTCTCGCGCTGGTTGCGAGGCTGCAGTAAGAGCTAGCTCACACAGCAGCATTCGTCTCACCAATCAGGATGACCGGAACGAAATTCGTCGCATCGTCGAAGAAAAAGTGCGCAACATTCCCGACGAAGATCTCGCAGCCCTCGGCTATTTTGAGTGGTTGAGTGGTCTCGAGAGGGGAGTGGCCGCGCACCATGCCGGAATGCTGCCCGCTTTTAAAGACGTTGTCGAACTGCTCTTTTTGAAACGACTCGTCAAAGTGGTTTTTGCCACCGAGACTTTGGCGCTCGGCATCAACATGCCCGCGCGAACCGTGGTTCTGGAGCGCCTAGATAAGTTCAATGGCGAAGGCCGCGTGCAGATCACGCCGGGGGAGTACACCCAGCTGACGGGCCGTGCTGGGCGCCGAGGCATCGACACTCAAGGCCACTCGGTGATTCAGTGGTCGGGAAATTTAGACCCCAATGTGGTTTCTGGTCTTGCCAGCAAGCGCACGTATCCGCTCATCAGCCCCTTCAGGCCCACCTACAACATGTCGGTCAACCTGGTCGCGGCTTTTGGTCGCGAGCGTGCTCGTGAGGTTCTAGAGACGTCTTTTGCACAGTTTCAAGCTGACCGCTCGGTTGTTGGCATGGCACGCGGCATTCGGGACCGTGAAACCTCACTCGCCGGGTTCGCTGAGTCAATGCAGTGTCACCTCGGTGATTTTGCCGAGTATGCCGCGATGCGCCGCGAAATCAGCGATTTAGAGCGAGCCCTGGCCTCAGGCTATGTGCGTCAGCAACGCGGAAAAGACCTGCGCCAGTCAAAGGGTCGTCACGCCCAGGAAGAGCAGTTGGCTGGCTTAAAGCGTCGAGTTAAGTCTCATGCCTGCAATGGCTGCCCCGAGCGCGAAACCCACTCTCGCTGGGGTGAGCGCTGGCACAAACTTCGTCGCGAAACCGACGCAATCATTGACCAAATCGAGGGTCGCACCAATCAGGTGGCTCGCGTTTTTGACCGCATTTGTCTAATGTTGGTGGATCTCGAATACCTAACCCGCGACGCTCACGAAGAACTCGAGATTACCGAATCGGGCGCCAAACTAGCGCGCATCTATGGCGACCGCGACCTTTTGATTGCCGAATCATTGCGTCACGGGGTTTGGCAAAAACTCGACCCTTCGAGCTTGGCGTCGATGGCTGCCGCGTTAGTTTATGAAGCCCGGCGCGATGATGGCTCGATGGAACCGCAGATTCCCAAAGGCTTTTTTGCCGCAGCCGCCCAAGAGACCGAAGATCTTTGGCACGACCTTGAGATGATGAGCCGAGAACACAGTCTGCCTCAAACCTCACCGCTTGATTTCAGTTTGGCAATGCCGATTTATCGATGGGCGAGTGGCGCCCGGCTTGACACCGTGTTGAACATGGCTGATCTATTGCCTGGTGACTTCATCCGGTGGTCTAAACAAATAATCGATCTGCTCGACCAAATAGCTGGTGTTGCCGAAGAACCACTGAAGCAAACTGCAAAAGCTGCGGTCGACAAAGTGAAGCGTGGAATTGTGGCTTATTCCTACTATGGCTAAACCTAAATTTTCGATTTACAGATTACCGGCACGTGCGCTGTGGGCAATACTCGGTGGCGGCCTAGCGAGTTTGGCATGGCCCACCGACGGGCTGTGGCCCATGGTTTTTGTTTCGTTGCCATTGCTCTGGTTTTCGATTCGTCACCTAAAGTTTTGGTCGGCTTTTGGCATCGGGCTAATCGGCGGTTTCGCTTTTTATTGCGCACAGCTGCCATGGCTAAGCTTTTATCTCGGACCGGTGCCTTGGCTGGCGCTTTCACTTCTTGAAGCCCTGATTTTTGCGTTGGGAATGGCAATCACGGCCGTGGTTTGGCCTTTGACAGAGCGCTTTGGTGTCTTGGCTGGGGCTGCAACGCTGGCAACCCTCTGGACCTCGCGCGAATGGGCTTCGACACGATTTCCCTATGGCGGATTCCCATGGTCGACGCTTTCTCAGACTCAAAGCGAATCTCCGCTGGCAAACTGGGTTTATTGGGGTGGCTTCGACTTTTTGAGTTTCGTTGTTGCATTCATCGCGGCAATCGTGCTACTCACCGTGTTGCGCGTGCCCGCCTGGCTTGAAACCCGTCGAACAGCCGCGCCAAGAACCTCGAACTCCGGTCTGGGTCGCTGGCGAGCTGAGGCAATTACCGGCGCTGCGGTAGCGTTATGTTTCGCGATTCCCCTCGCAACGCAACCGCCCATCGAGGCCGAAGCCGGCGCCATAACGTTGGCTGCAGTGCAAGGAAACGCCAACGCCGGGCTGTTTAGCAACGTGACACCCGGCGGAATCCTCGACAAACATGTGGCCGCAACCGACGCTTTGGGTCCGCTTCTAGAAGCCGCCGACCCGGCGTTTCCGAAGGCATCCGCGATTATTTGGCCCGAGAATTCCGGCGACCTCAGCCCGCTAACTTCGACGATTGCGGCCTCCAAAGTGCGGTCTGTTCTCAAGAAATTCGGTTTGCCGCTAATCATGGGCACCTACCGATTTGATGAAGCCGACAATGTCTATAACACCAGCCTTTTTTATAGCCCCGACGGCAAACTGCGCGACTATTACGACAAGCAAAAGCCGGTTCCATTCGCAGAGTACGTTCCCAATCGAGAGTTTTGGTACTCACTTGCTCCAGACCTGGTTGGCCTTATCAGTCATGGCTACTCGGCCGGAAGCCGTGAAGGCATTTTTAATCTGGATGGAGCCAAGCTGGGCATCGAGATTTGCTTTGAAGTCGCCATCGGCGACATAAGCCACAATCTTCTGAGCCAAGGTGCGCAAGTCTTAGTGGTTCAAACTAACTCTTCAGATTTCGGACGAAGCGCTGAAATGTTTCAACAGGCGGCCTACGCCAAACTACGCGCTATCGAAACCGGTCGTTCGCTGGTTGCAATTTCAACCGTAGGCGTTTCGGCGATGTATCTACCCAATGGTCAGGTAATAGATTCGCTGCAGACTTTTGAGCCCGGCGTGATGCTAAAAACCCTCCCGCTGAGAGATTCTCAAACTCCGGCGTTTTGGGTGAATCCGCCTTTTTTGCTTTTGACAAACCTGTTTTCACTGTTCGCCTTTGCGCTAGCCTTGCTCCTAGCGGCGCGCCGCAGACTCAGAACTAAAAACGTTGAAGAACCAGAAAGTTTGGCTTGAAAACCCTAATCATTGTTCCGACCTATAACGAGATTGAAAATTTACCCATCATCGTTTCTGGCATTCTGGCGAAGGCTCCCGAAGTAAACATTTTGGTGGCAGATGACAACAGCCCTGACGGCACCGGCAAGGCTGCCGAGAATTTTGCTGCGAACGATCCCAGGGTCTTTGTGATGCACCGCACCGAAAAAGCTGGTCTAGGCGCGGCTTATTTAGCAGGCTTTGCATGGGGAATCGAACGTGGATACGAACTTTTGGTTGAGATGGATGCCGACGGAAGTCACCGGCCAGAGGACCTTCCTGCTCTTCTCAAGGCAGCTCAAACCGCCGATTTGACGATTGGCTCTCGTTGGGTGAAGGGTGGCAGTGTTGTCAATTGGCCGTTCTCGCGAAAGCTGATCTCGCGCACGGGGAACACTTATGCCAACATCATGCTCCGAAGCGGAATCAACGACATGACAGCCGGTTTTCGGGCCTATCGAACCAGCTTTTTAGAGAAACTGGATCTCACCGGTGTTGCCGCTAGAGGCTATGGTTTTCAGGTTGAAATGGCTTGGCGATCGAGGCGGGCGGGAGCCAAAATTGTTGAGGTTCCCATCACTTTTGTCGAGCGAGTGCACGGCGAATCAAAGATGAGCTCTGACATTGTGGTTGAAGCGCTCTGGCTGGTGACCAAGTGGGGTCTCGGCTTCAAAAACAGCCGAAAGTAGAATTCTTAGATGCCGGTTTCGAGGCGCAAACGGCGAGCGCGAATCTCAACCAGACGCTCTTCAAGAATTACCTCAAGCTCTTCACGGGAGCGGCGCTCAAGTAGCATCTCCCAGTGGCTGCGGGGAATTTTCTCTTCGGCGGCTTCAAAAATCACATCTTGGCCATTGGCCTGAAGCGTGGCTACTGCTGAGCACTGCTTGCAGGTCCAAGTGTTTGGAACATCTGCGTCGGCTGAGAAAACCATCTCGGTCAGGTGGCGCTTTGAACAAACGTAGCTGTGCCTGGCGCGAGCGCTAAAGACCACACCGACTTCTGATTCATAGCTTTGGGTTCCAAGACGCATTCCGCGCATTGATTGTTGAGCCATTGTGGGGGTCCTTTCGCAGACGAGTACTTTGCCGTCAAGGCAGAAACTCGTGATTACTGGTTGCAACCGCATCTGGCTGGGGATTGTTCCCCAATCTCAGTTATTGGCTAAAACGCCGAAATCTTTCAACGACCTCAACAGCCAGGTCAGCTCGATCGGTGACCAACCCATCGGCGCCCAGTTGCAACAGTTCTAACATCTGCGCCGGGTCATTAATCGTCCAGTAGTGAAGTTCCAGACCTGCGTCTTGCATCGCCCTGATGAATTTCGGTGTGGAAAGGTTGATTTTGCCAGAATGGGTCGGAATCTGAAGTGCGTCGATGCCCTCGGCTAGCCTTGCGATGGCTCGCGTATTGCCAAACTTGGAGGCTAGCCACAACCTGATTACCGTGAGCGAACCGGCCGAAGTGGCCAGCGGCTTATTCAACAGGGCCAGTGCTTGTCGACGTCTGCCGTCGCTAAAGCAGGCAACAAGAATTCGGTCTTGCGCTTCAAGCTCCTCAATGATTCGAACCGCGGGTTTTATGGCTTCTGCAACTTTGAAGTCAAGGTTAAATTTGGCGTTCGGCAAAGCGATTAGTGCCTCGCGCAGCGTTGGAATGCGTGACCCAAACTCCAAGCTGACCTTTTGCAACTCAACAAGCGTTAGGTCACGCACTTTGCGGTTGATTCCCGCGACTCGAGCTAGGTCGTCGTCGTGAAAAAGCACAGGCACTCCATCTTTAGTTACTTGCAGGTCTGACTCGATGAGCTGAGCACCAACCTGTTGAGCGTTGATGAAAGCTTGAATCGTGTTTTCGTCGATGCTTGGCTGCCCTTGAGCTCCGACGAAGCTCAAACCTCGGTGCGCTAAAACGCGCGGCAACGCACCCTCAAAGTACTTGGGCTTTGGGCGGAGCGAGTCAGGGGAGTGGCTGTTCATTGGGTTCCTCGTTTAAAAGCTGATTTCGAACCGAGTCTAGGTCAGTGATTTAGCCAATAGAGTATTAGCCGTGATTAGACTCGCCAGATTTGCTCAGCTTTTAGCGGGTTTAACCATTTATGGGCTTGGAATCGGCATGCTCGTCGACGCGAAAATCGGAATTGCGCCCTGGGATGTTTTTGCTCAAGGAATCTCGGTTCAAACTCACATCAGTTTTGGGCTTTCAACTGTTGTTGTTAGCGCGTTAGTGATGGTTGCCTGGATTCCTCTGAGACAGCGCCCAGGCGTCGGCACAGTGCTAAACGCAGTTCTGATTGGTGTTTTTGCCGATATCTTCATGCCCTTGCTGCCAAAGTTCACAACCTACCCAGAGAACTTGGCTAAGTTTCTCGTGGGCATGCTGATAGTCGCTTTTGCGACAGGAATGTATATCTCGAGCAACTTTGGTGCTGGTCCGAGAGATGGACTCATAGTGGGCACGCAACGTCGCCTAGGATGGCCATTTTGGTTGGTGCGAACCCTTTTTGAGGGAACGGTGTTGACGATTGGTTGGCTCATGGGTGGGCAGGTGCGTGAGGGAACCGTCATTTTTGCGCTGTGCATCGGATATCTGATGCAGTTGTCTTTGCGGGGTTTCGGAATGCGGGGGAGAATCAAGCCGTGACCGAAAAAATTCACGTGAAAGATCGTCCTACAGCGCGAGTTTTGCTGGTCGACGATCAAAACCAAGTTTTTCTAATCAAGACGCATTTTGACCCTGAGCTTGGCCTCCCACCTAGATGGCTCACTCCGGGCGGCGGAATCGACGAGGGCGAAACGGCCTTAGAAGCGGCAGTTCGAGAGCTTCGAGAAGAAACGGGCATTCAGGCGGCGCCAGGTGACTTGGGCGAAGTGTTTCTGCAGCTTTCTGGGCGTTGGGACTGGTCTGACGGAATTCATTACCAAACCTACACAGACACCATATTCTTTTTGCGCATCAACGATTTTGAGCTCGACAACTCTGGCTGGACGACCGACGAACATCGCGACGTCTTGGAGTGGCGATGGTGGAGCGTGTCAGAGCTGCTTGAGACCGGCGAGAGCGTCGGCCCTCACGGCTTAGCTGGGCAGCTGAAAACCCTGCTTCCCAACTAGCCCATTTACGCCGATAATGAACATTATGTCAAGTTAGTTTTGGCTCCAGCGCTCTCCAAAACATACTTAGAGCCCCCGACCCCAGGGTTTTAGGCTGACTGACTCGCTGTGATCCAAGCGCTGAGTTTTGCCTCGGCTGCGCCTGACTCTAGTGCGAGAGTGACTTTTGCCAAAGCGTCTTCGAAACGCAGGTTGAGGTCAACGTCGGCGCGCGAGGCGTCTCGAGCCAATTCATAAGCCACTACCCCAGCTGCAGCGTTTAACCTCACGATGTCGATAGCCGCGGCGATTTTGCCCGCATATTCGGCATTCTCGTGATTTAGGTTTCTCGCAAAAACATCGCGGGCAACCTGAGCGTTAAATTCGGCGTCGCCACCTAGCAAGGCCTCAACCTCAACCAGTGGGATTCCAAAATCGCGCGGGTCAAGAGTGAAATCTCTGACCACTCCCCCAGAAACCTGCCAAATTCGGCTTTTTGCTGTTGTCGTAAGCTCATCCAGCCCATCATCGCCACGAAAAACCAGGGCTGTGCGGCCACGAGCCGCCATTTCAGCGGCAATTAGTGGCGCAATCTCAGCATTTGCAACTCCCAATGAGGTTGCGACCGGTTGAGCGGGGTTGGCCAACGGTCCAAGAAAGTTAAAAGTGGTTGGAACTCCAAGCTGGCGCCTAACCGGGCCGGCAAATCGAAGAGCTGGATGAAAAACCGGTGCAAAAAAGAAAGTAATGCCGGTTTTTGTAAACACTTCGGCAACCTGGTCGGGCGTCAAATCGAGGTTGACACCCAAAACCTCAAACATTTCGCTCGATCCGGTCTTGCCCGAAGCCGACCGACTGCCGTGTTTCAAAACTGGGATGCCAGCCGCCGCACTCAAGATTGAAGCCATCGAGCTGACGTTGAAGGTTCCTACTAGGTCTCCCCCGGTGCCAACAATATCTATTGCGTCGTTTCCTGTGGTGAGTTTGAGTGCGTGCTCTAGCATTACGTCGACCAAACCTGAGATTTCGTCAACGGTCTCGCCCTTGGCGCGCAACCCAATCATGAACCCGGCCATTTGAGCCTCGGTGGCTTCACCGCTCATAATCTGTTGCATTACCCAACTCGACTCGGCCCTAGAAAGGTCTGACCTAAGCAAAAGTTTGCCCAAAACGGTCGGCCAGGTCAGAAGTTGATTCATAGCAAAAGTTTAAGGGTCAAAAACGCTGAACCACGCCCTTTTATGACGAAAAGATAACGATTGCAGGTCTATTATTAACCTATGTCTTCATTGAATTTGACACAGCAAAATGCCCCAATCATCAACCGCCCCAGCCAGACCGCGGTTGGCACAATCGTGTGGTTGGGCAGCGAGGTTATGTTCTTCGCCGGCCTGTTTGCGGTTTACTTCAGCCTCAAGGCTCAGTCGGGTGACCTGTGGCCCAACACCACGGGAAACCTCAACGTTCCCTTTGCGCTGGTAAACACTTTGATTTTGGTGGCTTCTTCGTTCACCGCCCAATTTGGTGTCTTCGCCGCCGAGCGCATGCAGCCTCGGGCCACCGGATGGTCTCCGGTCAAGTGGGGCGTCGTGGAGTGGTTCTTCTTGAGCTACCTAATGGGCGCAATCTTTGTTTCTGGTCAGGTTTGGGAATACGCCAGCTTGATCTCTGAGGGAATCACCCTCTCATCAAACTCCTACGGAAGCATTTTTTATGTGACCACAGGTTTTCACGCCCTCCACGTAACAGGTGGTCTGATTGCATTCCTCCTAGTTATTGGCCGCACCTTCGCCGTCAAAAAATACGGTCATAAAGAGGCCGTCAGCGCAATCGTGGTTTCTTACTACTGGCACTTCGTAGACGTGGTGTGGATCGGTCTGTTTCTCATCATTTACGTTCTCAAATAAAAGATTTCTCGGCTAAAGAAAACAAGTAAGGCAAAATGTCAGTTTTTAAACGCAAAGCGAACTCAGCCCGCCGCAGCCCGATTGCAGCTGCGATTGTAATTGCTCTCGGACTACTGCTAACCGGCGGCGGCTATGCAGTGGCTTCTGGCGCTGTCACGAGCGCTAACGCTAGTGACCCTTACAAAAACGCCGACAACATCGCGGCCGGCAAGAAGTTGTTTTTGGCAAACTGCGCAAGCTGCCACGGACAATCTGCGGGCGGAACATCAGCAGCTCCTAGCCTTATCGGCGTCGGTGCAGCCTCAGTTGACTTTCAGGTAGCCTCTGGGCGCATGCCCGGCCAGGGATCAGGCCCCCAGCTTCCGACCAAAACCCCTCAGTTCAATGAGCAGCAGGTTCTAGAGCTTGCCGCCTATGTCGCCTCGTTGGCACCCGGCCCGGCAGTTCCAAGCGAAGCTGCCGTTTTGGCCAACGGAAACGCCGAGCGCGGTGGCGAACTATTCCGCATTAACTGTGCAATGTGCCACAACGCAGTCGGTGCCGGTGGTGCGTTAACTCAGGGCAAGTATGCCCCCGCCCTGCTTCAGGCAGAGCCACGCGAGATCTACGAAGCCATGATTACCGGCCCACAAAACATGCCGGTTTTCAGCGACACAAACCTCACTCCAACCGACAAAAAAGACATCATCACTTACCTAACCTACGTACAGACCAACAAGTCTCCGGGCGGTTATGAACTGGCAAATCTTGGTCCGGTTGCAGAGGGATTATTCGCGTGGATTTTCTTGTTCGGACTCATCATTGGCATCACCGTATGGCTCGGCGCCAAATCAAACTAAGCACTCTCAAGTTTTGACTTTCAACCAGTAGGAGTAACTAATTGAGCGAAAACTCTAAAGGGCTCGTTCCTAGCTCAGGCGATGCAGAAGAATACGCCTACAGCTCGGGAGCAGGGCTCATCGTTAGCGACGCGATTGCCGACCCAGGCATAGAACCGCACCGCGTTCGCATGACCGATAAGAGTGTCAAGCACGAAAAAGCTGCTGCACGTCAGGTGACGGCGCTGTTTGTGATTTCAATCTTGGGCAGCATCTTTGCCATTTTTGCTTACTTTTTTTGGCCGCTCGATGCAGAGAACCTAGACACGGTCAGAAACAATACTTTCTTCTTGGGTCTCGGCTTGACTCTTGGTCTTTTCGGAATCGGCTTCGGCGCGGTTCACTGGGCAAAGACGCTGATGCCAGACGCTGAGGTTTCAGAAGAGCGCCACCAAACCCGCGGATCAGATGAAACTCGTGCTCGAGCTGTCGAAATCATTAGGCTTGCCGACTCAGAATCAGGTTTCTCGCGCCGCAAGCTAATCCGTCGCAGTCTTTACGGGGCTCTCGTGCTGTTCCCACTGCCAGCAATTGTGTTCTTTCGCGATATGTCCAACGGCACAGACAGCAACAACCCGATTGCGGCCCTGCGCCACACCATGTGGAAGTCGGGAACCCGTCTGGTTCAAGACCCTACCGGCTCACCAATCAAAGCGTCAGACGTTACTGTTGGCTCAGCTTTCCACGTTATTCCAGAAGGTCTCCAAGGCGAAGGCATCGAAAGCGTTCCTCACCACTTAGAAGAAAAAGCGAAAGCTGCCGTGCTTTTGGTTCGTCTCGACCCGAAAGACATCCACAGTGAAAAAGAAGCTTCATGGGGCTACGACGGAATCGTCGCTTACTCAAAGATTTGCACTCACGTTGGCTGCCCGGTTGCGCTGTATGAACAGCACACCCACCACCTGCTCTGCCCGTGTCACCAATCAACATTTGACATCACAAACGACTGCAAAGTGGTTTTTGGCCCTGCAACCCGCCCTTTGCCTCAACTAAAGATTGACGTTGACGCAGAAGGCTACCTGGTAGCGCTGGGTGACTTTGAAGAACCGGTTGGCCCTAGCTTCTGGGAACGGAAGGCAAAATAAATGAGCACCGCAACTAACACTCAGAAACAAGGCACCTTCTTGGGAAACACCGCAAACTATCTCGATGAGCGAGTTGGTGTCGCAGGAATCCTAAAAGAATTCGGTCGCAAGATTTTTCCGGACCACTGGTCATTCATGCTGGGCGAAGTTGCTCTCTACAGCTTCGTTGTGCTTCTGATTTCAGGCACATTCCTAACGTTCTTTTATCAGCCAGCGATGACTCCGGTGATTTACGACGGCGTCTATGGTCCTTTGAAAGGCGCTGAGGTCTCAATCGCATACGCCTCGACACTTGACATCTCATTTGAGGTTCGTGGCGGCTTGCTAATGCGTCAGGTTCACCACTGGGCAGCCCTTCTGTTCGTAGCTGCTGCAGGCCTTCACATGCTTCGCGTGTTCTTTACCGGAGCTTTCCGCAAGCCACGCGAAATCAACTGGGTTGTCGGCTTCATGCTCTTTGTTTTGGGTATGGCCGGCGGATTCACCGGCTATTCGCTTCCGGATGACCTGCTTTCGGGCAACGGCCTGCGCATTATTGATGGAATGATCAAGGGGCTACCCGTAATCGGCGCCTATGTTTCATCACTGCTATTTGGTGGCGAGTTCCCGGGCGAGAGCATCGTTGCTCGTCTATACAGCCTTCACATCATGCTTATTCCAGCGTTGATTTTGGTCTTCGTGGCTATCCACTTGTTTATGGTGGTCATTCACAAGCACACCCACTACTCGGGCCCAGGCAAGAAAGACACCAACGTTGTTGGTTACCCTCTAATGCCGGTCTATGTTGCCAAAGCCGGTGGATTCTTCTTCTTGGTATTCGGCGTAATCATGGTG
The DNA here is from genome assembly GCA_041181225.1 of Actinomycetota bacterium. Lineage (GTDB taxonomy): Bacteria > Actinomycetota > Actinomycetes > Actinomycetales > Microbacteriaceae > Rhodoluna. The sequence continues at coordinate 3,260 of JBEGPW010000089.1, read as the reverse complement.
ATTGCTGCAAACTTCACAATCAACCCGGTCTGGAATTATGGCGGTTACGACCCGTCACCGGTTTCGGCTGGAACGCAGCCTGACTGGTACATCGGCTGGCTTGACGGCGCCCTGCGTTTAGCGCCAACCAACCTCGAAGTTGTCGACGCCTGGGGTAACACCTGGTCTTGGAACATCCTGTTGCCAATGCTCGTCGGTGTTGGTTTCCTCGTGATTGTTGCGCTGTATCCGTTCTTTGAAGCATGGGTGACCGGCGACAAGCGCGAACACCACGTTCTTGACCGCCCGCGCAACGCTCCAACCCGCACAGCCATAGGTGCCGCCGGAGTCACGTTCTATGCGGTGCTCTGGTCTGGAGCTGCTACCGACTTGCTCGCCACCAACTTCATGTTGTCGCTCAACCAGGTTTTGACGTCGATTCAGGTTCTATTGATCGTTGCCCCGATTGTTGCTTTCATCATCACGAAGCGAGCCTGCTTGGCCTTGCAGCGCAAAGACCGCGAGGTTGCCCTTCACGGCCGTGAGAGTGGTCGCATCATTCGACTGCCGCACGGTGAGTTCGTTGAGGTTCACGAGGCAGTTGACGAGTTCGAGATGTATGCGCTGAGTGACTACAAAACCTACCGTCCAATCGCTGTCACCCCAGATGCAAACGGTCGCATCACCTTCGCAGCGCGGATGCGCTCAGCGTGGTCAAAGTTCTATTTCGAGGATCGCGTCGAGCCAGTAACCATGACCGAGTTGGCGGCATCACACCACGACCACGACCAGCTCGAGGGTGGAAAAGCCGAAGGCAGCCACTAAAAGTTCAAGACAAAAAAAGACTTCCGGTTTAGCGACCGGGGGTCTTTTTTATTGCCTGCTCCCCCATCAAAGTGAACGCATGAATCGCGCGACGAGAGGGCGAAGCGGCGGGGCAAGTTGCCAAGCAGTGGGATTCGGCGCGAGAAGATGTTACCGCACCCGCCGGTTGATGCCGCACCCGCCGGTTAACGCAAAGTGCCCTAGCCGAAGCCAGGGCACTTTTGAGAGTGTTGAGAGTCTTAGAACAGAGTGATTAGTGAGCGTTTGCGCCTGAATAGTACTCATAGACAAAACGAACCAGAGCAATCATTGCGATTGGGAAGGCAATGAAGAACAACCACCAACCGATTGCTAGCGATGCAAATGCCAAGGCGCAGCCGATTCCCAAGAAGAACGGCCACCAGCTGTAGGGGCTGAAGTGCCCCTGCTCAAAATCGCCGTCTTCAACTTCTGCGTCAAGACGATCTTCTGGCACCACACCTTGGTTTTTCGCGGTGTTGCCCAAATAGAACGCAATGAATGCTGCGAGAAACACCAACATGGCGATAGCTGCCGTACCGATGGGCTCTAGCCTGCCATAGCTGACCTGATTCCAAACTACATACCCGGCGTCATCAACCAAATAAAAGACGGCGAGGAGCCAAAAAAGGCGTGCATTAGTTTTCAAAAGCGTTAGCCCTTCTGTGCAATTGCTGCTTTAGCCTCTGGCGAAGCTGCTTCTGGGTGATTGAGGTCGAAAGCGGGCGATTCTGAACGAATGCGAGGCATCGAGGTGAAGTTGTGGCGTGGGAATGGAGTTCCGGTCGCCCACTCAAGTGAGCGGCCATAGCCCCAGGGGTCATCCAAGGTCACAATCTTGCCCTTGCGAGCGGTAATCCAGACGTTCCACAAGAACGGAACCATAGAAAGACCCAATAGCACCGAGCCGATTGTTGACACCAGGTTGAGCTCAGCAAAGCCATCACCCGGCAGGTATGAATAGTAGCGACGAGGCATGCCCATCACTCCCAGCCAGTGCTGAATCAAGAAGGTCAGGTGGAAACCGACGAATAGCAACCAGAAGTGGATTTTTCCGAGCGATTCGTTGAGCATGCGCCCAGTCATCTTTGGCCACCAGAAATAGAAACCGGCGAACATCGCGAACACCACTGTTCCGAATACTACGTAGTGAAAGTGAGCCACTACGAAGTAGCTGTCTGAGAGGTGAAAGTCGAGAGTTGGTGAGGCCAAGATAACGCCGGTCAACCCACCAAAAATGAATGTGGTCAAGAATCCGATTGCAAAAACCATCGGGGTCTCAAAAGTTACTGAGCCTTTCCACATGGTGCCGATCCAGTTGAAGACCTTCACACCGGTAGGAACCGCGATCAACATGGTTGTGAATGCGAAGAACGGTAGCAAGACCGAACCGGTGACATACATGTGGTGAGCCCATACCGTCATCGACAGAGCTGCGATGGCGATGGTTGCATAAACCAGAGTCTTGTAACCAAAGATTGGTTTGCGGCTAAAGACCGGAAAAATCTCTGAGACGATGCCAAAGAATGGCAGGGCCAAAATGTAAACCTCTGGGTGGCCAAAGAACCAGAAGAGGTGCTGCCACATCATTGCTCCGCCGTTTTGGGGGTCGAGCAGGTGGGTGCCGAACTTGCGGTCAGCGCCAAGCGCGAAGAGCCCAGCAGCGAACGGCGGGAAGCACATGATCACCAAGATGGAGGTAACCAGTGTGTTCCAGGTGAAGATCGGCATGCGGAACATGGTCATGCCAGGCGCGCGCATTGTGATGATTGTGGTGATGAAGTTGACACCGCCGAGAATCGTTCCGAAACCGCTGAGTGCCAGACCGAAGACCCAGAGGTCTCCGCCAAGGCCAGGTGAATAGGCTTCACTCGAGAGAGGTGCGTAGGCAAACCAGCCAAATGATGCTGCGCCCTGAGGGGTAAAGAAGCCGGCTACCGCGATGAACGAGCCGAAGAAATAGAACCAGTAGGCAATCGCGTTTAGTCGAGGGAAAGCTACGTCTGGAGCACCGATCTGAACCGGCATCAAAACGTTTGCGAATCCAGCGAAAAGCGGGGTGGCAAACATTAGCAACATGATTGTGCCGTGCATTGTGAAGAGCTGGTTGTATTGCTCTTTGGTTGCAACGATTGACAGCCCAGGAGCCGCTAGCTGCGCACGAATGACCAATGCCATCACTCCGGCAATGATGAAGTAGGCAAACGAGGTCATCAGATATAGATAACCGATTTTCTTGTGGTCGGTAGTGGTCAACCAGTCGAGAATGCGGTTGCCTTTTGGCTTGCGGACTTTGCGTGAAGAGGTTGACGTGCTTGAGGTAGTCATTTGTCGTTTTCCGTTCACTTATTTCTTAGGCGCTTCAGGGTTGTTATTGCCCGAAATGTTGCGGTCGAATTCGGTGCTCAAAATATCGCCAACGAAGCCTTTCGCCTTTA
>JBEGPW010000088.1:0-2737 GCA_041181225.1 Actinomycetota bacterium | reverse complement strand
AAGGTAATTTCAGTTTCGTACCGTTTCGTCTCCATAGAACCCAGGTCTGGAACTTGGTCTGCAACTGAAGAACCAAACATCAGCACTCGCTAGTCACCTAATAGTTTTCCAAAGTTAACTGTTGGGTTCTAAATTTGAAACGTACTGCTCGAGATGAGGAATCGTTGAAAAATAAATCGCTTAGTTCTGTTCTCGGTCTAGCCGTCGTGGCAGTTATTTTGTCTGCCACCGCTGCGTTCCCCGCGATTGGCTTCAATGCAGCGGCTGCAACCACACAAAACTTGGAGTTTTGGAAGAGTTCAGCCTACAACGACGGGACTGGCCCATTTGGTTGGACCGACTCTGTTTTGGGGTCGACTTCTAAAACACAACTCGAGTCGCCCATCAATTGCCCGGCTGAAGCAACCGACGCGGCAATTTTTCTTGCGAAGGCAGGTGACGAAAACTCTCCTTCGAACTGGAAGGCTTACACGCTAGCATCGCTAAATTCGTCTAACAACATTTTGACCCCCAATCTCAGACTCAGTGGTCTTACCGTTGGAACCATCTCAGTTGTCAAAGCACTGGGCGGTGACTACATCCTCGGTGTGGCCTGCACAGAGAACGCTGGATCTTTCGTTGATTTTGAGGTCACTCGAACCATCACCGTGGATGCCGGCACTGGCACGTGGCGTGCCAAAACTAACAACCCGACCTCAACACCCACCGCTACCGCCACCAGCACACCAACTGGAACGCTGGGAGACTCTGACGAAAAAGTCTTTACTTTTGTAAGTGAAGCCTATGTCGCTGCCAACTCTGGGGGCACACCATTCACTTTTGAAACTCGCGTTGTTGGAGCTCCTTCAAATACAGATTTGAACCAACCTTTTACCTGCCCAGTCACTTCTACCGGCGCCTACTCATTTGTTTCTGACCTGGGTCAAGAACGTGTTAAAGCTTCATGGCGCGCGAGCAAGGTTTTGGCCTTTAACTCAGTCATTCAGAGTGTGAGCCAACCTTCATTGCAGCTCAGTGCATTCGGCAGTGAAGGCGTTATTTTGAAGGCCCTTGGTGGAACCTTTGCTCTTGGTCTCGCCTGCACAGAAAACTCCGGAACATTGGTCAATTACGCATCTTTCAGACAGGTTCAGATTCAGCAGGGAACGGGCAGTTGGACGGCTGGCGGAGAACTGGGTGGAACGATTACTCCAAGACCCTCGCCGACACCAACCAGCACATCAACACCGACCAGCACACCCACTCCGACCAGCACACCATCGCCAACGGCAACGACACCTCCAGCTGACATCATTCCGGTCGCAAGGCCTTCTTGGTTGACTAACGGTCCGTTTTATCAAGTTGACATACGCCAAGCCACTGCGGCCGGAACGTTGAGTTCTTTTCAGACTTCTCAATTCTCAAAGCTCAAGCTGATGGGCATCAAAGTGCTAGTGCTTAACCCATTGACGCCGATTTCTGGAACCAATCACGTGGGCCGTGACGGATCTCAATATGCTGTCGATGACTACCATTCAATAAACTCGGCCTTTCTAACATCATCTGGAACCGAGCTCGAATTCACCGATTTCGTCTATCGGGCGCACCTGTCTGGCATGAAAGTGATTGTTGGTTGGAACGCACAATCGACAGGTCTCGATCACGTGTGGCTCGCCACACACAAAGACTGGTTTCGACTCGATGGTCAGGGCAAACCGATAAACCCTAACAACGGGTATGGCTTAGAGAGAGACAAGGTTCTGCTCAACTATGACAATTCTGACCTTAGAACAGCTATGGCAAATGAGTTGTCTTATTGGGTGAAGCACTTCGGCGTAGACGGCTTCAACTGCGCTAACGTTGCAAGCGTTCCAACCGGTTACTGGGAACGAATCACCGCTGAAGTCAACAAGGCGACTACTCCAGAGCTACTCTGGACCGCTGACACCTACGACTCTGTCAACTTCGTGAATGCTTTCAGTGGCGGCTACAACTACAACTTCTTTGAGACCATGAATTCGCTACCTGGTGGCAAGACATCCAAGTCTAAGGTTTTCAACACATTGGTTGAAGCGGGTTCGGTCGCCGAAAATACCTTCAAGCTGAACTTCACAAACAACAATGTTTTCAGCTCAACCATTGGATCCGACTTAACCCGCCTTGGCCTAGCAGTAAAGACCGGCGCAATACTGGCCTTCACGGCCCCGGGCATCCCAATGATTTACAACGGGCAAGAAGTTGGCCTGAGTGCAAAACTCGACTTAAATAGCAAAAATACTCCTTACAAGTGGTCGTCTTCTGCTGCGGCTTCGTCGTATTCAAGCTTCTACAAAAAGCTCATCGCCCTCAGAAAGAACAACGCCGCACTTGGGCTTGACTCGACAACGATGACGGCATTAAAAACTAGCTCGAACTCGGTGGTTTCTTTCGTTAGGGCGTCTGCCACAAACAAGGTTGTGGTGATAGCCAACTTGAGTTCCAAATCGGTCAAGACTGCTGTTACAACTCAATCTGTTTCAGGCACATACTATGACTTCGACTCAGGCAAAAAAGTTAAGCTCGCTAAGTCTTTGACGGTCACGGTGCCGAAGTTCGGCTATGTAGTTCTTAGCAACGTCGCAGCTAAGTAGATTATCCGAAACGGCCGTTCACATAGTCGTTAGTTCTTGAGTCAATCGGCTGGCTAAACATTGCCTCGGTTTGACCGTATTCGACGATTCCACCGGGCTGGCCCTGTGACGCCAAGAAGAATGCGCAC
>JBEGPW010000087.1:0-3986 GCA_041181225.1 Actinomycetota bacterium | reverse complement strand
TAAGGCCTTGGCCGCGGGTTGCGCCTGGTTTTGCGGGCTAGCGCCGGGGTTCGAGGGCTAGCGCCGGGGTTTGAAGGCTAGAGCTGCCGGAGGGCATCCGTGTTTAGTTCTCGCCCTTTGCAGGTGAGTCGGCCATCTTCTCAGCGGCGATTTCAAGGTTCTGTTTTGCGAAGTGCGCGACGATCATCACAATCACGATGATCGCGGAAAACGCGAAGCCGCCCCACTTTAGTTGACCGGCGATTTGCTCGTAGGCGCTTCGCAGCAGGTAACCGGCGGTTACGTAGGCGCCTGCCCAAACAGCGCAAGCCGCCGCCGTGTAGCTAATGAAGACGCGATAACGCATTGCGGTCATGCCCGAAACCACGGGAACCAGCGAATGAAGCACCGGCAAGAAACGTGAAATAGCAACCGCAATGCCGCCGCGTTTCTCGACGAAGCGGTCGGCCATCTGCCAATTCTTTTCGCCTAGGCGCTGGCCCAATTTGCTGTATCGAATCTTGGTTCCGAAGAATCGGCCGAGAAAAAAGCCAAGCGACTCTCCCATAAGTGAGCCAATGAGCACGGCCCCGAGAAGAAAGCAGAAATCAAGGCTGTCGACAACGCCCGTTGAAGCGACCAACACCACGGTGTCGCCGGGAATGATGAGGCCGACGAATAGCGAGGTCTCGCACATAATGGCTAACCCAGCGAGCAGGTTTCGCGTCAAGGGCGAGACGCTTTGCACGGTGTCAATTAGCCAGCTCAGAATGTCGTTCACGAGTTAATCGTATTATTAGGGGCATTGTGACCTAGTCTGATTTCAACCAGAATTCAACTTGAAAGGTTCACTCATGAATCACAAGAACAACGCGATCTTCTTCTTTGTCGTTGCGGCAATCGGGCTAGCAACGGCCTGGTATTTCAACTCGATGGCAGTGATGCAGGCCGAGAACTACATCACAGACGGGTTCACCAGCAATGTTGACTGGGTTTATTCACTCGACCTGCTGATCGGTGGCAGTGCGGGCATGGCCTTTATAGTGATCGGGAGCCGTCGCCTCAAAATGCGTCTCGCGTGGATTTATATCGTGGCGGCTTTTGTCACGGCGTTTGCCTTTGTTTTTCCGCTCTTTCTCGGGTTTCGCGAACTTGCGTTGGCAAGGCGCGAGGCTGCTAAGTAACCGCGAAGGCACCCAGTGGTCGCCACAATTCTCTGCATGACAGAGTCGTCTGGCGCGGATAAGTTTAGCCGCCTGGCTTCGGGTTTTCAACAATCATTTGTTGCAGAAGCCTAAAGGGCTTCGGTACTATAGTCTCCAGAACGTTGCTTTTTCGCAAGGTTTTTTCGAGGGGAAGAAAATTGACTAACGAGCTAGACGAGACTACCGGTCCAATCAATTCAGCAGGGCGCGATGTCAACGTTATTGACAAGCAAATAAAGGCTGAGGTTGGACCAGGCTCAAAGATTTTTGAAATCGCACTTTGGATCGCTGGTGTGCCAATTGCATTCATCATCGCCGCCAGCTCAAACTTGAGCATCGGCTTAGCCGTTGTGGTTAGCCTACTTGGCGTTGCTCCTGGCCTGATTTTCATCTTGATGAAGGTCAACGCCCTGAACTACTTGCGCAAGTTGCAGCAAAAAATTCAGGCTGACGCGTCGCAAATTGACAACTACCTTGAAAACCGCGTCATGATTCTTCAAAACCTCGCCGGTTTGCTTGCAAAGTCTATAGATCTAGATAAAGACGTTATGAAAACAGTTGCAGCATATCGTGGGGGAGTTTCGCCAGCGAGCGACGAGGACCGAAACCAAGCTTCAGCCGAACTTGACGGAGCATTCAGACGAATCAACGTGGCATTCGAAGCGTATCCTGACCTAAAGGCTCAAGAAAACATCGCCGATGCAATGCGCCAGAATTCATATTTGCAGCGTGAAATCACGGCTGCAAGAACGCTATACAACGACACAGTGACAATGTGGAACCAAGAGATTTTCTCGTGGCCAACAAAGCAGATTGTGGCGGCCAAGGCTGGTTACTCAACTCGCATTCCTTTCACGGCTTCTGCTGAAACAAAGGCAGCTGCGCGCGAAACCTTCTTCTAATGTCTAATTATTTTGAGCCGCTAAGTGATTACGTTTCGTTTTTCAAAGATCATCACGCTCGAAACGTAAGTGAACACTTCGAAGAACTTGTTCGCGAGTCGGCTGTTGATGAACAAGAAAACATTAAAACCATTGCGGAGCTTCGGGCGCTAGAAGAGGCGAAGGGCAAGCAATCCAATAGCCGCGGATGGCTTCGTTTCGCTCGAGTGGTATGCATCATCGCCGCAGCGGTGGCTGGCATGACTGCTATTAGCCAGGGAGGACTAGCTCTTCTCTGGCTCATTGTTGTCGTGGCGGCACTTGTTTTGATTTTTGTCACCATCAACCCCGCCGTCAAATCTATGAGTAGCAAGCTTGAAGTGCTCGAAAAAGAGTGCCTCGAAAAGACTCATGAAGCTTGGGCCCAAATGGGACCGTTGAATAATTTGTATCGCTGGGACGCAGCGCGGGTTTTGTATCAGAGAACGTTTCCCGAGGTAGTTTTAGATGAGTTTTTCGCTAAAGATCGTTTGGTTGACCTTTTAGAGACATATGGTTTATCGACAAAAATAAACGATGGCAGATCGATTTTACTTTCGCAAAGTGGAGCAATCAACGAGAATCCATTTGTCGTAGCTCGCTATCTTCAACACTGGATTGGCTCAAAACAATATTTCGGTTCGCTTTACATAACTTGGACTGAGCAAGTTCGCGACCCGCAGGGCAACTGGCGAACCGTGTATCGTTCTCAAACCCTCACAGCCTCAGTTACCAAACCTTTCCCGGAGTATCGTAACGGCACAGCAATTATTTATGGACACGAAGCTGCGCCTAGCCTTTCGTTCAGTCGCACACCGTCGGGGCTGTCAGGTCTTGAAGAGGGAATGTTCAACAATTGGCGCAAAAACAACGCCGTTAAGAAGGTCGAGAAAAAAGCTCGCAAAGACCTTAATTCTGGCAAAGGTGGTTTGACATTGATGTCCAACCACGAGTTCGAGGCTCTTTTCAACGCAACCAATCGAGATAACGAAACAGAGTTTCGTGTTCTTTTCACCCCGCTCGGGCAGCAAGAAATGGTGCACCTCCTAAACGATAAACACGCCGGCTATGGCGACGACTTTTCGTTCTCTAAAGATGGCAACATCAACATTATTGAACCTCACCACCTGGCTGAAACACGCTTCGATGCCGATCCGCGAATGTTTAAATTTAATGAGCTCGCTCAAGCCAGAGCGTTTTTCAATAATTTTCACAACGATTTTTTCAGGTCGCTCTACTTTGGCCTTGCGCCATTGTTGGCAGTGCCTGTTTATCGCGAAAAACGATCTGGCTCGCTCACTGCACCTTATAACGAAACGCACGAGAGTAGTTTTTGGGAACACGAAGTTATGGCGAACTACATCGGCGAGGATTCATTCAAGCATTCAGAATCTGACACTCGGAACTTGTTGAAAGTAACTGACAATCAAAACAGTAAATCCACGAACACCGTTTCGGTCACCGCCTACGGATACGCAGGGCACCCGCGCTTTGATCAGATTCCCGTGCTCGGTGGCGACGGAAAAGTGCACTTAGTAACTGTCCCATGGGTTGAATACATAGGTGTTAACAAAACCTCAACGATGCTAGTCGGTGCTGTTCAAGCCCCCAGTAAAGACAGCGGCGAAGAAGAAAACACCAAGTTGCAATCTCAGTGGTCAGAGGCCTTAAGCCGACATGGCGCAAGCGATCAAAGTGCTTTTGTTCGCGGCGCTTTGGCAGCCGTTATTCTCGGTTAAAAGCGTCGGAATAACTGGATGCTCAAACCCGTTGCCATTTAGGTGCAAGAGCCCATTGACCTGACGCTGACGAGCGACGAGATTCTCGACAAACACTTTGCTGGCCTTCACTCTGGCGGCGGCAAGAGTCACATTCGCGGAGG
>JBEGPW010000086.1:0-13089 GCA_041181225.1 Actinomycetota bacterium | reverse complement strand
CTCCGATGACCACGGGCAACCCCAGCGCGGCTAGTTGGTCGAAGCTTTGCAAAAGTTGCCAGTTTTGGGCGGCTGATTTGCCAAAGCCCAAACCCGGGTCAATCATCAGCCGGGTTCGATGAACTCCGGCGGCCTCGGCCCGCTCGATGCGCTCAATCAGATGTTTGGTGACTGAAGCGACGATGTCTTCGGTGTCTTGAACAGCACCCGACCCAGCTGCTGGGTTTGCCCAGTGACCCAAAATGTAGGTTGCGCCGGTTTCAGCGACAGCCCCAAACATTCCATTGTCGAGCAAACCACCAGAAACATCGTTGACCACGTGGGCTCCGGCAGCAACGGCCGCGAGGGCGGCGCTGGCGTTTAGCGTGTCGATGCTGACGCGCACTTCACCGCTGGCAATTTGTGGCAAATCACGAAGTGCGCCGATGACCGGCAGCACGCGCTCTTGTTCTTCGACCGGGTCGAGTCGCGTGGCCCCCGGTCGTGTTGACTCACCACCGACGTCAATGATGGTGGCGCCCTCGGCAATCATGCGTTTGGCTTGAGAGATTGCGTTTTCGAGAGCCGTGAAACTGCCACCATCGCTGAATGAGTCGGGTGTGACGTTTAGAACGCCCATCAGGCCGGGCAGCTGGGCAAGGTTTGCGCTCATGACGGCGGGCTACTTGGTGATGAGCGCCATGACCTCGGCGCGCGCGGCCGGCTGATCATAAACACCCCGGGCTGCCATGGTGATCGTTTTGACCTCGGGTTGGCGGGCGCCGCGCGAAGCAACACAGTGGTGGCGAGCTTCGATTACGACGACAACGCCTTGCGCGCCGAGGCCAGTCTCGATTGCTGACGCGATTTGCGAGGTGAGGTTTTCTTGAAGTTGCGGGCGGCTCGCCAAAATTTCTACCAGGCGAGGCAAGCGACCCAAACCGATCACTCGGTCGGTTGGCAGGTAGGCAATGTGTGCGATGCCGGTGAACGGCAAAAGGTGGTGTTCGCAAATTGAAACTAGTTCGATATCTTTTAGAATCACAACTTCGTTGTGCTCAGCCTCAAATGTGTCGGCCAAGACTGAAAGCGGATCTTGGTTGATTCCTTTGAAAAAATCAGCGTAAGCTTCGGCGACTTTCTTAGGAGTCGCCAGTAACTCTGCACGGTTCGGGTCTTCGCCGATTGCTGAAAGCAATTCAACAACCGCCGCTTGAATGCGGGCAGAATCAATCACGACTATTTAGTTTCAGCTGTCGGCTTTGGTTTGCGCGGGGCACGAGGCTTTTTGGCGGGGGTTGCTTCAGCTTTGGCGGCCGCGTCAACGGCTTTGGCCTCGGCGGCGCGCTTCGCAGCGGTCGAGCCTTTTACGGGAATAGCAATCGGTGGCTTCTTGCTGACCGGACGGTCAGTGGCCGAGAGCCAAATCTTGCGCTGAGGCAGCTTCTTGACGCCGGCAAAAATAACGGCGATTTCTTCTTGGTTCAAAGTTTCGCGTTCCATTAGCTGCTTCGCGAGTTCATCCAAGATTCCACGGTTTAGGTTCAAAGCTTGATAGGCCTCTTTGTGAGCGGCTTCAACAATGGCTCGAACTTCAAAGTCAATCTGCTGGGCTGTTGATTCAGAATATTCTCGTGCCTGAGCCATGTCACGGCCAATGAAGACCTCACCGCCGCTGCCGAACGAAACCGCGCCAACGTTTGCGCTCATTCCAAACTTGGTGACCATTTGACGCGCGGTTCCGGTGGCTTTTTCAAAGTCATTTGAAGCACCAGTGGTTGGGTCGTGAAACACGATTTCTTCGGCAACGCGGCCGCCCATTGCATATGCGATTTGGTCGAGCAACTGGTTGCGGCTGATTGAATAGCGGTCTTCCATCGGCAAAACCATGGTGTAACCCAAAGCCCGGCCGCGAGGCAAAATGGTCACCTTGGTAACTGGGTCGCTGTTGTTTAGCGACGCGGCAACCAAAGCGTGACCGGCTTCGTGATAGGCGGTGTTCAAACGCTCGCGGTCTTGCATCAAGCGGGTTTTCTTTTGCGGGCCGCCGATTACACGGTCGATTGCCTCGTCGATTGCAGCAGCGTTGATCAGTTTGTCGTCGTTGCGCGCGGTGAGCAATGCAGCTTCGTTCAAAACGTTTGCCAGGTCGGCACCCGTGAAGCCCGGGGTGCGGCGAGCAACCAAAGCCAAGTCGACATCATCGTCAATCGGTTTGCCCTTCGAGTGCACTTTCAAAATCTGCTCGCGGCCAATCAGGTCTGGCGCGCCAACACCAATCTGACGGTCGAAACGACCTGGACGCAACAAGGCTGGGTCGAGAATGTCTGGGCGGTTAGTTGCGGCAATCAAAATCACGTTGGTTTTTGAGTCGAAGCCATCCATTTCAACCAAAAGCTGGTTGAGAGTCTGCTCGCGTTCGTCGTTACCGCCGCCAATGCCGGCGCCACGGTGACGGCCCACGGCGTCGATTTCGTCGACGAAAATAATTGCCGGAGCACTGGCTTTTGCCTGTTCAAAAAGATCGCGAACACGTGAGGCTCCAACGCCCACGAACATTTCTACAAAGTCAGAACCCGAGATTGTAAAGAATGGAACCCCAGCTTCACCAGCGACCGCCTTGGCCAGCAAGGTCTTGCCGGTTCCCGGAGGGCCATAGAGCAAAACACCGCGTGGAATTTTGGCGCCAACAGCTTGAAACTTTTGAGGCTCTTTTAGGAACTGCTTGATTTCTTCGAGCTCTTCGATTGCCTCATCGGCACCGGCAACGTCAGCAAAAGTGACTTTGGGATTGTCTTTGTTTACGAGCTTGGCTCGAGACTTGCCAAAGTTCATGACGCGAGAGTTGCCGCCTTGAGCGCCCGCCATTAGGAACCAGAAAATCAAACCGATGATGATGAACGGCAGCAAAGTTCCGAGAAGTGCGAGGTACCAAGGCGTTGAAGGAACTTCGTCACGGTAACCGTCGCTGATGTTGGCTGCTGCGACCGCGTTGGCAACCTGCTGGCCACGGGGTGCTACGTAATAAAACTGAACGAACTGACCGTCTTTTTTGGTGCTTGAGCTTAGGTCAACATCAACGCGCTGCTCGCCATCATAAATGTGAACTTTTTCGGCGTTGCCGTTTGTGATGTAACTCAAGCCCACCGAGGTGTCGACCAACTTGTATTTCGAAGTGTCGAGCAGGTTGGCGCCAATGATGACAACGGTTACCGCAACGAGAATCCAAACAAATGGACCACTAAAAAGTTTCTTAAGATTCATGTTCACGGCTTAGGCCGGTTTCCTTTCGAGCAGACAAGAAGGCTAACCATAAGGTTACCGTTCGTATTTCACGAAACCCCGCCCTGTTCGCCAAAGGAATAACTTAGCTGTAAACCTTAGGTGAGAGCACGACGACTGAAGTTAGCGAGCGGTAGTTCTCGTTAAAGTCGAGACCATAACCGACTACAAAGTCGTTTGGCAGTTCAAAGCCGACCCATTCGACATCGACCTGCACTTTTGCGGCGTCTGGCTTGCGCAAAAGAGTTACGACTTTGACCGAAGCAGCGCCCCGGTTAATGAGGTTTTGCGTCAGCCACGAAAGTGTCAAACCCGAGTCAACGATGTCTTCGACGATCAGCACGTGGCGGCCCAAAACATCGGCGTCGAGGTCTTTCAAAATGCGAACGACTCCCGATGAAACTGTGCCTGAGCCATATGAAGAAACCGCCATCCAGTCGACTTGGGTGGCAATTTGCATCGCACGCGAAAGGTCGGCCATAAACATGACTGCACCTTTGAGAACGCCTACTAAGAGCAATTCTTTGCCGACGTAACTTTTGTCGATTTCAGCAGCTAGTTCGGCTACGCGATTTTTGATCTGCTCTTCGGTGACCAAGATTTTTGTAATGTGGTCAGCGACCTTTGAAACATCCACTTAGCAGACTCCAGTTTTTGTGGTTTTTGTGCTCTTAAAAACGAGTTTTTCGCCCGTACGTTCTACTCTAACCCTTGGCAAGGTGAGCGGTTTCTGCCCGTGCCAGTTGTCGAGCAAATCAATAATTGCGAGGATGTGCGCCGCACTGCTTTCGGCAGCAAAAACGGCGAGCGCCGACTTGAGAACGCGGCTTCGAATGCCTTCGGCGAGGGCATTCAGTGGCACGAGATCAAAGGTTAGGTCAGTGGAGCCGAGCAACGCCAAACGGTTGAACTCGGTCGTTGCGATTGCGTCTAGATAGTCGGCGTCGGCGCGCAGCAGGTCGGCTGTTCTGGCGAGCGCACCGATTATGTTTGGCCCAAGCTCTTGCTCAAGCAGCGGCAAAATCGTTTGTCGAACTCTTACGCGCGCAAATTTTGGGTCGACGTTGTGGGGGTCGTGCCAAGGGCTCAACCCGGTGTCGGAGCAAAATGCCACTGTGGTTTCGCGCGCAATGCCAAGTAACGGTCTCAAAAAAGTTGTGCCTTGCGCCGAGAGAGTTGTCGCTGACATTCCGCTCAAACTGCGGGCGCCTGAGCCGCGCGCCAAACCTAATAGAACTGTTTCGGCCTGATCGTTTAGGTTGTGGCCGAGCAGAACCGCTCTGGCTCCTAGTCGTTTTGCGGCCGAGTCTAGGGCTTGATAGCGAGCATCGCGCGCGGCAGCTTCTGGCCCGCCCGCCGTGCCTACTGAAACTTTCACAACTTCAACCGGCTCTAGGCCCAAGTCGGCGAGCGCCCGCGCAGTCTTCGCTGCTACCTCGCCCGATGCCGCCTGCAGCCCGTGGTCAACGATGACGGCTCCGGCGCGTAGGCCTAAGGTCGCTCGATGCGCCGACCCAACCTCAAACGCCAAAGCGGCGGCTAACGCCAAACTGTCGGGCCCGCCAGAGCAGGCCACTAAAAATAAATCACCGCTGGCAAGGGGTGTGTCGGCCGAGGCCGCGGCATCCAACGCTTCTCGAACTGCGCGCCTAACGTCGGCAATCGCAGGGGTTAGGCGCGGGCGGTTGACCATAAATAAAAGCCTAGCTTTGCAATTCGATAACCTATAAGGGTTGGCGAGAGAGACTTGCCCCAAACTTTAGGAGCCCCCGTGCCATTTGACGCCGTCATTGAGATTCCCCGCGGAAGCCGCAACAAATATGAGGTTGATCACGAGACCGGTCGCGTTCACCTTGACCGCGTGCTTTTCACCCCTTTTGTTTACCCGGTTGACTATGGATATTTCGACAACACCTTGGGTGGCGACGGCGACCCGTTAGATGCTCTCGTGCTGCTTGAGTTTCCGGTCTACCCTGGCGTTGTGGTGAGCGTTCGCCCGGTGGGTGTTTTGCCAATGGAAGACGACGGCGGAATTGACGAAAAGATTCTTTGCGTGCCTGCTAAAGATGTGCGTTGGTCTCACATTCAAGACATCAGTGATGTTCCGCAGCAGACCAAGGATGAGCTTTTGCACTTCTTTAGTCACTACAAAGACCTAGAGCCAGGCAAGTGGGTAAAGGTTGGGCAATGGGCTGACCGCGCCACCGCCGAAAAGCTAATCGCAGAAGCTCAGGTTCGCTACCAGGGTTAAGCGCTCGGCCGCCCGGCATATGGGAACAGCTCGCCATAGCGCAGCGGAACAATGCGAACGGTTCGCGCGGGGTTTGGTGCTTCAAGCATCAATCCGCCGCCTAGGTAAATCACAACGTGATATTTGTCGCCGTTAAACGCTGATGACTGCGAATACCACATCAGGTCGCCATTTATAGCCTGTGAGAGCGGCACCAACCTGCGCTCAGCGGCCATGGTGTTGAACTGATTGGTTGCAGAGTGTGTGCCAATGTAAATGCCAGCTGCCGCATAAGCCGCCTTTGTGATTCCAGAGCAGTCCCAAACGTTCGGGCCCATTCCACCGAGAACATATGCTTCACCCAACTGAGACCTGGCAAAAACTAAAGCGGTCTCGACCTTGTTTGGGTTTGAGGGGCCAACGCTGTAGAGCTCGGGGGCTACCGGCAACGAAGTGCCCGCGTTTTGACGAGCCTCAGCGGCCAAACCCTCAGCTCGCTGTTGCTCCAAAGTCGAAGTGGTGTTTCTCAAGTTGGCCAGTTGCGCATAAAACACTTTGTTTAGCGCTTTGTTTTCGTCAACTTTGGCCTGAACCGCAGCAGCAGCCGATTGGGCTTCGTCAAAAGCCGACTGCGCAACTTCGGCTTCGTCTGCCAACTGAGTTTTGGCAGCTTTCAGCGTCGCTGTGATCGACTGCGCATACTGTTGGCGCTGAACTGCCCGCTCATAAAGACTCTGGCTTTGGCCGGCCAAACGATCTTGGGTTCCCAACTGATAAAGCAGATTGTCGGCTTCACCGGCATTCAAAAACAAGTCAATCGAAGTGCCAGCGGCACCGTCGCGATACATCTGAGCGGCAATCTGACCCAGCTCAGCTTTTGCATCGTCAGCTTCAGCATTTGCGGCGTTGGCTTCTCGCTGCAAAGAATTTACCTTTACGGTCATAGCGTCAACCGAGTCTTGCGCCTGATTAAAGGCTTCGCCCTTGATGAGAGCGATTTTGCCGAGTCGGTCGGCATCTGCCGAAAGTTCTGAAATAGTGACCTGAAGTTGGTCAATCATGGCTTTCTTTTTTGCCTCGTTGGCTTTAGCGGCAGCAATTTCAGCCCAACTCGGGTAGCTCGGCACGGCAAAAGAGGGAGCGATCACCGAAATGCTCGCAGCTAAAGTTAGCGTGGCTATGCCTGCTAACAAGCCCGCAAATCTCTTTTGCAAGTTCACACCAAACCTAAATAGACTGACCAGGCAATGATTGGTCCAGTTTCAGGTTAACCCTGAAACCGCGAAAAATCGCTCAGGTTGCTATTTATAAGTGAACTCAGTATTCTTGACCCTCGGTGCTTATTAGCTCCATCGCTATTTGGCCCCATCGTTTAGAGGCCTAGGACACCGCCCTTTCACGGCGGCAGCACGGGTTCGAATCCCGTTGGGGTCACCATAGCGATGAGGTTGAAGTAGCACAGTAAGGTCCTGTAGCGCAGTTGGTTAGCGCGCCGCCCTGTCACGGCGGAGGTCGCGGGTTCAAGTCCCGTCAGGATCGCCAGCAAAGCCCTTCGAAAGAGGGGCTTTTGTTGAAAAGATGCGAACTAAAAAGCGCATCTGGCTCTGTAGCTCAGTCGGTAGAGCGAACGACTGAAACTCGTTAGGTCACGGGATCGACGCCCGTCGGAGCCACCACCGAAACCCTCTCAAGGCATTAGCTGCGGGAGGGTTTTCTATTTTTGGCAGGTTGGCCGCCGCTTCTGGCCAGCAGAATAGGCTGGTCAAATGGCAATCTTGTTTGGCCTTGGGGCAGCGTTGATTTATGGTTGCGCCGACTTTTTTGGGGCAGTAGCCTCGAAAAAACTCAGACCCCTCTTGGTAACAACTTTTGCTGCCTGCGCTGGGCTCGCATTCATCGTGTTTGCGTCATTCACTTTTGGCGATTTGGGCCAAGGCGCTAACTTCACGGCAGAGTCAATCACCTGGGGGCTAATCGGCGGGGCATTTTCTGCCATCGGAATGTCTTGCCTTTACGCCGCACTAGCTGAGGGCCCAATCTCGATAGTTTCGCCGTTGAGCGCCTTAGTGGCGGCCCTCGTGCCAACGGTTGCCGGCGTTGCTGCGGGTGAAACTTTTAGTTTTCTAGGATGGCTCGCCATTGCGATCGTGCTAGTAGCTGTCGCTCTGGTTGGGTTTGTGCCGAGCCAAGATTTTAGACTGCCCACGCTTCGAGCGCTGTTGCTTGCGGTGGGTGCCGGGGTGGGCATCGGCGTTGTAATGATTTGCCTTAGGCAGCCGCCAGCTGAAACTGGGTTGGCCACCGCAATTTTGATTCGCGGCATCAACGCCATCGTCATGATTGTGGCCTCACTGCTTTTTGTATTTTGGGGCAGAGTGAAAACCTCTGAAATGAAGGGGCTGGGCGCTAAAACCTGGGTTTTGATTGCGCTCACCGGCTGCAGTGACTCGATGGCCAACGTTTTGTTTAGGGCATCCGCTTTTGCCGGCACACTCACGATTGCGAGTGTTTTAACCGCGCTTTACCCTGCGGGAACGATTCTGTTAGCTAGATTTGTTCTCAAAGAGAAGTTGGCCACCGTCCAAACGGTGGGCATTGTTTTGGCCCTTGTGGCGTCAGTACTGTTGGCCCTCGCCTAAACCTTTAGTCGCCGCAACAAATTATCCGGAAAGCAAAAATGTCAAACACCACCGCAACTGCACCTCAAACCCGCGCCCAGCGCTTTCGCTGGTTGGGTCTCGTCTTTATTTCGATGGGCATCTCGCTAGTAATCATCGACGGCACCATCGTTAATACGATTTTTCCGCAGGTTATCAAGGCCCTGAGCCTCGACTCAACCCAGGTGCAGTGGGTTCAAGAGAGCTACGTTTTGGTTTTCACCTCGCTTCTCTTGGTGTGGGGTTCAATCGCTGACCGTTTCGGTCGAAAGCGAGTGCTACTCGTGGGCGTCGTGATTTTCACAGCGGCCTCGATGTGGGCCGGAGTTTCGGCTGACTTCAACTCGATGGTCTTAGCCCGTGTGGTTCAGGGCATCGGTGGTTCGATGGTTTTGCCCACCACACTTTCTTTGGTGAACGCCAACTTTCAGGGCAAAGAGCGCGGCATCGCGTTTGCTATTTGGGGTTCCACTATCGGTGGAATGGTTGCCCTCGGCCCGGTTTTGGGAGGCTGGCTAGCCACTGACTTTGGAACCGACGGATGGCGCCTCGCGTTTAACATCAACCTGCCAATCGGCGCAATCATCATCGTGGGCCTTTTGCTTTTTGTTGCCGAATCAAAGGTCGTCTCGGCAGTCAAAGGCCTCGACTTTGTTGGTGCGTTGCTTTCAATCGTGATGTTCCTAACTCTGGTTTTTGGCCTGATCGAAGGTCGCACCTATGGTTGGTGGTTGGTTGACGTCGATCACCACTTTGCACTCTTTGGCTTCGAATGGGCTAAGGATGGCCTGTCGGTGATTCCAGTTTCACTCGCGACCGCGTTGATCACCGGAACCCTGTTTGTGCTTTGGGAGCGTGCGCGCGCTAAAGCCCAAAAGCAGGTCTTGCTTGACCTCACTCTCTTTGGAATCGCCTCATTTAGAAACGGTTCGATTGCCGCGCTGATTATTTCGCTGGGCGAGTTCGGCATCTTGTTTGCTCTGCCACTTTGGTTTCAAAATGTTCAGCACCTCACCGCGATTCAGTCGGGTTTGGTTTTGCTTTGGCTTGCAGGTGGTGCGTTCTTAGCATCAGGCCTTGGCGGAGCGATGAGCGGCAAGGTTGCTCCGGCTCGAGCGGTTCAACTTGGTGTGATGCTTGAACTAATCGGTGTCATCGGAACAGCCTTTGCGGTTGGCGCTGACGCCGGCTGGGGCTGGGTTGCACCTTGCCTACTGTTCTATGGTTTGGGAATCGGCTTTGCAACCGCCCAGCTCACCGGTGTGATTATGGTTGATGTTCCGATTGAGCTTTCGGGTCAGGGCTCTGGCTCACAGAGCACGGTTCGCCAAATCGGTTCTGCCCTGGGCATCGCCGTTTTGGGAACAGTTCTTTTCACCGCAACCCAGTTGAGCCTAGAGAGCAAACTTGACGAGCTAAGCATCGCCGGCGCGGCCAAAACTCAAATCGTGAACTCGGTCGTCGACTCTTCGGGTGGCGCGATTCCGGGCATCCCAGGCATTTTGGCTGCTAACGGTTCAGACCCGGCCCAGGGCGAGGCCGCAATCAAGGCTGCCAACGACGCATTCTCTGATGGTGCTCGCTGGGCCGCGTTGGCCGCAGCGATTTTCTTAGCAGCCGGCTTGGCTTCGACATTTAACCTCGGTTCACGCAAACACGACGAATAACTATTGAAGTATTCCCCGCTTAGCTTCGCACTCGTCTTTTTAGGCGGAGCAATCGGCACGACCGGTCGATATGCTCTGTCTTTGGCGATGCCCCAACTTGTGATTCTTTTTGTGGTCAACCTAGTTGGGGCGGCTTTTCTGGGGTTCGTCAACTCTTCGCCGGCTTTTGCCTCGGGCTCGAGCAAGGCGTTTTGGGGTGTCGGTTTTGCCGGAGGCTTCACCACCATGAGCGGGGTCGCGTTGTGGGTTGTGGCCAGCAGCGCCGATGCATTCCTCGCGCCGTTCACAGTCATCGCTATGTTCGTCACGGGTGTGGTGGCATACCTGCTGGCACTTAGTCTTGGATCGCGTCTTGGCCGCAACCGAAACGAAGCCGAGATCGACAAATGAGCACGGTCTGGTTTGTGGTTATAGTTGCCGCACTCGGCGGGCTGGGTTCAGTTCTTCGCTTTGCTCTGTCGCGCTTCACCGGAGCGTTGCCTTGGGGAATTCTCACCGCAAACACGCTCGCCTCGCTAATCGCCGGGTTGTTTTTAGCTGGGGCCTCGCCAGCGGTGCCATACGCCTTCTTAGCCGTTGGTTTTGCTGGCGGGCTCTCAACTTTTAGCTCTTGGGCCGCTCAAACCGGTGCATACTGGCAGGCAAAGCAATACCGAAAAGCAACCTACAACGCCGCCCTCAACCTGATTTTTCCCATGATGGCTGTTATTGCAGGAGGCTTTGCCACCATTACCCTGCTAAAATAGGCGCAGGTTTTTATCTGTTAATCCTCCCGAGCCGTCACCGGTTTGGCCAAGTGTATAAAGGGGGTCTCGCCATGGGGCGTGGCCGTCAAAAAGCAAAGCACACTAAAGTTGCTCGCGAGCTGAAGTATTTCAGCCCAAACACCGACTACAACGCGCTCGAGCGCGAGCTGGGCACTGTAACGCCCGGTGGGCCTGGCGAACCCGATTATGAAGACAAATGGGCCGATCTTTACGAAGATGAAACCGAGGATGACGGCGACGACGACTCAGCCGAAGCTGGCGACTCGGTCGACGCTAAATAGCTCGCGAAATCGCGACCTGTTCTTCTCGAGAAACAACTTTTACGCGTTCGCGCTGCACGCTCGACTGATCGGCGGCACCCAAATCTAACTCGTGTTGGTTGAGCTTTAGCCAACCCTGCCAAGTTGTGAACTTCACGCCGCGAGCCTCGAGGTCAACTGTCGCTGATTCGCTCGACCTAGGGGCAACCAACTGGTCGAGGTCGGCCAAAAGGTTTTCGATGGTTTCAAGAGCGTCACTTTTGGTGTGGCCAATGAGGCCGACAGGTCCACGCTTGATCCAGCCGGTTGCATAAACGCCCGGAACGGCAGTGCCATCCTCGTTAATTACACGGCCGCCGAGGTTTCGAATCACGCCATATTTGCTGTCAAACGGCACCTCAGGCAGGGCGCTGCCAAAATAGCCAATCGCGCGATAAACAGCCTGAACCTCATAGTCGCGGTGTTCGCCGGTGCCCTCAACCGCGCCACCTTCGAGCGGTCGCGTGCGTTCAAAACGAATGCCGACGACAGTGCCTTCGGCTCCCAAAATCTCAACCGGCGAGTGATAAAAGTGCAGGTGCAGGCGGCGGCTCGCACCGGTGAGCTCGCGCTCGCGCCATTCGTTTAACACGCGCGCCATCACGCGGTGTTGGTTAGTCACACCGTCGGCGTCTTCGTCGAACCAGTCGTCGCCAAAGTCTTCTTCATAAACCACAATGTCAACGTCTTCGATTTCACCGAGCTCACGCAACTCAATCGGGGTGAACTTGATTTGCTGCGGGCCACGGCGACCAAAAACGTGAACGTCGGTAACCGGCGAGGTTTTCAGACCCTGATAGACGTTGTCGGGAATGTCGGTCTTGAGCATGTCATCGGCTTGCTTCGCCAAAACTCGTGCCACGTCGAGAGCCACGTTTCCGTTGCCCAAGACAGCAACGCTCTGAGCGGTCAGCGGCCAGGTCAAAGCTGCGTCGGGGTGCCCGTCATACCAGCTAACAAACTCGGCTGCACCAAAGCTGCCATCAAGGTCAACGCCGGCAATCTTTAGTTCGGCGTCTTTGATTGCGCCGGTCGCAAAAATCACTGCGTGGTAGTGGTTTCGAATATCTTCAAGGGTGAGGTCAACGCCAAACTCGACGTTGCCAAAAAAGCGAATCGACCCGGCGTTTAGCATTTCGTGAAGCGAGTTGACAATGCCTTTAATGCGCGGATGGTCGGGCGCAACGCCGTAGCGAATGAGCCCATAAGGGGCAGGCAGCGAGTCAAAGAGGTCAATCGTCACTTCGGGGTGCTTGGTGTGAAGGATGTTGCCGGCATAAACGCCGGCAGGCCCAGCACCAACGATTGCGACTCTAAGGTTGTCAGTCATAACGGCTAACTTCTCTCTGGCTTAAAGAACTGCGCCTCAAGCTCGGCTAAATAGTGTGGGCTCAAACGCACCACGTCTCCAACAACAATAACTGCGGGCGATTTTATGCCTGCGTCTTGAGCAACCTGCCAAATGTTTGCCAGTGTGCCAACAACAATCTTTTGGTTCTCGGCAAAACCCGACTCGATGATAGCGGCCGGGCAGTCAGTGCCGCGCAGGCCAGCAGCGAGCGTAAACGAGGTTTCGCGAAGGCGGTCAAGACCCATCAAAATCACAAGAGTATGGTCGGTGTCGCCGCCCACCGTGGAAATCTCGTCGTCGCCAGTGACCACGGTGAAACCGTTGGCGATTCCGCGGTGGGTTAGCGGAATGCCAGCTGCTGCGGGTGCTGCAATCGCGCTAGTAACACCTGGCACAACTTCAAACGGAACCCCGGCCGACTCGCAAGCAAAAGCTTCTTCGCCGCCGCCACCAAAAATGTTTGGGTCGCCAACTTTGAGGCGCACCACCTGCTTGCCCTCGCGAGCGAGCTCAATGAGCAGGTTGTTGATCTCTTGCTGCGCAGCTCGGTTGCCCCCGGCTAAAGCTGAAACATCAAAAACTTCAGTGGTTTCAGACAGGTCTTCGATGAGACCGAGTTGGCCGAGACCATCGGTGACAACTGCATCGGCTTTTAGAAGCAGCTTATAGCCGCGAACCGTTATGAGGTCTTCAGCGCCTGGGCCACCACCCACCAAGTAGACCTTTCCGAGCTTTGCGCCATTCGGCGAGCTCGGCAACTGGTTCACGGTGATTCCTCAAGGTTTGCAAAAAGGTCAAAATACAAATATGCCCGAGTTGAAGGCGCATTGCGAACTCAGCGGCAATAAAGCGCAACA
>JBEGPW010000085.1:0-43924 GCA_041181225.1 Actinomycetota bacterium | reverse complement strand
TAGCCTCGGCAAACCGTGCACATAAGTTATCCGCCTGACCTCCCGGTCAGCCAGCTGCACGACGAAATCGTCGAGGCGATTCGCAGCAATCAGGTCGTGATTGTGGCTGGGGCGACAGGCTCTGGCAAAACCACTCAGCTGCCCAAGATGTGCCTTGAGCTCGGCCAAAAGAGCATCGCCCACACGCAGCCTCGTCGTATCGCCGCTCGTGCGGTGGCTGAGCGCATCAGCGAAGAGCTCGGAGTTGAGCTCGGTGGCATTGTTGGCTATCAGGTGCGTTTCACCGACCGGGCCAGCGCCGAAACGCGAGTCAAGGTTATGACCGACGGCATCTTGCTCGCTGCGCTGCAGGGCGACCGAACCCTGAGCCAATACGACACCATCATCATCGACGAAGCCCACGAGCGCAGCCTAAACATC
This sequence comes from Actinomycetota bacterium, assembly GCA_041181225.1. GTDB lineage: Bacteria > Actinomycetota > Actinomycetes > Actinomycetales > Microbacteriaceae > Rhodoluna. The sequence continues at coordinate 43,504 of JBEGPW010000085.1, read as the reverse complement.
GACTTTTTGCTGGGCTATTTAAAACAGCTGTTGCCAAAGCGGCCCGATCTCAAGCTGATAATCACCTCGGCCACCATCGACCCCGGCTCGTTTAGCCGCCACTTTGGCGACGCACCGATTATTGAGGTATCAGGTCGAAGCTTTCCCATCGAAGTGCGTTACCGCCCGGTTGCCAGCGAAAAGTCAGATGACGCCGACCCAGACGTTGAAACCACCGCGGCCGATTATCTAGACGGCGTGGTCGCTGCGCTCGTCGAACTCGAGGGCGAAGCGGTTGGCGACACCCTCGTGTTTTTGTCGGGTGAGTCAGAAATTCGCGACGCTCAAGATGCCATCGATGGCAGCGTCAAAGGCGGGCTGCTGGCACACGGCACCGAGGTTTTGCCGCTTTATGGCCGTCTCAGCGCCGCTGAGCAACACCGAGTTTTTGAAACCAGCAAAGTCGCCGGGTTAAAACGCCGCGTGATTTTGGCGACAAACGTTGCCGAGACTTCATTGACGATTCCCAACATCAAATATGTCATCGACGCCGGCACCGCGCGCATCTCACGCTATAGCCACCGCGCCAAAGTGCAGCGCCTGCCCATCGAAGCCATTTCGCAGGCAAGCGCTAACCAGCGAGCCGGTCGTGCCGGGCGTTTAGGGCCGGGCATTGTGATTCGGCTTTATAGCGAGGATGACTTCGTCAGCCGCTCCGAGTTCACCGACCCTGAAATCTTGCGAACCAATTTGGCCTCGGTGATTCTGCAGGCAGCGCAGCTTGGTTTGGGTGACATTCTCGAGTTTCCGTTCCTGCAACCGCCAGACCCTCGCGCAGTCAAAGACGGTCTCGGTCTGTTGGGTGAACTGGGCGCCATTAGCCAGCAAGATGCTAACGGCATCAAGCTCTCGGCAGTTGGTCGGTCGCTAGCACGCCTGCCAATGGAACCTCGTTTTGCACGCATGCTCGTCGAATCAAAACAGCACGGCTTGACGCGCGAAGTAATGATCATCGTGGCTGGTCTCACGATTCAAGACCCTCGAGAGCGCCCGCTCGAAAAACGCGCACAAGCCGACCAGTTGCACGCTCGCTTTGCCGACCCAACGAGTGACTTCTTGAGTCTGCTTAACCTTTGGAACTACCTCGAAGAAAAGCAACGCGAGCTGTCATCCTCGGCTTTTAGAAAGCTTTGTAAAAGCGAATATCTCAACTTCTTGAGAGTGCGCGAGTGGCAAGATTTGATTCGTCAGTTGCGCTCGATGACCAAGCCACTCGGTCTTCACATGAACGAACCGAAGGTAGACCCCGACGGCATTCACAAGTCGTTGCTCGCGGGATTGCTCAGCCAAATCGGCATCAAACAGTTGAGCGACAAAAAGCTCTCAACGGTGCCCGCCAAAGGCAAACCCGACGAAGTCACCAAGCCTCGCACCAACGCCGAATATCTCGGCTCGAACCAAAAGAAGTTTGTGATTTTTCCTGGTTCGACCCTGGCGAAAAAACCACCGATTGCCCTCATGAGTTCTGAGCTCGTTGAAACCAGTCGACTTTTTGCTCGGATGAACGCCGCGATTGACCCAGCCTGGGCCGAGAAGCTCGGCGGCGAACTCTGCAAGCGCACCTTTAGTGAACCGCACTGGGAGAAATCGCAAGGTGCCGTCGTAGCCTATGAGAGAGTGACGCTCTATGGCGTGCCGATTGTCACAAACCGACGGATGCAGTTTTCACGCATCAACGTGGAATATTCGCGTGAGCTGTTCATTCGTCACGCGCTGGTGCAGGGGGAGTGGGACTCAAAACAAGCGTTTGACCGGGCTAACCGTGCCATGCTGAAAGAACTTGAGGCGCTCGCCGACCGCGCTCGCAAGCCACAGATGGCGGCCGACGAAGAAGACGTTTTTAGGTTCTATAACTCGCGCGTGCCGGCTGAGGTAGTGTCGACCCGAAGTTTTGAAGGCTGGTGGAAAGTCGCCAAGCACCAGGCTCCCGACCTTTTGACGATGACCCGCGAAGACCTACTCGGTGAGCAAGAGAAGCAGGTCGACGAGCAAGATCATCCGAGTGAAATTTTGGTGGGTGGCCAAGAGTTTCGCCTCAGCTATCGTTTTGATCCGGGTGCGGTTGACGACGGTGTGACCGCCACCGTGCCGTTGCCGGTTTTGTCGACAATTACGCCCGATGCCTTTGACTGGCTGGTGCCTGCCCTGCGTGCCGAGCTAGTTACCGAGTTGATTCGCGGGCTGCCCAAGAATCTGCGTCGCAACGTTGTTCCCGCTGCCGACTGGGCGGCCAAGGCTCTCGCCGTTTTGTCGGCTGAGCCAACCGGCAACCTTCTGACGACGCTCGCTAAAACTCTGCAGCTGTTGAGTGGCACCAAGTTTGAGGCGGCTGATTTTGACAGCTCAAAGTTGACCACTGCGATGCGCATGACCTATCGCGTGGTCGATGCGCGCGGCAAAACGCTCGGGCTGGGGGCCGACCTGGCTGCTTTGCAGGCCAAATTCAGCGCGGATGCCCGTTCGGCAGTTGCTTCAGTTGTTGAGTCGGCTTCGGGTGTTAGCGCCAACGGTCTAGCCGCCGAAGCTTCGATTGAACGCAGCGGTATTTTGCGTTGGGACTTCGCCGAGCTACAGGCCAGGCACGAAACCAAGCTGGGCAACAATGTGGTGCGGGCGTTTGCTGCCTTAGTTGCGCCGGCTGGCAGGGGCAGTTCGAGCAAAGGGGCGGCCAAAGCCGAAGGCGTTACGTTGCAACTTTTTGCCACCGAAGCCGAACAGCTTCTTCACCACTGGCGCGGTGTCGTTGCGCTAGTTTGCGCCGAGATTGCTTCGCCCGCGAAATATGTCGAAGAACACCTGACCAGCCACGAGAAGCTGGCGATTGCCAGTCTGCCATACTCGAACTTTGCGTCGTTTATCGAAGACTTAATTGTCGCCGTGGCTGAGCGCGCCGTTCGGTCGGAACACGCTCAGGGTTTGATTTTTACGCAGGCACAGTTCGACCGCGTGCGAGCCGCCGCGCAGGCGAACCTGATTGACGTTTGTTTCGGTGCGGCAGCGCAGGCAGCCAAGATTGCGGTGCTCGCGCGCGAAGCCAACAAGGCGATTAGCGAGTGCAAGACTTTTGAGTTTCTCTCAATCTTGACTGCCGAAAAGAACCACTTGGCTGAGTTGCTCGTGCCAAACTTTGTGAGCCGAACCGGCATCGACCGCCTGCCGCGGTTGGCTGTTTATTTGCAAGCAGTGCGCGCGCGCATCGAGAAACTTCAAGTTGACTCGACGCGAGACCGGGTTGCAGCGGCCGACCTTGACCAAGCCCTTGCGATCTATAACTTTGCGGGTGGCGTTTTGCCCCTGCCCGCAGACCTTAGCCAGTTGCCGGCCGCCGCCAAACCCGAGCAACTCGAGCGCATCGTCGCCGCGCGCTGGTTGCTCGAAGAGTTGCGCGTGAGTTTGTTCGCGCAGTCACTTGGCACCTCAGAGACTGTTTCGGTGCAGCGCATCAAGAAGGCGCTGACCTAAAAAATACCTCTAAAAGAGCCGTTGCCAAGCCAAAGACAAAATCTCTGCCAATCGTTCGTTATAGAGTTGTTACATACTTTCAACGTCGAGAGGCTCCCATGTCGCACCAAGATTTCGTCAAAAACCTTCGCCCTGACCGCAACTTAGGCATGGAACTTGTGCGCGCCACCGAGGCCGCAGCCATTAGCGCTAGGCGTTTCATTGGCAAGGGTGACAAAAACCAGGCTGACGGCGCTGCCGTTGACGCGATGCGCGAGTTTCTCTCAACAGTCGACATGCAGGGCGTAATCGTGATTGGCGAAGGCGAAAAAGACGACGCCCCAATGCTTTTCAATGGCGAACAAGTTGGCAGCGGCATCGGTCCGCTTTGCGACATCGCAGTTGACCCAATCGACGGCACCAGCCTGACTGCCGCCGGCCGTCAAAACGCCCTAAGCATGATCGCGGTTTCTGACCGAGGAACCATGCTCGACGCCTCAACGGTTTTCTATATGAACAAGCTCGTCGCTGGCGCAGCGGGCGTTGGCGTGCTCGACATTCGCCTGCCAATCGCCGAGAATATTCGCCTATTGGCAAAAGCCAAGAACAAGGATGTCAGCGACATGGTCGTGGCAATTCTCGACCGCCCCCGCCACGCTCAGTTGATCGAAGAGGTTCGCGCTGCCGGCGCTGCCACCAGGCTCATGCTCGATGGTGACGTTGCCGGAGGCATTCAGGCTGCGATGTATGGCTCGCGCATCGACATGTGTGCGGGCATCGGCGGCAGCCCCGAGGGCATCGTAACCACGTGTGCCATCAAGGCGCTCGGCGGATTCATCCAAGGAATTTTGGCACCTAAAACCGAAGAAGAGACTGCGCGCGGCTTAGCAGCCGGCCTCAAAATGAATCACGTTTATGAAGCCGACGAGTTGGTTAGCAGTAACAACACGCTTTTTGTGGCGACTGGAGTGACCGACGGTCAGCTGGTTCGCGGCGTGAGCATCAAAGGCCCAATCATTCGCACCGACAGCATCATTCTTCGCGGCCACAGCGGCACGATTCGTCGCATCCAGAGCGACTACAACTCTGAGCGCTGGGGCTAGCTAGCCTCAATCGCGCAGAGCCCCGGCTGGCATAAACTGGCACTTCAAGCAAGATTTGACGGGAAACTCGAATGAACAACCTGCCTGTAGTTGGCCACTGGATCGACGGCGCAGTTCGCGCAAGCGGTTCGGGCCGAACCGCCCCGGTCTTTGACCCAGCACTCGGCGTTCAGACCAAGAGCGTCGCGCTAGCAAATCAGTCAGAAATCGAAACCGCAATTGCAAGTGCGAAAGCGGCGTTCCCAGCCTGGCGCGACACGTCGCTCGCCAAGCGCCAAGCCATTATGTTTAGTTTTCGCGAACTACTCAACGCCAAAAAAGGCGAGCTCGCTGAGATCATCACGAGCGAGCACGGCAAGGTTTTGTCTGACGCGCTGGGCGAGATTACTCGCGGCCAAGAAGTTGTTGAGTTCGCCACGGGCATCCCCCACCTATTGAAGGGTTTCTACAGCGAAAACGTTTCAACCGGCGTAGACGTTTATAGCACCCGCCAGCCGCTCGGTGTTGTTGGAATCATCAGCCCGTTCAATTTTCCGGCAATGGTTCCAATGTGGTTTTTTCCGCTTGCCCTCGCGGCCGGAAACACCGTGATTTTGAAGCCGTCTGAAAAAGACCCATCGGCTGCCATCTGGATGGCCGAACTGCTCAAAGAAGCTGGTCTGCCCGACGGCGTTTTCAACGTTCTTCAGGGCGATAAAGAAGCGGTGGATGGCCTACTCACCCACCCAGCCGTTCAGGCGATTTCGTTTGTTGGTTCAACTCCGATTGCGCAATATGTTTATGAGACTGGCGCCAAGCACGGCAAGCGCGTTCAGGCTCTTGGTGGGGCCAAGAACCACATGTTGGTTTTGCCAGATGCCGACCTCGAGCTCGTGGCCGACTCGGCAATCAACGCAGGTTTTGGTTCGGCAGGCGAGCGTTGCATGGCTATCTCAGTGGTTGTTGCTGTTGAACCAGTGGCCGACGCGCTGATTGAAAGAATTGTTGCTCGCATGTCAAAGTTGCGCACCGGTGATGGTCGCCGCGGTTGTGACATGGGTCCACTCGTTACAAAGCAACACCGCGACAAAGTTGCTTCATACATCGATATCGCAATCGAGGATGGCGCAACCGTTGTCGTTGACGGCCGAAACGGCCAGTTTGACGGCGCACCAGAGGGTTTCTGGCTCGGCCCAACCCTGGTCGACAATGTTTCGACCACCTCAAAGGTTTACACCGAAGAAATCTTCGGCCCGGTGCTGTCAATCGTGCGCGTGAAGAGTTACGACGAGGGCGTCGCGCTCATCAACAGGAGTGACTTCGGCAACGGAACGGCGATCTTCACCAACGATGGTGGCGCAGCTCGTCGATTCCAGAACGAAATCGAGGTCGGCATGATCGGCATTAACGTGCCGATTCCGGTGCCCGTGGCTTACTACTCATTTGGCGGCTGGAAGAACTCGCTTTTTGGCGACACTAAGGCTCACGGCGTTGAGGGCGTGCACTTCTTCACCCGCGGCAAAGCTATTACCAGCCGCTGGCTTGACCCAAGCCACGGCGGCATCAACCTGGGTTTCCCACAGAATTAGAAATCTGCCGGCTCTGGCTCTAAGTGTCACTTTGTAGTATGTTTTAGCGAAAAGATAGGAGACGATAGTGACACTTGAACTTTCATCAGAGGCGACACTTGCCCAGCTTGAACTTCGCATCCAGAAAATTCTGCGGGCTGCCCAAATTGCAGGCTACGCCTCGCTAGTTCCGCCCTTCTTGATGTTTACTGGCATTCTCGGCTGGTTGGGGAATGGTTTTTACCTATTCATTTTGTTGCCGGTGCTGTGTTACTTTTCGGGCGTCGTGATAACAATATTGTTAGCAATCAACAATCAGCGTGCGCGCACCCTCACCAAATCGTTGCAAGTCGCTCAGAGTGCGCTACTAAGAAAATCAACAAGCTTTATGATTTTTGGTTTCGTCTTTATCGGCCTAAACATCTTGCAGGTAGTCTTTCTGCTCTTCTGGAGTTACGTCCTCTTCAGCTCTATGTTTGGCTTCGAACCGTTACCGATTTATTTCTGACCTAAGTTTCGAACCAACAAAAGCCCCAACTGTTGATAAAACGATTGCTGCTAGCCAGAGCCCGACGGTTGCGAACCTGAGCACCGCCGAAACGGGTCCTGGCAAGATTGGCGTGAAACTTTGCAGGTGGGCTATGTAGCTGTCGGTTGCAGCAAATGGCTGATTGCTCAGCGTTGAAGAATAAATCACTTGGATGAGCGGCAGCACAATCGCACCTACCACGAAAGTGCCCAAGATCAGCAGCAGGTTGGTTTTGCCGTTGAGTCGCGTCAGCGCCAGATAGACAATTATCGCTGGGCCCATAATCGAAATCAGGTGATCTAAAACGCTGATTGCTCCGACCAAGGAATAGCCCGTGAAATCGAAGATCACCAACGTGTTTGCGATTAGCGCCGGAAACTGAAGCAGAGCAAATACACCGGTCAAAGCAACAAAGGCTGCTGAGAGCAAGGCTGGAACATTCTTAAAAACTTCGCGATTCATTTCAACCTAGATTCTTAGAACGCCACACGTGCACCAGAGCATTTGCGTGGCCTTGGCCAATTTCAAACTCGGTCTGAAGCCACTTGACCTGTTCCATGTGCTTCAAAGCGGCAACCTGGTTGAGCTGTTCAAACCAGTGTTCAACGGGCTTGCCATACTTTTTCTCTATCGAAGGAAAATAGCTTGCGGGGCCTTTGACTTTGTCTTCGCTCATGATTTACCTCTCTAGTTTTGGGGTTTGGTTGCCTTGCTCAAGAATGCGCTGGTTACTAGAAACGCCAGTGGAATCACGAAAGCAAAGTAAATACCTGTGAACTTTGAAACAAATCCTAACGCCGGCCCAGCGACGCAACTCGCTATGTAAACCACGGTGATAAACATGTTTACGCGTGCGGCGGCTTTGACCGGGTCATCGCCCATCGCGGTTACAGCCATCGGTGCGCCGAGCGCGAGTCCAACTGCCCAAAGTGCGATTCCAAGAAATGGCATGTGCAAGATTGGGTCGAGCATGAATACTGCAACACCACTGGCGTTGATAAGTGACGAAAGCAAAACCACCTTTGGTCTGCCCAATTTGTCGACAATGCCGCCACCAACAAATCGCAATATCGTGATGATGATCCAGAACGCACCAAATGCGCCAGCGGCAATTTCAGGCTTGAAACCAGTGCTGGTTAGAGCAATCGGCATCCAAGTTCCAAAAGAGATTTCTCCGAGAATAAACGTGAAGCCAATCAGTGCCAGCGCAATGGTGTGTTTCTCGCGCCAAACTGCCCGACCGAGTTTGGCAAAATCTTTGCGTTCTTGGTTTGATTCTGAAGCGGGTTTGTGGTCGGGAAAATTGAAGGCGGCCCAAATCGAAGGCACGAGGGCCGCAACGGCAATAATCAAGTAGTTCTCAATGAGGCTTACTTTGCTTGCAATAAAGAGTGAGGCCATCCAAGATGCCAAGACCATTCCTGCACCAAAGGCGCCGTGAATAGCGGGCATGAGGCTGTGTTTTGACGCACGGTTTACGCCGGAACCTTCAAAGTTTCCAACGAAGTCTGAGATAGCCATCGGCAGGCCCATGATGAAGAGCACGATGGCAGACAAAATTACGTTTCCTGCGGTAACCGTGAAGCCAAGGGTGGCCATGCCAACTGCGGTGACTGCGAAGCCAACTGCGGTTAGTATTTTAGATCCGAAACGTCGGGTTAGTTCGCTGGCAAAAAACACTCCAATGAGCCCACCAACCGGGTAAAGCATCACAAGCCAACCCATCGCTGGTTTGTCGAGGTGTAATAAGTCTTGAACTTCTGGTCCACGACTTTGCCAAGTTGAAAAGATCGCAGCACGAGTTAGAAAAATCGTTGCGGTGGCCGCAAACCAAAGGCCAATGCGAGGTGATTTTGTCATTATGAAAGGCTAACACGCGCGTTTAGGTGTTTTGAGTTGGCGCAAAACCTTTCAAAGGGCTAGATTTTGGCTAGGACCCCACAGATTCCCAGGGGCAAATAGAGGAGTTTCAAATGGCAAAAATTGAACGGTCGATTGACGAACAAATTAAGCGACTCAGAAGCTACAACCTAGTTGCTGGCGCGGCGCACCTGCTGCAGGCCGTTGCTCTCATCGCGATCATCGTGGCGCTAAAAGCTCAGGCTGAGTTTCCGGTTACTGCTGACTACATGGCGGGCCCTCCGGGTTCAACGATTGCCCCTGAGCGCGTAGAACTTTTCAAGGTCAACATGGGCTACGGCATCATCGGCTTCTTGTTGCTGAGCGCAATCTTTCACTTCTTGGTTTCAACACCGGCATTCTTCGGGCGATACTCAAACGGCTTGAAGGCGAACCACAACTATTTCAGATGGACAGAATATTCGCTCAGCTCATCCATCATGATTTTTTTGATTTCTCAGTTGGTTGGCGTCACCGACTTCACTGCACTCATCACAATCTTTGCCGTGAACGCCGCGATGATTCTGTTTGGCGCGATTCAAGAAAAGTATGAGTCGCCGGGAACCAACAAGTTGCTCCCATTTGTGTTTGGTTCAATGGTGGGCATCGTTCCTTGGATCGGCGTTTTCGTGTTGACGATTCAGCCCGGTTCAACCAATGAGGCTCAGGTTCCTGGCTTTGTGGTTGGCATCATGGTGTCAATCTTTGTATTGTTCAACACCTTCGCCCTAAACCAGTGGTTGCAATACAAGCAGGTCGGCAAATGGCGCAGCTACTTGCAGGGTGAGCGTTCATACATCACCCTCAGCTTGGTTGCCAAGACGCTGCTTGCCTGGCAGGTATTCTCGGGCGTTCTCGCGCCGCTTCTGGCTGGCACCAACTAGCAATCGGGTAGTCTCCTTATATGAGCGACCTAAACGAAATCGGTGAACGAGACGGCTGGCTCTGCTGGCTTTGTGACAAACCCGTCGACCCTGATGGTTCAGTGAACTCAGATCTCGGCCCGAGCACCGACAGTTACGCAGCGTCAAAAGCCAAAAAGGGCACACCAACGGTTGAGCGCTTGGCTCACCGACAGTGCAACACCATGCGCGGCAAGATTTCGCCGGTTGTGCCTTGGGGCAGCGAGATTTTTGTGGTCGACCCGTCACCGATTTTTGAGGCGGTTGAGCGGTTGGCTCGCAAAGGTGGCCGCGAAGTTGTTGCCCGTTGCCCAGGTCAGCGCGAGGCCGACGAAGCCACCGAGTGGTTGCTCGACCGTTTGGCGCGGCTAGCACCTGACACCAAGTTTGCCGTTGACATCAAGCAGGGTGGAGGGCAGTTCATGCTCTCACTTCGCGCCGACTAACGCCTCTAAAACTCAGAGTTAGCTCGCTGGGCAGTCGCCGACAAGTTCTTGGGCGAACTGCTCGTTTTGTGAAAAACTGGTGCCTTCAACATAGGTCGGCTGGTAGCCAAAACCTGGGTCGTCAACGCCCATCGCCTTCGAGTCGTATTTCACAATAGACAGACAAATCGCTAACTGTCCTTCATAGGGTGCCACTTGAAGGTGTCTGATTTTTCCGTCGGATGACTTCACTGGCGTGACGGTCGGATTTTCGCGAAGGTATCCCTTCAAAGCTTCATCAACATTTTTGGGCTCGTATGGGTCGGCCTTCGGGTTCGCAACTCGATATGTGCCAACGGCATCGAGGGCGGCCGCCAGAGCTTGGCTTCCGGGCATTAGTGCTTCGACGCCAGCATCCCAATTCGAGATCGCATTTCTTGGGTCGGAATCGTTGATCAGTGTTTGGAAACCAAGGGTTTTAGCTTCTGAGGTGAGCCGCACATCGCCTAGCCAAGGAATTTCGTCAGAACCGGCATCAATCGTTCCTCGCAGAGAAAACGAAGTGGGCGAATTCGCAAAAAAGTGCGACGCACACGCAATTTGGGCTTGTGCTTCATGACTTTCGATCTCGCGAGGAACATAGTCTGGGTCTGAAGTCCAAGCCGTTACGCCTATGTTTTTTGCCCAAGATAGCAGCTCTTCGCAAGCGGCCGCGGGCGTGAAGTTGGGGTCTGCACTCGATGTCAAAGTGACTACTTTGTTCGGGTCGCAGTGATCTATGCCACAGTCGCCGCCGGCAGTGTCGCTAGCGGTGTAACCTGCCGGAGCCTTTGCAACGATTGCTGCCAGCGCAGCATCTGATTTTCCTGAATCAATGTTGTGGGCGCATCCGGTGAGTATTAGCAGCGATGACGCAGCTATTGCGATGGCCACTACTGGCCGCAAGTTTAAGATGATTTTTTTCACAAATTCCTCCCCAACCGAAAGTTTAGATATTGACCTCTAAAACTGTCAAGTTCTCTTCTTTAGCGGCGCATCTCAGCCCGGCAGGCGCGAAAACTCGGATGCCCGACGCACTTGGTCGACCGTGAGCGCGACCCCGGTGTAGGCCTCAAACTGCAGGGCAGCTTGCAGGGCAATGATTTCGGCGCCGGTAATGAGCGTTTTGTCGGCCGTGCGTGCGGCCGCAATCAGGGGAGTCTCTGAGGGGAACGCCACAACGTCGAAAATCACCTGCGCCTGTTCGATGAGAGCTGGGGCGAAAGCTAGTTCTGACTCGTTTCCACCGGTCATGCCAATCGGAGTGACGTTGACCAAAATGTCGAAGTTTCGCGGGTTTGCGGCAAGTGCGTCGTCAGCGACAAACTTGAAACCGAGTTTGGCTGCAAGTGTTTTTCCTGCCACAGCGTTTCGCGCCTGAATCGTTACCGAGCTAAACCCCGCCTGTTTGAACGCGGCCGCCACCGCCTTGGCCATGCCTCCTGATCCGCGCAGCAAAACGTTTAGCGAAGTGTCGAGTCTGCGCTCGCCGAGCAGGCTCAAGACCGCCTCAAAGTCGGTGTTCGATGCGGTCAAGACCCCGCCGTCGTTGACTACCGTGTTGACCGATTCAATCGCCAAGGCTGAGGGCGCCATAACGTCGACGAACTCGATAATTGCCTCTTTGAAGGGCATTGAGACCGAGCATCCTCGAAAATTTAAGGCGCGCATGCCTCTTACCGCACCCTCAAGGTCATCGGTGGTGAATGCCTTATAGATAAAGTTCAGACCGAGCTCGTCATAAAGGTAGTTGTGAAAGCGCGTGCCGAGGTTGCTCGGGCGGGCGGCCAGCGAAATGCACACCTGCATGTCTTTATTGAGTATCGGCATATGGCAAGTTTGCCACGCCAACGTGCCTTAAAGTAGGCAAGTGAAGAAACGTCAAATGGCCACTTTGGTGGGAATATCATCGCTCGGGCCGTTTCAATTCGACACCTATTTGCCTGCGTTGCCTGCGTTGATGCTGTTTTTGCACACCACCGACACAATGGTTCAGCTGACGATTACCGCAAGCCTGCTGGGAATGGCCTCGGGTCAGTTGCTGGTTGGCCCGATCACCGATGCGTTGGGTCGCCGCAGACCTCTTATGGTGGCGCTCGCCGTGTTCATTTTGTCGTCAATCGCTTGCTTGATGGCCAACAGCGTTGACTGGATGATTTTTTCGCGATTCGCTTTAGGTTTCTCGGCGGCCGGCGGTTTCGTAATCAATAACGCGTTTATTCGCGACAGCGCCTCGGGGCAAGCTTCGGCCCGGCTTTATTCGACTCAGGCGACCATCGCCAACCTTGCACCGGTTGTTGCGCCTCTAGTGGGTGGGCAGCTTTTGCTGATTGGCGATTGGCACATCGTCTTTATCTTCTTGGCATTGTTAGGCGCAGCGGTTTTGACCGCCGCAATCTTCAACATGCCCGAAAGCCTGCCGCCGGCCAATCGCAGCCCCCTGACCTTCGGAGCAACCTTTTCAGCTTGGCGATTGGTTTTGAGCGACCGCCGCTTTGTGGCACTCGCGCTCACCAACGGTCTCATCTTTGGGCAAATCTGTGTCTTTATCGCGGGTGCGCCGTTCTCACTCGAAAACGACTTTCACCTCTCGCCCACGCAATACACGTTTGCCTTTGCGATTATCACGTTTCTGATGTTCTCGCTGAGCTACCTCAACCGGCTTTTACTGCGGCGCTTTGCCGCCATCACAATGCTTCGATACGGCCTTATTCATGCAACCATCGCGGGCACCTATTTAACTGGGATGAACCTTCTAGGCGCCTATAGTCTGCCAGTGGTTGTGTTTGGTCTTGCGCTGGCGGTCTCGTCGATTGGTTTTTGCAGTGCCAACATATTGGGCCTTGCCATGCGCGACCACGCTAAACAGGCCGGCGTTGCCGCTGGGCTGGTTGGTTTTTCAAACTCAATCATTGGCGCAGTCGTGGCCCCAATAACCAGCATCCTGTTTGGTCTGCATATTGTTGGCGTCACAACGTTTATGTCGATGTTGCTTTTTGCCGCTGCGGCCCTTGGTTTATTTAGCCTTAGAAAAGAAGCTGGGTCCGTCCATTGAAAAACCCCGCCCTTCGGTTGAAGGACGGGGCTTCTCAGCAGACTAAAGTTCTAGCCTTGCAGTTTGACTGTGGCTATTCTGCCCTTGTTTACAAGGCCTTTGCCGCTGACTGTGATTTGCAACTTCGGGTTCAAAGTCTTGAGGTATTTCGCTATTGCTTTCGCGCGCGCGAGGCCTAGGGTTGAACGCCAAGAGCGCTTGTCACCTTTCGTTTTTAACGTGTATCCGGTGACGCTGACTTTTGTCATTTTCTTTGACTTGGCTAGGCTGACGAGTTTGCGAAGAGCGGCTTTAGTCGAAACGCTCAACATCGCCGAGTCACCGCCGAAGCTGACTACACGCGAGACCGAAGTGGTTTTAGTAACCGGGCGTATGACGGCCTCAGCGGGGTAAATCAGAATCGTCAGATTGGTTGTAAGAATCGATGAATCTGCCAATGTCAGAGTCAGAGTCACGTTGTAGGTTCCCGCGGTTGTTGGTGTTCCCGCAATACCGTAGCTACAACCTTCGCTGCATTCACCGCTGAAGGTTAGACCTGCTGGCATTCCCGCGGTTGCTTCGAGCGTCAGAATCTGACCTCCGGTGAAACCGCCCCAGTCGATGGTTACCGGCTGAGAATAGCCTTTGCCGACAATGCCGCTCGGCACGATGCTAGCGCTAAATGACTTTTCAAGCGTGGTTGCAGAATCTGTTGCGGCTGCGCTTTCGCCCATTTCGTTGACTGCCACAACTTTGAAGCTGTAGATAGTCGACTTTGTTAGACCTGCAATTTGTAGCGAGACGGTGGTAGCACCGTTTTGTGGCCATGACAAACTCGTTGAATCCAAGGTTGCAACAAGCACGCCGTCTTGATAAACGAGGTAGCTCGTGATGGGTGAGTATCCGTCTTTTGGAATTGTCCAGTCAAGGTTTGCAGAGTTGTAGGCCATCGATGTTGCGGTTAGGTCGACTACTGCGTCTGGAACGTTTGGCGGCGCGATGTCGAAGTAGTCACCGCTTGCATACGGATAATCCCAGTCAATAAGTTCTGGGTCAACGACATCACTCATCTTGTAGAGCCTGAAGGTCACCGTGGTGGGGCCGAACATCGCGTATCCAGATTCCCAATCAAGAGGCTGCGTCCCGTCTTCAGTTAAGCCGAGCGGAAGGCATCCATACCCCGCCCGACCGATGAACACGCAGACGCCATAGTCGGCCGGATCGCCTGAAACATTTAGGTCGACAGACCCGCCTGCAGCCAAAGTGTGCGAGCTAAAACTTATCGTCGGCGCTGGGCCAGCAATCGCAGTAATCGTTCCAAAATAACCTTGGATTCCAAAGGCTGCGGCTTTGTTCGCTTTGATGCTGAAGCTGTAGTCGCCGGCTGTAGTTGGGTTGCCGGTAATGGCTCCAGTTTCGGCGTTCAGTGTCAAACCATCGGGCAGGCTTCCTGAATCGACGGTGTAGGTGTAAGGCCCATACTTCGCGCTGGCATCCCAGGTGACGGTGTCGCCGACAGTTTGGTTTCCAAAATCAGTGAAGTTGAAAATCGGAAGGTACGCCGCACAAGAAGAGCTTGATACGTAGCCTGTCACGTTCAGCGTCGCTGCGAGTTTGGCATCGTCGAGCTCGGTGATGGTAGGGCACCCTGAGTAGTCATAGAACGAGATGTTGAACAAGTGCTCGAGGTCGCTAGTAGCTGAAGTGAGGGTTGCGACTCCAGTCGATGAGTCAAAGCTGTTCGATTGCGAGTCGAAGACTGCATAGGGCGAACCGTTTGCAAATACCGAGAAAGCCTCGTTGCTGAGAGTGTTTGATTCCGAGGTTTGCCCTGCTACCAGGGTCGACTTGAGCACGACATCGCCGGCTGCGACTCGTTGACCTTCATAGTCTTCTGACCAAGTGCTTACCGAATAAGCGATTACGCCGTCAGTGATGGTGATGAAGACAGCTGCACGAATGTTGCCGTAGGTTGGGTCAACATATATCGGATCACTGTTGTAGGTGATAGTGGTTGTTCCGTCAATCACGACGGTGGTCACATAAATGTCACTTGGGTTTGTGATCGGAATCAAGGGGCTGCTGTCTTTTCGGTCGAGATACAGCTGAGGCATCGACGCAAAGAGGCCTGAGGTATTTAGATTTGCAACATCTCCGAAAGTGTGTTCGGTTCCGTTTACAACAATGTGTGGGGTCGGAGTTATTGCCGCTACTTTGACATTGAAGTGATAGTTGTATGAAACGGCGTTGG
This sequence comes from Actinomycetota bacterium, assembly GCA_041181225.1. Lineage (GTDB taxonomy): Bacteria > Actinomycetota > Actinomycetes > Actinomycetales > Microbacteriaceae > Rhodoluna. The sequence continues at coordinate 28,295 of JBEGPW010000085.1, read as the reverse complement.
AATCGATGACGTTTAGCACTCCGGTTTGGTACCAACCGCTAGTCGGCGTGCCGAAGACATGAAGACTGAAAGAGTCGTTGCTTTGTGAAAGCGTCATTGAATAGCTGATGCCGGCCGGCACGCCACCAAACCCATAGCCAGAACCAGTAGCGAAATTCCACACCGAAGTGTCGAAGTTAACGGTGTAGTTCTCGTCAACCGGCATGCCTTGGGTTGCTACTAAATCAGTGAGAGGTTTGTTGGTGACGTCATTGGTCACCGTGAAAGTCGGTGCAATCGGCGGACCAGCTAAGGCGGGAACCGCCGTGAAGGTTGCTAGGGCAACGGCCATTGCGGCCATCACCGCAACTAGTTTTGAAATTTTTGAAACCGAAATCATTTGTCTCCTAGGTGTTATGTTCCAGCTTCAAAGCCTATTTTGTTGGGACTTCTCGCGCCACGTTCAAAGTAGTGTCTTCAGAAACCCGGTGGACCACCCTCAATAAAACTCAACCTTGAATTAGTCCCTATTTGGGACTATTCTTTTTTTCATGCGCGTTATATCTGTGTCGATTTTGAAGGATTTCTGGGCAAAACACCCGTCTTCTGAAGAACCACTTCGACTTTGGTTTGCAGAAGCTAGAGCTGCCAGGTGGGCCGGCCCAGCCGATTTAAAAGCGCAGTATGGCTCGGCAAGCATTCTGAAAAACAACCGAGTTGTGTTTAACATAGCCGGCAACAAGTTTCGATTGGTTGCCGCGATTCACTACCTCAGTTTTGCGTTGCTGATCAAGTTTGTTGGCACACACGAAGAATATGATCGAATCGACGCTCAGACTTTTGATAGAAAGGTGAACGGTTAGAAATGGAAATCAACCCGATTCGTAACGATGCAGACCTCATGGCCGCTCTGGCTGAAGTGGACCAGCTCTTTGACGAGAACCCTGAAGAGGGAACTTCAAGCTTTGACAAACTGGATATTCTCGTGACTCTCATTGAGGCTTATGAGGCAAAGCACCATCCCATCGCGGCGCCAGACCCCATCGCTGCAATCAAGTTTCGAATGGAACAGGCTGGCCTGTCGGTTGCCGACTTGGTGCCGCTGATTGGCAAACCAAATCGAGTGTATGAAGTCTTAAACGGCAAGCGGCCATTGAGTCTGCGCATGATTAAGAATCTCAGTCGCGAATTGAAAATCCCTGCCTCGACACTCATGGGCGCTGCCTAACATCCAACGCTTCATTTGAGCGCCAAGGCAGGGAATACCCCCGCAAAGCACGCCGTTGTTTCTAAGGTAAATTCAAAGCAAGACAAAGATTGAGGAACACCATGTCAGACGAGGCAAAATGCCCTTTTCCGGGAGTTTCAGCGAACCAGGCTGTTGGCACAAGCGCTAACGACTGGTGGCCAAACCAGATCAAGATTGACCCGCTGCTGACCCACTCTGAAAAGAGCGACCCAATGGATGCGGGCTTTGACTATGCAACCGAATTCGCGAAACTCGACCTCAGCGTCTTGAAGGCCGACATCGCAACGTTGATGAAGACTTCGCAAGACTGGTGGCCTGCCGACTATGGGCACTACGGCCCGTTTTTCATTCGCATGGCTTGGCACAGCGCCGGAACCTACCGCGTTAGCGATGGCCGCGGTGGAGCGGGTCAAGGCCTTCAGCGTTTTGCACCTCTAAACAGCTGGCCAGACAACGTAAACCTCGACAAAGCCCGTCGCCTACTTTGGCCGCTAAAGAAGCAATACGGCAAGCAGATTTCTTGGGCCGACCTAATGATTTTGGCGGGCAATGTTGCCCTCGAAGACATGGGTTTGCCAACCTTCGGTTTTGCCGGTGGCCGCGCTGACGTTTGGGAACCAGACAACACTTATTGGGGCAACGAGTCTGAATGGCTTGCAAACCAGCGTTACTCGGGCGACCGCGAGCTTGAGAACCCGCTCGCTGCTGTTCAGATGGGCCTGATCTATGTGAACCCTGAAGGCCCAGATGGCAACCCAGACATCTTGGCTTCAGCGAAAGACATTCGCGAAACTTTCAAACGCATGGCCATGAACGACGAAGAAACCGTTGCGCTGATCGCCGGTGGTCACACCTTTGGCAAAGCTCACGGTGCCGCTAACCCAGACGTTCACGTTGGCCCGGAGCCTGAGGGCGCTCCGCTTGAAAACATGGGGCTCGGATGGTCGAACAGTTTTGGCACCGGCAACGGGGCGAGCACCATCAGCAGCGGACTCGAAGGTGCCTGGACGCCAACACCGATTCAGTGGGACAACAGCTATTTCGACACGCTATTTGGCTACGAGTGGGTTCAGACTAAGAGCCCAGCCGGTGCAATCCAGTGGGTTCCCGCCGACGGCGCAGCTGCCGACGCGGTCGAAGATGCTCACGACGCCTCGAAGCGCCATGCGCCAATCATGTTCACCACCGACTTGGCGATGCGCTTCGACCCGTCATACGAGAAGATTTCACGTCGCTTTCACGAAGAGCCGGCAGCTTTTGCCGACGCCTTTGCGCGTGCCTGGTTCAAGCTGACACACCGCGACATGGGTCCGAAAGCTCGTTATCTTGGCCCTGAGGTTCCTGCCGAAGAGCTGATTTGGCAAGACCCACTGCCAGAGGCAACTGTGCCGGCTCCTAGCGCTGCCCAGCTCGACCTCCTGAAGACTGTGATTCTTGAGTCTGGCTTGAGCATTGAACAACTCGTGTCAACCGCTTGGGCTTCAGCTTCGACCTTTAGAACCACCGACAAGCGCGGTGGCGCAAACGGCGCTCGCATTCGCCTTGAGCCTCAGCGAAACTGGGCGGTCAATAACCCGGCTGAGCTTGACGTGGTGCTAGCCAAACTTGAGGCAATCAAGGCTGACTTCAACCACGCAATCTCGCTCGCAGACCTCATCGTTTTCGCCGGCGGTGTTGCGGTTGAGAAAGCTGCGGCAAACGCGGGTGTTGAGCTTGCCGTTTCATTTGTTGGCGGCCGCACCGACGCAAGCCAAGAGCAGACCGATGTTGAGTCGTTTGAATACCTGCGCCCATTGACTGACGCTTTCAGAAACTATGCCAGCCGAGGCCATGGCCCCGTTGCCGACCGTTTCGTGGTTGAGCGCGCAGCTTTGCTTGGTCTAAACCCGGTTGAGCTAACAGTTTTGGTTGGCGGTTTGCGCGTTCTTGGTGCGAACACCGGCGGTTCAAAGGTTGGTTTCTTCACTACCAAATCACAGACGCTCTCAAACGACTTCTTTGTGAACCTGCTCGACACCGCAAACTCGTGGCACGCTCAGTCTGAGGCAAACGAACTGTTTGACGCTCGTGATCGTGCTACCGGCGCAGTGAAGTTCACGGGATCTCGAGCTGACCTCGTGTTCGGCTCAAACTCGGTGCTTCGCGCCGTTGCCGAGGTTTATGCCAGCGACGACGCTGGGCACAAGTTTGTCAACGACTTCGTTGCGGCTTGGGTCAAGGTTATGAACGCTGACCGTTTCGACGTGTAGCGGTTTTTTCAAAAAGGGTCGGTGGCTGAGAAGCTACCGACCCTTTTTGTTTAATCGAGTTTTTCGGCTGCCATCAGCCGCTATCCAAACTTTTGAGACACGCCTAGTCGGCGGGCAGCGCCTCGTCTTGACTTGAGCAAAGCATATGCCTAAACTCTTGTTGAATGAGTATTCGCTTTGCGAATGAACATTCATACAGATAGGCGAAAGCCTTTCTGTGGCCAAAGACGACCACGAAAGCGAGGCTTCGATGAACCTTTTTGAACAGGTTGAAGACCCAACCGACCTTGACCTTATTCGTTCGGTCATCTCTGCCTCTGAACGGCCCGAAGCCCTTGTTCCCCTGGGAATTCGCCAACTTCAAATCTCCTCAAACGCGTCAGACAACGTGGTCGAAGCGCTCCGGTCGCTTCTCGATTCGACAGTAAAAACCGATACCACGCCTCGGGTTGTCGTGCTGGTTGATGCCACACCGATCTTCAAGGGCTCGATCGACCTAAAGGCTTCGGTTATCAGTGAGCTCGACAAGCACTTCGATGTGAAGGTTGCCGTGCTGGGCGATGAACACCATCTTTATGCTGATGACAGTGCGCTCGATGAAGCGACTCTGGCGGTCACTGGTGCTAGGGCAGTCGTTTCGGTGGGCTCGGGCACAATCTCTGACATCGCAAAGGTTGCTACCAACCGAGTTGGAAACATCCCCTATGTAATGGTTCAGACCGCAGCTTCGGTCGACGGATACACCGACAACGTTTCGGTGGTTTTGCGCTCGGGGGCCAAGCGAACCATTGACTCTCGGTGGCCCGATGTTGTGCTGGCCGACACCGAAGTTATCGCCTCAGCGCCGCGCGAGTTGAACACTTCAGGGTTTGGTGAGTTGCTGTCGCTGTTCACCGCGCCGGCCGACTGGTGGCTTGCCTCGCAGGTTGGCACCGACAAAACTTTTCACACCACCCCGCGCGACCTTTTGTTGACTTTCGCCGGAAACCCGAGTGAGTGGGGAGTTGGAATAGCCGACGGAGATAGAGCTGCCGTTGAGCAACTCACGCGAGTGCTTGCCATTCGCGGCATCGGCACGGGAATCGCCGGAACCACAGCTTGTCTTTCTGGCATGGAGCATTTGGTGAGCCACATGCTCGATATGTTTGCGGCCGCCAACGGGCACGAGATCGGCCTGCATGGCGCACAGGTTGGAGTAGCTTCTGTGGTCACCGCCACAGCTTGGGAATACCTGTTGGAACAGATTCGAGCTGGCCGTGCCATCGAAAACGGCCATGGCAACGCGGTAATCCTGAAAAACCTGGTTCAAAAGGTGTTTGAGAATGTTGACCCTTCGGGTGCTCTCGGCGCGGAATGCTGGAGAGATTATTCAGCCAAGCTGGCAGCCCTGCAAAACAGCGAGTCGAGTTTTGAAAATCTCGGTAGCGACGCTCAGTCGATTGTCACATCGCTCGGTGCCACCTTGCCCAACTCTCGCGACCTCGCTGCTGGGCTGGCGCGCGCCGGGGCAGTGGTTGGTTATCGTCAGTTGGCCCCTTGGGTGACCGACGAGGTTTGGCGTTGGGCGGTTAGCAACTGCTTATACATGCGCAATCGCGTGACCATTGTTGATTTCTTAAATGCGCTCGGATGGTGGACCCCTTCTGACATAACAGAGGTTTTGGCCCGCGTCGACGCACTAACCGGTGAGGTGGCTCATGTCTGATTTAGTTCTTTCAGTTGACTGTTCCACCTCGGGTGTGAAGTGCATCGCCTGGGGTCTTGATGGTTCGCAGGTGGCCACCGGTTCGAGTCCGTTGGCCCTCAGCATTCCGCAGCACGGTTATGGCGAGCAAGATCCGCGCGATTGGTGGAAGGGCCTTCTCGAGGCTGTTCGTTCTTGCATGCAATACCTCGACCCGGCTCGCATCAAGGCTTTTGCCGTCACCCACCAGCGTGAGACTTTTGCCTGTCTTGACGCCGGTGACGCGCCGATTCGCCCGGCGATGCTTTGGCTCGACGTGCGCGCTGGCGATCAGGTCAATCGATTCGGAACCCCTCGAATTCACGAGGTCACCGGCAAACCCGCTAACCCGACTCCCGCGTTTTATAAGTTGCTTTGGATTCGCGAAAACGAACCCGAGACTCTGGAACGAACCACGCACATTGTTGATGTTCACGGATACATCGCACACCGTCTCACCGGCCTCTGGAGAACTTCGGTGGCGAGCGCTGACCCGCTCGGCCTAGTTGATTTGGCGACCGGCGATTATTCCGATGAGATTCTCGAAATTGTCAGAATCACCCGTGAGCAGTTGCCTGAGCTGGTGCAGCCCGGTCAGGTTTTGGGCGAACTCAGCAGGGTCGCCGCTGATGCCCTCGGACTCGTGCCGGGCATCCCGGTGATTTCTGGCGCGGGTGATGGCCAATCGGCTGGCTTGGGTGCCGGCATTGTTGCGCCGGGAACCGCTTATCTAAATGTTGGTTCGGGCCTCATTTTGGGCAGCTTTAGCAGGGACTACCAGCCGAGCACCGCTTATCGCACCATGGCGGGTACGGTTCCGGGAACCGTCAATTATGAGCTTTTCGTTGGCGCCGGAACCCTCATGGTGTCTTGGTTCATGAAAACCTTCGCGGCTAATCAGGAGATTCCCGGTGGTCTCGGACGTGAAGCATTTTGGGAGCGCCAGGCACAAGACATTGAAGCTGGCGCGGGTGGACTTTTTGTGCTGCCCTATTGGAACGGGCAGCTCACCCCTTATTGGGATCACAATGCTCGTGGCGTGATGTTGGGCTTTGCTGGCGCACACACTTCGGCCCACGTTTATCGCGCGATGCTCGAGGGTGTTGCATTTGAACTGCGGTTGTGTCTTGAAGAGGCCGAGCCAAACTGGCCCGCTCCAATCACCGACTTGATTGCTATGGGCGGGGGCACTCGCAGCCCGCTGTGGTGTCAGATTTTTGCCGATGTCTTGCAGCGCCCGATTACCCTGGCCGGCAGCGATGAGGCGACGGCTTTGGGTGCTGGCATTCTGGCTGCCGTTGGTGCTGGGCTGCACGCCGATGTTATCGAGGCGGTTCAGGCAATGACGAGCAAGAGCCAACGTTATGAACCGATTGCCGAGAACGTTGAGGTTTATGAAAACCTTTATCGCACCTATCGTCAGATTTATCCGGCTCTGAAGCCAGTTTTTGCCGAGGCGGCCGGTAATGCTTAGAACAGGTAGCCACGAGGATGCCCCGGCGCTCGCCGAAACCTCCACCCCGTTTAGCGCGCCATCCGAGTTTTATGACGCCTATTTGTTTGACCTTGACGGCACGATTTATTTGGGCGGCGAGCTGCTGCCGGGGGTCAAGCGCCTACTCGACACTCTGCACGAGCGCGGATCGAAAACGGTGTTTTTGTCGAATAACCCAACTCGTGACCCAGAAATGTACATAAAGAAACTCAATGGGCTGGGAATCCCCGCGGTGGAGTCCGAGATTTTGAACACGGTCGTGACCACGGTGCTGTGGCTAAAAAAGAATCACCCGACTGCAGTGGTTTTTCCGATTGCTGAAGAGCCGCTGATCCGAGCCCTTGAAAACGCTGGCATCAAAATGTCTGACGACCCGAACGAGATCGACATCGTGATTGCCAGTTATGACCGCGGCTTTGACTATCGCAAGCTGCAGATTGCGTTTGATGCTATTTGGCAGGTTGGCCGGGCCAAGTTGATTACGACTAACCCTGACCGCTATTGCCCTTTTCCGGGTGGTCGCGGTGAACCCGATGCTGCCGCGATTGTTGCGGCGATTGAGGCGTCTACCGGCACTCGCTGCATCGCAAACATGGGCAAGCCTGACCGAACGATGATTGACACGGTTTTGGCTGAGCTGGGCGTTGACGTTTCACGAACCATCATGGTGGGCGATCGAATCGAAACCGATGTTCGAATGGCGATTAACGCGGGCATGGCCTCTGCACTGGTCCTGACTGGTGATTCGCAGCTCTCCGATGTTGAGGCTACGGCGGCTGAGTTTCGCCCGAAGTTTATTTTGAAAAACATTGATGAGTTGATTCCGCCGGTTTCGAAATAGGTCGGCAACACGCGGGCAAATCTTTAACTTGCAAAAGTTTTTAAGATTGCCTAGAATAACTAAACAAGACTTGAATAGGTATTCACAACAAAGAAGTTGAACGAAAGGTAAAAGGCATGGTCGCTTTAACAGATGACGCCAAGCTCGAAATGCAGCGTCGAATGTTGCGCATTCGTGCATTTGACGAGCGAGCATCAAAGATGGTCAAGCGCGGTCACATTCCCGGCACCGTGCACACCAGCATTGGTCAAGAGGCTCAGGTTGTTGGCGCAACCATGGCTCTCGGCGACAAAGACTACATGTCGGGCAACCACCGCAGCCACGGTCACCCGATCGGCAAAGGTTCACCGCTTGGCCCATTGATGGCAGAGCTTCAAGGAAAAGCCACCGGCGTTTGCAAAGGCAAAGGCGGTTCACTTCACCTCGCCGACTTCAAGGTCGGCAGCCTAGGTGAGTCGGGCATCGTAGGCTCTTCGATTCCAATCGCTATGGGCGCCGCGCTTGCCTCGCAGGTTCTCGGTCGCGACACAGTTGCCCTCGCCTTCTTCGGCGACGGCGCAGCCAACCAGGGCGTGCTCTACGAATCAATGAACATGTCTGGCGTCTGGAAGCTCCCGGTGATTTTCCTTTGCGAAAACAACCAGTACGCCCTTTCAACTCCGGCTCACACCGTGACCTCAGGTGTAATCGCCGACCGCGCTGCCGGCTTTGGAATGCCAGGTGTTCGCGTCGAAGACGGCCAAGACGTTCTCGCGGTTTATGCAGCGGTATCAGAGGCTGTGGCCCGCGCTCGTCGTGGCGAAGGCCCGACCTTGATTGAGGTTGTTACCTACCGCTACAACGAGCACTCAGAGGGCTTGCGCCTCGGCACCGACTACCGGCCGGCCGATGAGCGCGAGACCTGGCTAAAGAAAGACCCGCTGGTTCTCTTTCGCGAACACCTGATCGCAAACGGTCACACGGCAGAAGAGATGGATGCCCTCGAAGCCGAAGTTCTCGCCGAAGTAGACGCCGCTGTCGAGTTCAGCGAAAACAGCCCATGGCCAGACGCTTCAGTGGCCTTTGACGACCTATACACAGATTCGGAGTATGCAGCATGACTGTAATGAGTTTCTTGGGCGCCATCGGTGCAGCCCAAAAAGAGGCAATGGACGCCGACGAGCGCGTCATCATCATCGGCGAAGACGTCGAGGCGAACGTTTACGGAACCACCGGTGGTGGCAAGACCCGTCAAGAAACCGGCGACTTCGTTCAGATGTATGGCCGCAACCGCATTCGCAACACACCAATCTCTGAAGAAGGCATCGTTGGCGCGGCGGCTGGTGCGGCTATGACCGGCCTGCGCCCGTTGGTTGACCTTTCATACTCGAGCTTTCTCTACATGGCGATGGATCAAATCGTCAACCAGGTCGCCAAGAACCGCTACATGTTTGGCGGCCAGGCCTCGATGCCCGTGGTCTTTCGTTCGGCCATGTTCTATGGGCTGAACACCGGCGCTCACCACTCAGACCGCCCATACCCGATGTTTATGAACGTTCCTGGCCTCAAGATCATGGTGCCTTCGACTCCGTCAGATGCAAAAGGTTTGCTCAGAACCGCAATCGACATGGATGACCCGGTGCTCACTTTTGAAGCCTGCATTTTGTGGGGCTTGAAAGAAGAAGTACGCGACGATGAGTTCTGGATTCCGTTTGGTGTGGCTCGCACCCACCGTGAGGGAACCGACATCACCATCGTTGCCATCTCAAGCTCGGTTCAAGAAGCCCTTGCTGCTGCCGAAGCACTTGCCGAAGAGGGCATTTCGGTTGAGGTCATCGACCCACGCACGCTCGTTCCGCTAGACAAAGACGCGATTCTAAAGTCGGTCGCCAAGACCGGTCGCCTAATCGTTGTTGAGCCAGCTCACCGCACCTGCGGCGCAGCCGGCGAAATCAGCGCGATCGTTGCCGAAGAAGTATTCGACTCTCTAACAGCACCGATTGTTCGCATCACCGCTCCAGATATGCAGATTCCATTTAGCCCATCTCTCGAGAAGCAAATGTATCCAAACAAAAATCACATCATTGACGCTGCGCGCCGCTTGACCCAGAGCGAGGGCAAAGTTGCCCTAGCTAACGCCGCGCGCTAAACGAAAAACGAAAAGGACCAACGAACATGGCACGAATCGAAGTATTGCTTCCGCAGTGGGGCATGGGAATGAGCGAAGGCTCAATCGTAACCTGGCTAAAAAAGGTCGGCGACCAAGTGGTCGAAGACGAACCGCTGGCCGAAGTTGAAGCCGAAAAAGTCGAGGAGACTCTGGAGTCTCCGGCCACCGGAACCATTGTGGAAATTTTGGTCGCCGAAGGAACCACCATCGAGGTTCGCACCGTCGTCGCCGTCATTGAAACCGCCTAAGGGCAAAAAGAACAATCTCTAAAAATCACAAAGAAGTGAAAGGAACCAACACCATGTCAAACCTTGATCCGCTAGGCCTGGTTAAAAAAGCACAAGCAGAAGGCTATGCGGTCGGCGCTTTTAACATGCACAACCCAGAGACCACTCAGGCTCTGATTCGCGCCGCCCAACAAGCTAGCGCGCCGGTGTTTTTGCAGGTTGGTCGCGCAATCGTGCCTCACATGGGTCTGCAAGCGGCGTTTGAGATGACTCGCCTTGAGCTCGACAGAGCCGAAATGCAGCTTCCGATTCACCTCGACCACGGAACCTACGATGAGGTTCTTGAGGCCATCGAGCTTGGTTTTGACTCGATTATGTTTGACGGCGCTCACCTTCCTTTCGAAGAAAACATCCGCGTGACTCGCGAGGTTGTTCGCCTTTGCCACTCACACGGCATTCCGGTTGAGGCTGAACTTGGCAAGATTCCCGACGCGGGCGCCGACATTAACTGGAGCGACTACTACACCCAGGTTGATGAGGCTGAGCGCTTTGTTGCCGAGACCGGTGTTGACCTACTCGCCATTTCGGCAGGAGTGATGCACGGCATCACAACCTTTGCACCCCAGCCACTAGATATCGAGCGAATTCAAGCCATTGCCGCCGTCACCGGCATCCCGTTGGTTTTGCACGGCGCATCAGGCGTTCCGGCGGGCCAACTGAAGGCAGCCGTTGGTGTTGGAGTTCACAAGTTAAACGCCGACACCGATCTTCGCCACGCTTTCCGCGCCGGGTTAGAAGCCAAGTGGGCTGAGGGCGACCGTCAACTTGAAGAGGCAATGGCACTCGGTCGCGAGCGCATGATTGCAGCCACCGTGGCCAAGATGACTGAATACGGATGCGCTGGCAAGGCTGACTATGCAGTTGCCACAGCAGTCAACTAAGGATCAGTGAATTGAGCATCGAATCAACATCAGAGGTCGAGGCTTCAGCGCCAACTCGAGTTGCGCTGACCGGCATCGCCAGAACCGCGGCGAAACACATGGTGCGAGCCTGGCAGGCACCGGTTTTTCACCTGACAGTCGAGGTCGACATGACCGAGGCAACCAAGGTAAAAACCGTTGAGCCAACAGCTACGGTTACCGATGTTTTGGTTCGTGCGGCAGCTTTAGCTCTCGCAGAAGTTCCCGAGGTCAACGTTCACGTCGGCGAAGAAGATCTCATGCAGTTCTCGGTTGCAAACGTTGGCATAGCAGTTGCCAGCCCCAAGGGTTTGATGGTTCCGGTGATTCAAAACGCTGGTTCCAAATCAATTGCCGAGCTCGCGGCGGCCCGCGCAGATATTGTTTCCCGCGCCCGCGAAGGTGCGCTAAACCGCAATGACATTACCGGCGGAACGTTCACGATCTCTAACCTGGGAATGATGGGTATCACCCGTTTCGATGCAATTGTTAACGTTCCTCAGGCCGCGATTCTTGCGGTTGGTGCTACGCTCCAGCGCTACGTCGCAGGGCCAGACTCAGCGCAGTGGCGGCCGATTGCCGAGCTCACCCTAACCTGTGACCACCGTGCTCTTGATGGCGCAACCGGCGCTCGTTTTATAAATGCGCTCAAGCAAAACCTCGAGGCTCCCCTTCGGGCGCACTCATGAACGCAGAGTTAGAATCCAACCACTTTGATGTCGTAGTTCTGGGCGCTGGGCCGGGCGGTTATGTTGCTGCGATTCGCGCGGCGCAGTTGGGCAAGTCTGTCGCAATCATCGAAAAAGAATATTGGGGCGGGGTGTGCCTCAACGTGGGATGCATTCCAACCAAAGTGTTGCTCCGGCATGCCGAGGTCGCAGCACTCGTGAGCCGTCACGCGGCAGCTTTTGGGCTTCCTGAAGGCCTCAAAGCAGACTTCACCGCAGCCCACAAGCGCAGTCGCGAAGTTTCGATTGGCCGCACCAAGGGCGTTCACTACCTGATGAAAAAGAACGGCATTCGCGAGTTAGAAGGAACCGGAGAGTTCACCGGTCGATATTCGATTCGAGTTCAGGGCGCAGACGCGTCTGAGCAGAGCAACCTAACTTTTGCCAACGCAATAATCGCCGTCGGCTCTGAAATTCGCAACTTGCCTTCGGTCAACCTGGGCAAGCGCATCACCGGTTACATCGAATTGGTGTTAGCCGAAGAGATGCCGAAATCGCTGGTGGTTATCGGCGCCGGCCCGATTGGAATCGAGTTTGCCTGCGTGGCGGCCAGCTTCGGCAGCGAAGTCACGGTAATCGAATACCAAGACCGCATTCTGCCGCTTGAAGACCAAGAGGTTTCTCTCGACATGGCGAAGGCCCTCAAAAAGCAAGGCATTAAGATCATTACCGGTGCTGCTGTTTCTGATGCAACTGAAACCGCCGAGCGTGCGACCGTTACCTATAAGCAGGGCGAAGACTCGGTCAGCGTCGAGGCCGAGCGAGTCTTGATTGCTGTGGGTTTTGCTCCGAGACTCACGGGCTACGGCCTGTTGGCGACCGGCATCGAGCTAACCGACCGCGGCGCAATCAAAGTTGACGAGCAACTCAGAACATCCGTGGCTCATATTTTTGCTATTGGTGACGTCACGGCCAAGCTCGCACTCGCTCACGTTGCCGAGGCGCAAGGCATTTTGGCCGCCGAAGTAATCGGCGAAAACTCAGTGCGCAAAATGGGTGACTACCGAAACATGCCGCGAGCGGTTTATTCGATGCCACAGGTTGCGAGCTTTGGGTTGACCCAAGAGCAGGCCGAGACTGAGTTCGCTGAGATTCTGGTCGCTAAGTTTCCTTTCATAGCCAACGGAAAAGCTCACGCATTTGGCGAAACCGCTGGCTTCGTCAAGCTACTGGCAGACGCCGAAACTCGCACCCTCGTCGGCGGTCATTTGATTGGCCCAGACGTTTCTGAATTGCTCCCGGAGCTAACTCTGGCCGCCAACCAAGGCGTGACCATTGATGACCTAGCCCACAACGTGCACTCGCACCCGACACTCAGCGAAAGCTTGCAAGAAGCCATTCACGGTCTTGCCGGCCACATGATCAACTTCTAGATTTGGGCGGTTTCGATGAAAACAACTTTGATTCGTGGTGAAGCCGGTTACTACGACTGGGCTCTGAACCCTACGGCAGACCTAAGTTCGTCTGCCAGATTGCTAGCCGCGGTTGCTGAAAATCCTGAAATCGGAAGAATCGTCCGGCTCTATCGCCCAGCGCCTACAGTGGCGTTTAGCGGCATCGAAAAACACAAACCAGGATTTCGCGAGGCGGTAGCCGAGGCCACGGTCTTTGGTTTTGAACCCGTTATTCGTCCGTCGGGAGGTCGCATGGTTGCCATCGACCAGCAGTGGTTTGTGCTTGACGTTATTACACCTGAGCAATCGAAGGCTCGCGAACACATCAACGTTTACAACCGCTTCGGCGCGTCAATCGTCGAGCTGCTTCGTGATCTCGGCATTCAGGCAAACTTTGGCCCGGTGGCGGGGGAGTATTGCCCCGGCGAACACAGCGTCAATGCTCGCGACTCGGTGAAGCTCGTGGGAACAGCTCAGCGAGTTAGGCGAGGTGCAAGATTGTTTAGCGCCTGCATCCCATTTGAAATATCGGCTGATGTCTCTGAACTTTTTCGCAGGGTCAATGCTTTGCTCGACCTCGAATGGCGCCCCGAAACCCTGGGTTCAGTCAGTGCTGAAAACTCGGATGTCAGCCTGCATACGCTGGAAGCCTCGCTGCTTCAGAGATTTGCCGCCGACGCCGACACTGAGGCCACATTGGCCGACATTTTTTCGAACCGCAACCAACTGGCTTTTGCCAGCTAGTCGACCTGACCAGAATCTAGGAGCATAGATGTCTAACCAAGCCATTCTCAGAGAACGGGGCGTTCGCGCAGAGTTCAGCGCGCTCGATAACCTGCACAGCGAGGTGCTGATTATCGGCGGTGGCATCAACGGCATTTCGATTTTGCGCGACCTGAGCCTTCAGGGTGTCAAGGTCACCTTGATTGAGGCAAAAGACCTAATCAGCGGGGCCTCGGCCGCTTCGTCTCACATGATTCACGGCGGCATTCGCTACCTAGAAAACGGCGAGTTTCGATTGGTGCGTGAATCGGTTCAGGAGCGTAACGACCTTTTGCGCACTGCCCCACACTTTGTTAAGCCGCTCAAGACCACAGTTCCTATTTTTTCGCTAACCTCAGGTTTGCTTGAAGCACCTCTGAAGTTTTTAGCGCATGGCAAGAGCAAAGCCAAAGCAAACGGCAAGCGTCCCGAGCGCGGAGCTTTGCTGATTGCCATTGGTTTGGTGATTTATGAAACCTTTAGCCGCACCAACGCCGTGATGCCGCGGTTCTCTTTTGCAGCGAAGCGTCGTCTAAGAAGCGACTTTCCGTCGCTTCACCCAAAGGTCAAGTTTGTCGCTAGTTACTTTGATGCTTCGGTCCACGAGCCAGAACGGTTGGCGCTTGACCTGGTTGCCGACGCTCTAGCAACGGGCAACGCCAGAGTTGTGAACTATGCAGCGGCAACCGGTGCCGACTCAGGCGCGGTGTTGCTCACCGATGCCCTTACCGGCACGGTCATACGCACCACCGCCGACGTTGTAATCAACGCCTCGGGCCCGCTAGCCGACCTAACCAATGAGGCACTGGGCCGTGAGACAAAGTTCATGGGTGGCACCAAGGGTTCGCACATCGTGGTTGACCATCCAAAACTATATGCCGAACTTGCTGGTCGCGAACTCTTCTTTGAGAACAGTGATGGGCGAATCGTCCTCATTTATCCGGTAAAAGGTCGGGTTCTCATTGGCACAACTGACATTTTTGCTGACCCACGAGAGCCAGCTCGATGCACCGAGGCCGAAGTTGACTATTTCTTTGACCTGGTGGGACACATCATGCCCGGCATCGAGCTGGATCGGTCGCAAATCGTCTTTCGATTCTCAGGCATCAGGCCGCTTCCTAAACAAGATGTCTCTCAGCCTGGTTTTGTCTCGCGCGACTATCGCATCGACCGCGATGTCTTGCCCGGTTCGCACGGCACACCTTTCTTTAGCGTGGTTGGGGGCAAATGGACCACATTTAGGGCTCTCGGCGAGCACGTCTCGAACCTTGCTCTCGAAATAATCGGCCGACCAAGAGTTGTTTCAACCAAAGGTTTAGAAATCGGCGGCGGCAAGAGGCTTCCGCAGTCGGCAACCGCGGTGGATGCTTGGGTTTCAACGTTTTCAGCTGTCTTGGGTCAAGAGCGGGCGAGAGTTCTGCTAGCGCGCTACGGCACGCGAGCCGAGGCACTAATCGGATGGCTTGAGACCCACGGCGATAACTCATTGGCTAACCTTTCGGGCTACAGTGCTGAAGAGTTTGCCTTTCTAATCGCCGCAGAAGGCGCGACCCGTCTCGA
Organism: Actinomycetota bacterium; assembly: GCA_041181225.1. Classification (GTDB taxonomy): domain Bacteria; phylum Actinomycetota; class Actinomycetes; order Actinomycetales; family Microbacteriaceae; genus Rhodoluna. Next base: position 12,980 of record JBEGPW010000085.1, on the reverse strand, counting down.
CGACCTGTTTTTGCGCCGCACCTCTTTGGCATTTGTTGGCCACCTATCGGCAGAGTTGGTCGATGAGGTGGCATGGGTCATGGCTGCTGAACTTGGTTGGGATGCTGAACGAACTGCGACCGAAATAGCACGCACCTGGCAAATTTTGGCCGAAAGCCACGGCGTTGAGCCACATAACAAGTTTGAAACAACTCAAAAATAGTTCCAATAAACTGCTTGATGCGTATTTATAATCATCAGGTGAATAAAAATAAAAAACCGCCGAGTTTGCCATAGATTTTGGCACGCAACGCACTCTAAAATCACAACAAGAAATGGAACAAGGAGGTTCCCAAGATGGCAAACGAATATAATGTTCAGCCTTTTACCGTTCACTTTAGTGACGAAGAATTGGCCGACATGATGAACCGCCTGCGTCAGACCAGGTATCCCGACGACTTCGGTAACGATGATTGGCGCTACGGTTACAACACCGATTATCACCGCAAACTCGTCGAATACTGGGTAAACGACTATGACTGGCGTGACGTTGAGCGTCGCATGAACGAGCTACCTCACTTCAAGGTAGACATCATGGGCGTGCCACTGCACTTCATCCATGTAAAAGGCAAGGGCAACAACCCGATGCCACTGCTTCTGCACCACGGTTGGCCGTGGACTTTCTGGGATGTTCGCAAAGTTATTGAACCGTTCACAAACCCAGAGAAGTTCGGGGGTAGCGCCGATGACTCGTTCGATGTGGTCTTGATCTCGCTACCGGGCTACGGTTTTTCTTCACCGCTGCACGAAACCGGCTGGAACTGGTGGCACACCGCCGACCTTGAAAACACCCTGATGAAGGATGTCCTGGGTTACGAGAAGTATGCGACTGCCGGAGGTGACTGGGGTGCACTGATTGCCCAACAGCACGGCCACAAATATGAAGACGACGTCATTGGTGTTTACACACATTTTCCTGCCCAAATGAGCCACTACCTTGCAGACCACCCAGACCAGCCAGCCGGTGTAGAGTTCGACGCCAAGCTTGGTCTGCCGGCCGAAAGCGAATACACCACAAGTGAAGCGGGTTGGTTTGAGCGCGGAAAGCTGTTTGTCGAAAACGAGAGCGGTTATGGCGAGATTCAACTAACTAAGCCACAGACCCTTGGTGCTCTCGTTGCCGATTCACCAGCGGCCCAGCTCGCATGGATCACCGAGAAGCGTTATTTCTGGGGCCTCGCAGAGCGCGGTGCCGGCACCGAAGCGTTTGAAAAGGTTTGGCCAAAAGAAGACCTCATCACAACGGCGCTGATCTACTTCTTGACCAACACCGGAGGCTCGTCTTCTCGTTACTACTGGGAGTGCCGTGGCAACCCTTGGACGCCAAGTCACAACCGTTTTCCGGTGGTCGGCGTTCCTACGGCTGTCAGCATCTTTCCGGGCGAGATCTACAAGCCACCAATGACCTGGACCAGCAAGTACTTCAACTTGCAGCAGTACCGCGTTCACGAAGATGGCGGGCACTTTGCTCCACTTGAGGTGCCAGACATTTACGTTGACGACGTTCGCACCTTCTTTAGAACCCTTCGCTAAAAAAGCAAAACATTGTTATCTGAATGGGTTTCGGCCCATTCAGATAACAATGCAATAACAAATGAATAGAAAATCACTTATTGGCTATCTATTCACAGAAAACCGTGATACCAATATAGAGAATGTTCACTCACACTACGAATGATTATTCAAGGTAACAAACTCACCCCTATAAAAACGACAACATTATCAAAGGAGTCAAAGATGTCTCTACGCATCAACTCGCGAGCAGTCCGCGCACTTGCCGGTCTAGCTGCGATTTCAATGCTCGCTCTGACTGGTTGTACTTCGACCACCGGCGGCGACGCATCAACCCAACCACTGAAGAAAGAAGACCTAGTAATGGTCGCTTCAGTAATCAACACTACTAACCCTTACTTTGCAGCCAACATCCAGGGCGCTCAGGTTCTTGCAAAGAAACTTGGCATTCCCCTAGAGATCGTTGACTCAAACGGTTCATCACAAACTGAAATCTCAAAGATTCAGGCCATTCTTGCCAAGGGCAAGAAGGTTGTTATGTTCGTTAACACTGTTGCAAGTTCTGACGCACCAACCATCGTCAACGCAGTTAAGGCTGCCGGTGGCTTCGTGACCATCTGGTGGAACAAGCCAGACAGCCTACGTCCTCAGGATGTCGGAAACAACTTTGTTGCATTCCAGAAGCACTCGGGCATCGACTCAGGCACCTGCACCACCCAGATGCTAAGCAAGGCAATTGGCGAAAAGGGCGGCATCATTGCTCTTCCTGGTGTTCAAGACAGCACAACCAGCCAGACCCGCGTTGCTGGTTTGGAGCAGACCCTTGCAAACGAGTTCCCAAACGTGAAGCTTCTCGAGTCACGTCCGTCTAACTGGGACCCTCAGTTGGCCTACAAGAACTCTAAAGACCTAATTGCCAAGTATGGCGACGAGATCAAGGGTGTCTGGACAGCTGACGACGGCATGCAGATTGGTGCAATGCAGGCATTCAAAGAAGCTGGTCTTCTTGAGAAAGTCAAGTTCGTATCAGATGGTCTATACCCACCAACAATTGAGGCTATGAAGGCTCACGAGGGCAACGACGCAATCGTTGGCGAAACCTTCCACCGTGGATACATGGCTTCGGCAATCGGTCTCTACACTGCTTACCTAGCAGCAATCGGAGAAATCGACCCAAGCACCCTTCCAGATGAGAAGCGTGACAGCATGTTCAAGATCAGCTGTGTAACCCCAGACAACCTAGACGAGTTCCTAACTTGGGACAACGACGTCGAAGGCTGGGTTGACGAGCTAATCAAGAATGGTCCATGGGACACCGAGCCTGTTCCACTAGTTGCAGGTGGCCCTGAAGTTATTCCTGCAAAGTAATATCGCAATACCCCTCACTCCTAGTGAAACACTCTGGCCACAACCATTAACTTAGGTTGTGGCCAGAGTGCCCCTAGAAAACCAACGCATTACTACCGGAGGTAGCATTATGGCTAACCCGCAATCTTCTGCAACCAACAGTGTCAGTGTCGACACCGCCGCGATTCACTTCAGCGACAAAAAGTCCAAAGCATCGCTTTTTTCGCGTTATACAGAACCACTAGCACTTCTGGGTGCACTAGTGGTTTTGGTTCTCATTTTTTCTTCTCTGAATCCAAGGTTTGCCACCATTGGCAACCTTCAGAACATTCTTAGCCAGGCCGGCTTACCGCTTATCATCGGCATCGGCGCAACATTTGTGATTTTGATAGGCTCTATCGACCTCTCGGTAGAAGGCGTCATGGGCGCATCTGGAATGGTGTTTGTGCTTATGAGCGCAAACAGCCGTGGCGGCACAGATTTTGGTCCATGGGCCATTGTTGCCGGAATCGCGATGGGTGTAGTTCTCGGCCTGGTTTCCGGCCTGATTTATACCCGCATCAAGGTGCCATCGTTTATCGTGACTTTGGGCATGTGGTATGTCGGTCTTGGTGTGGCCACCATCTTGTTTGGAACCGAATCAATCCCGACTCTAACCAGCGATGAGCTAGCCATCTGGTCATCTCAAATAACCCTGGGACTGCCAAACATCATCTGGGTAGCGTCTGTGGTTCTAGTTTTGGCGGCTCTAACGCTACGATTCACTCGTTTTGGCCGAGTTGTTTTGGCTATCGGCAACAACGAAGAAATTGCTCGTGGCAGTGGCCTAGCAGTTGCTTACAATAAAACCCTCGTCTTTGTTTTGGCAGGCGCACTGAGCGGCATGGCGGGCATAATCGCAACCATGCAGCTAGGTTCAGGTTCAGCAACTGTAGGTTCAGGAAACCTCTTTATTACCATTCCTGCGGTTGTTATTGGTGGCACAGCACTCAGTGGAGGAAAAGGTGGCGTATTCGGCACCGCGCTGGGAGTGATCCTGCTCACGACCTTGAACAACGGACTCATTCTCTCTGGCGTCAGCCCAAACTTTCAATCAGCGGTCTCGGGAGCGATTCTCGTTCTCGCCATCGTTGCTACCGCATGGTCACAGCGTGACCGTCTAAGGATTTCAAAATGACAACTAAAGCAACCAGCCAAACGTCGGTTTTGCGCCTTAGCAACATCGACAAAAAGTTTGGCCAAACTCACGCCCTAAAGAATGTTTCGCTAGAAATCAACCACGGTGAAGTCATCGGTTTGATCGGTGAAAACGGCGCCGGCAAATCGACTCTGCTAAAGATCTTGACCGGCATTTATCAGCCCGACTCGGGTTCAATCGAGGTCAACGGAAAGTCGACAAAGTTTCGAGGCCCGCGCGATTCGGTTGCTGCCGGCATCGGCGTCGTTCACCAGGAGCAGTCGCTTTTCACTAACCTAACGGTTGCCGAAAATATTGCATCAGGGTCAAAAGTTGCATCTCGATTTGGCATTTACCGTTGGGGTCAAATCAATCGTGCTGCGGCCGAAACACTCAGCATCATCGGATCTTCGCTTGACCCGAGCACCAAGGTGAGCAACCTTTCTTTTGTCGACCGCCAGATGGTAGAAATCGCGAGAGCGATTCGAGTTGACTCGACCATGGGTGGCTCACCGTTGGTAATTCTCGACGAACCAACTTCAGTTCTCGAGCGAAGCGAAACCGCCATTCTTGAACGCGAAATTCGCAAACTCAAAGCCCATGGCTCGGTTATCTTTGTTTCGCACCGACTCGATGAAATCATGCGAAACTGCGACCGCATCATGGTGATGCGAAACGGTGAACTGGTTGCAGACCGCGTCACGTCAACGGTGACCGAAGACGAGTTGTTCAAACTTATGGTTGGTCACGAAGCTCGCGCCGTTTCTAGTTCACACCGTGTAGTCGCGGCCGACGAGCAGCCTGTTATTTCAGTCGAAAACTTGAGCCGAAAAGGCAAGTATTCAAACGTTTCGCTTTCGGTGCACGCCGGTCGTCTAACCGCAATCGTGGGCTCGACAGGATCTGGCCGCGAAGAACTAGCGCGTGCACTGTTTGGTGCTGAAAAGTTTGACTCGGGTTCCATCGCAATCAACGGAACCAAAGTGACCGGTTGGCGAATTGCGAAAGCAGTGAAGCGTGGGGTTGCCTACGTTCCTGCCGAACGCAAAGTCGAAGGCATGGTGGGTGGCTTTTCGGCTGCCGAGAACATCACTTTGACTCACCCGGGCAAAGCCGCGGTTGGCCCAATCGTGTTTCCATTGGCACGCAACAAGATTGCGCGAACCTGGTTCAACACCTTGGATGTTCGACCCAACGACATCGCACTAGATTTGGCGAGATTCTCTGGCGGCAACCAGCAAAAGGTTGTTATGGCTAAGTGGCTGAACTCGCCAGAACTAAGCGTTTTGGTGTTGGACCACCCGCTTCGAGGTTTAGACCCCGGCGCTGCTCAGACTGTAAACGAGCAGATCAAACTGGCTTGTTCAAATGGGGCTGCGGTTATTTTGCTGTCAGACACCCTCGAAGAAGCCTTAGAAATGGGTGACGATGTAATCGTCATGCGCGATGGCGAGATTTCGGCCACGTTCGACATGACAAAAGAAAGCCCTTCAACCCTTGACCTTCTAGAAAGAATGGTGTGAGCCAAATGAACCTTTCTCAAACCTGGACATCCAGCATCGAAGTTTTATCAAACGATAAAGCTTCAAAAGTAAGACGCATCGCGGCTAAAGGCTGGCAGGCGGTCGGGCCGGTTGTAATTTTCATCGTGATGTTTGCAGTGGTTTCGATTCTGACGCCGACCTTCATCGGTGGTGGCGGGCTTACCATTGTGGCTTCATCGGCCGCACCGATTCTTTTGGTCGCGCTGGGACAAGCTTTGGTTCTAAACATCGGTTCGATTGACCTGTCAAACGCTTCGATTACCCTTCTCGGCGCGATTCTTTTGGCCATGACTCTGGGCTCTGTCGGAGCGGTTGCGCCAATTTTGATTGTCTTGCTGGTGACACTATTTGGGTCGGTCAACGGTTTCATCGTGGCCTACGCTCAGGTTCCGTCCTTCGCTCTAACTCTGGGAACTTTCGGAATTTTTCAGTCAGCCGCCTTGGTTGTGAGTAGCGCAACCACCGTTTATGTCACTCAAAACGGCCAAGCGGTAGCGGCTCTTTATCAGAGTGGTGTGGCTGGGTTGCCGATGACGTTTATTCTCGGAATCATCGTGGCGGTGGTGTCTTGGGCTTTCTTGCGATTCACTCGCGCCGGTCTAGGAATGACCGCAATCGGTAAGAACGAATCAGGCGCAATCTTCTCGGGCGTTCGCACTCGAACCCTCAAGATCGTCGCATACGCGCTTTCGGGTCTGATGGCCGGCCTAGCTGGAATCACAATCATTGCCCAGGCTGGTTCGGCGTCACCTACCGGGCTCGGCAGTGACCTGTTGTTGCCCGGCATTGCGGCGGCTATCGTCGGTGGCACATCTATTTCGGGTGGCGTCACGAACCCAATCAACGTGGTGTTTGGAGCTATGACAGTAGCCCTGGTTCCGATCGCTACGGCAGCGATTGGCATCGACGCTCAGGCGCAGAACCTAGTTTACGGAGCGGTTATCATCGTTGTCGTAGCGCTCACTTTATCTCGTTCCAAAAATTCAATCGTCAAGTAAGTTAAGGATTTAATGATGAGTTCAACCATCTCACCAGCAGTTGATACCAAGCACGTGCTCGACCACCTAGAACCGCGTGAGGTTTTCGGAATCTTCGAGACTCTAGCTAACATTCCTCGCGGTTCAGGCAACGAGGCCGGAGCCGCCGATTGGGTTGTGGCTTATGCAACGGCTCTCGGTCTCGAGGCTCACAAAGACGCACTCAGCTGCGTTTTGGTTCGCAAGCCTGGTCAAGGTGGCCTAGAAAACTCAGCGCCGCTCGTGTTGCACGGTCACCTAGACATGGTCTGTGAAAAGGCCGAAGGCGTCGATTTTGATTTTGTGAATGACCCAATCAAGTTGCTGATTGACGGTGACTTCATCACGGCCGATGGCACCTCGCTCGGTGCCGACAATGGCATCGGCGTTAGCTACATTCTTGCTCTATTGGGCGACAAGACGACTCCTCACCCGCCCCTTGAGGCAGTTCTCACGGCGATGGAGGAGCAGGGCAAAGCTGGTGCAAACCAGTTTGACACCACCCAGCTCAAGGGCCGCCGCATGATCGACTTTAACTGGATTACCGACAAAGAAATTCTCGCCGGTTGTTCTGGCGATGTGACCTTCACGGTCGATGTTCCTGGAGAGTTCGAATCAACTCCGAGCTCCCACACCAATTCGCACCGCCTGTTAGTGCGTGGTTTGCAGGGCGGTCACTGTGAGTTCGACATTCAGCTGGAGCGTGGCAACTCATTACAGATTTTGGCACGCGCGATCAACGCGGTTCTCGACAAAGTAGACGCTCGCATTGCCGCTCCATTTGGCGGAGCTCAAAATAATGCGATTCCTGCTGACGCCGACGTGATTTTGGTTCTCGAGCCTGGCAAACTTGCCGAGGTTCAGGCAGTCATTTCGCAGCTCAACGAAGCGCTGCGTTATGAACTAGGCGTGGCCGACCCGGGAGTCAGGCTCGAGCTAGTTTCTTCAGACCGCCCTGCCACGGTCTTCTCGCAGGCCGCAGCTCGTCGCTTTGCGGCGGTGACAATTTTGATTCCTCACGGTGTCGTCAGCTGGAACCTGCGCGTCCCCGGCCGCGTCGAAACCTCGAACAACCTCGGCACGATTCGCCCAACCGAAACCGGTATTCAACTAATGTCGACAATCACCTCGGCAGTAACCTCGCGCAAGCACGAACTCTATAACCGAGTGGTAGCGCTTGCTGGTTCGGTTGGCGGCGGCGTCAACGTAAAGATGTTTGGCCTCGACGCGCCGGAGTTTCCGTATCGCCCCGACTCAGAGCTACTGGCCGTGGCCTCGCAGGCCTATCGCGACGTTCTTGGCGAAGAGCCAAGCGTTGAGGTTTCGCAGTGTTCGCTTGAGCTCGGCATGTTTAGCCGCCGAGTGCCAATCGCCGACATTATTTCAATCGGCACCGAGTTGCACGCCCTGCACTCACCTGCCGAAAAAGTCAAGTACACTTCTGTGCAAAAAGTTTGGCCTCTGGTCAAAGAGGTTGTTTCGCGCCTCTAATAAGTGACGACAATAAAAAACTCGCTGGCCGTTATTGGCTACCAGCGAGTTTTTTACTTAATCAAAGCTATTTTGTTTGAGCCATTAGGAACTCGGCTGTTTCGGTGTCGGTTACCAAAACATTCACCCAGCCACCCCTAATCGCAGCGAGGGTCGCAACATGCTTGTCGACTCCACCCGAGAGGCCGATTCGACGTTCAGCCTTTTTGATTTGCTCTAGCGTCACGCCGATTACAAGGTCGTCAAGCTCTGATTGCACCGGTTGGCCGTAGGCATCTATGAATCTAAGGTCAACTTCGCCAACCGCACCTTTAGCCATAACGGCGTCGAACTGCTCGTTGCTAAAAAAGTTGCCGTCCGAGACCCGCTCAGACCTAAATGCGCAGTTGCCGATACCGACCAGCGCGATGTCGAGGTGATCCATTGCTTTGAGTGCCGCGCGTGCGTGGGAGTCGCTCTTCAGAATGGCATTCTTCACGTCAAGCGAAGGAACGACACCGGGAACCCTAAGAAACTGGGCCTGGGCATCAATCAGCCCGGCAAGGCGTTCGGTTGCTGTGGTTGCTTCGTGTTGAAGACCCGGCTGACCGATGCCACCGACCAGTTCGATTACCGTTTGTGCCTTGGCATGTGGAAAGCGGTTTAGGGATTCAACAAAACGGCGCATCGAGCGGCTCCAAGAGGTGAAGCCAATCACTTTGTTTTCGAGCGGGAGAACTTCAAAAATGTTTGCGAGTGCCCGACCAAGAGTTTGGGCGCGCTCGTCATCGCTTTCGCCGAAGGCGTCAACTACGTGGACCTCACGAAGGCCATACTTCTTTTCAAGGGTTTCTTCGATGTCTGAGTTGAGCCCAAGTGGCGGAACCACCACCGTACGCACGATGTTCGCGTCTTCTGCGGCTGCCAAAAGTCGAGACACTCTGGCCTGAGATAATCCGAGGGTGCGAGCAATCTCGGACTGGACCATCCCCCGGTTGTGATAAAGGTGCGAGACCTTTGTCATCATTCGCAATTGCTCTAAATCATATGCTTGCGGGCTCATAGACGAGCTCCTTTTGTAGTTAGTTCAAATTCATTTCTAGAATAGTCTGTCAAGCACGGAATGATTACCGTAATGCCTATTCGCCAGCAAAACTTGTGAAAAAAGCTTCGGTTAAGTGCCATTTCATGCTCAATAACTAGTATATTGAATACATCTTCAACTATTGACTATTTATGTCGAATCGTTATGTGAACGTGAATTCAAAGGAGAATCCAGTGTCAGAGACCCATTTTGACGTCATCGTAATTGGTGCCGGCATCAACGGGCTAGGCATCGCGCGCGATGCCGCCGAGCGCGGTCTTAGCGTTGCGCTAGTTGAGCAAGAAGACTTTTGCTATGGCGTTTCAGCCTGGTCGGGTCGACTTGTGCACGGCGGCCTGCGCTATCTCGAGCACGCAGACATCCCCCTGGTCAGAGAGTCACTGCGCGAGCGCGAATTGCTGTTCAAAGTAGCGCCCCACCTGGTCAAGCCAGTGCGATTGATCATGCCGTTCTATTCGAGAAACACCAGACCTTCTTGGATGATCTGGATGGGCATGATGGCCTATGACATTCTCTCGTTCGACAAGACTGTAAAATCTCACCGAATTTTGGGCAAGAAGAGCGTCAAGCGCCGTTTCACAGGGATGGCCGAGGCCGGTCTTAGCGGTGCCGCCCTTTTCACCGACGGGCAAGTTGAATACGCCGAACGCCTCTGCACCGAGCTAGCCGTTGCCGCCGCTGACGCCGGCGCGCAGATCTTCATCCACACCAAAGTCACGAACCTGACCACCGACAACGGGCGAGTTACCGGCATCGAGGCCACCCGTCAAGACGGCGAAAAACTCTCGCTCAGCGCAAAAATCACCGTGAATGCCGCTGGGCCTTGGGTTGACCGAGTTTTGCACGGTGAAAACAAAACTGCAGCGGTTGAGTCAAAGCGCCTGATTGGTGGCTCGAAGGGCAGCCACATCATCGTCGACCCGTTTGAGGGCGGCCCAACCGACGTGGTCTACTATGAATCGCAAACCGATGGCCGCCTGGTGCTCGTGATTCCTTGGATGGGGCGCTACCTGATCGGCACCACCGACCGCAAGTTTGAGCAAGAACCAGATGAGGCTCGCTGCGAAAACGACGAGATTGCCTACCTCTTGACCGAGGCCAACACGCTTATGCCGAACGCAAAACTCACCCGCGAAGACATTCTGTATACCTACAGCGGCGTTCGCCCGCTGCCCCATGCCCCCGGTGTTTCTGAATGGAAGGTGCCTCGCAGCCACATCGTTCTCGACCACGCTAAAAACGGCAACCCTGGCCTGCACTCGATCATCGGTGGCAAGCTCACCACCTATCGCCAGCTCGCCGAAGACTCGGCCGACCTGTTGGTCAAGCAACTGGGCAAGGGCGCTAAGAAACCGATCAGCAAAAACAGCATGTTCCCCGGAGCACAAACCGATAATCTTGCAGCGTTTGAGGCTGAGTTCAAGAAAGACTCAGTCGTTGCCGCAGACACATCCGCGCGCCTACTAGCACTATATGGAACCCGTGCTCAGTTGATTGTGGACCTCGTGAAGACCAACGCCGAACTCGGTGAACGTTTCGACCCAGCTTCGCCAGCGATTGCTGCCGAGCTGATCTTTGCCGTTGACAGCGAGTTCGCAGAAACCCTTGCCGATGTTTTTGCGCGACGCATTCTGCTTGCGTTTGAGCCAGGTCACGGTTTGGAAGGCTCCAAGCGCGCGACAGAGATTTTGGGCAAACACCTTGGCTGGACCAAGGCCCGCCAAGCATCCGAGTTAAAGGGTTATGAAAAGTGGCTCGATCACCTTCGCGTGCCGGCCGCATAACGATTCAAATTTCACCGAGCATCTAAAGCATTCAATGGCGAATACTTGATATTCGAAAGGTCTGAAAATGTCTGCAAACTACATTCTTTCGCTTGATGAAGGCTCAAGCAGCGCCCGAGCGGTAATCGTTGACCGCGACGGTCGCATTGTTGGCGAGGCCTCGCGCTCAATCGACGCGATTTTTCCGAACCCAGGATGGGTCGAGCTCAGCCCGGCTGACCTGTGGAACGCGCCGAAAGCCTGCATTGAACAGGCGATGCAGTCGGCAAACTTGACGGCCGGCGACATTGCCGCGGTCGGCGTGACCACCCACCGAGAGACCATTGTGATGTGGGATCGCAGCACCGGCACCCCGGTTTATAACGCCATTATGTGGATGTCGAAGCAGACCGACGGCATCGTGCGCGAATGGTCGGAACGCGGCTTAGACGAAGAGTTTCGCAATCGCACCGGTGTTCGCAACGACTCCTATTTTTCGGCGGCCAAAATCGCGTGGCTGCTGCGCAACGTTCCCGGAGTGCGTGAGCGAGCCGAGCGCGGCGAACTAGCCATCGGCACCCCAGATGTTTGGATGCTTTGGAACCTCACTGGCGGAACCTCGCATCGCGTCGAAGCCAGCGCAGCTTCTCGCACCGCTCTTTTGAACATTCACACTGGCCAGTGGGATCTTGAGTTTTGCAAGATTCTCGACATTCCAAGCTCGCTCCTGCCTGAAATCGTGCCCACCATGGGCTTCTTCGGTGAGGTTGCCGAAGGTGTTTTGCGCGGTGCTCTCACGAGCGCAGTGCCGGTGACTGCGATTATGGGCGACCAGCAGGCTGGCCTTTTTGGTCAAGCCTGCCTTGAACCCGGCAGCGCCAAGAACACTTTTGGAACCGCGGGGGTTCTCACAGTCAACGTTGGCCTTTCGCCCAAGGTGATGCCGGGAATGTCAAGTTCAGTTGCCTGGCAGATTGGCGAAACACTCACCTACGAAGCTGAGGGAGTGGTTTTTCACAGCGGCCAAACCGTGCAGTGGCTTCGCGACAAACTGAAGCTTTTCAAATCTTCGAACGAAATCGAAACCCTTGCAGCGAGCGTTCCTGACGCGGGTGGAGTCTATTTGGTTCCTGCCTTCGCAGGGCTTTGTGACCCATATTGGGACAGAAACGTAAAAGCCGCGGTCATGGGCTTGACCCTAGAGTCGACCGCTGAGCACATTGCTCGCGCCGGCCTAGAAGCCATGGCATACCAAACCCGCGATAACGTCGACAAACTTATTGCCGGAGGCATCCAGGTGTCGTCACTAAAAGTCGATGGCGGCGCAACCAAGAACAACCTGCTCTGTCAGTTTCAGGCCGACATTCTGGGAGTTCCGGTTGAACGCCCGGTTGGCCTCGAACGCACCGTCTTGGGCATCGCCCACCTCGCCGGTGTGAGCGCTGGTTTCTGGAAGATTGAAGAAATCGCCGACCGCTGGGTGCTCGACCGAGTCTTTGAACCCCGCATGACCGAGGCGAGACGCGAAGAAATATACGGTGGATGGCAGGCTGCCGTTGCCGCCGCGCGAGCGATGCCTAGCTTCGCTAGAATTTAGCGTCGATCTCAGCGATTAGTGCTTCAACCTTGGCGCGAATCTCATCGCGAATCGGTCGAACCTCTTCAACGCCCTTGCCAGCCGGGTCGCTGAGTGGCCAGTCGAGGTAGGTTTTGCCCGGGAAAAACGGGCAGGCGTCGCCGCATCCCATTGTGATTACATAGTCAGACTCTTTGACAGACTCGTCGGTCAAAACCTTTGGGGTGCTGCCCGCAATGTCAATGCCCTCTTCGGCCATAGCCGCGATGGCTGACGGGTTGACCTGGTCTTTAGGTTCGGTGCCTGCTGAGAGCACCTGCACTCGGTCGCCAGCTAGTGATTGCAAATAGCCCGCTGCCATTTGTGAGCGGCCGGCGTTGTGAACGCAAACGAACAATACGGTGGCTTTTTTGTCTGACATTGGGTCTCCT
>JBEGPW010000084.1:0-6741 GCA_041181225.1 Actinomycetota bacterium | reverse complement strand
AGTTCCAGTCGGCTGCAATGCCAGCGGCGTTGTGCAAGAAATTTTCAAGGATGTTCTGCCCAAACGGAGAATGCTTAACCTCGGGGTGCCACTGCACACCATAAATCTTGCGCTCGTGACTGGCAAAAGCTGCCACCGGAGTGGTCGCGGTTGAAGCCAAAACCTCAAAACCAGCAGGGGCCTGAGTGACCTGATCGCCATGCGACATCCAGACTGTTTGGGCGGCCGGCTGGCCATCCAAGATTTCACCACCGGTTTTGACGGTCATATCGGTGGCGCCATATTCGCGTATGCCGGTCTTATCGACGACGCCGCCGAGAGTCTTGGCGATGGTCTGAAAGCCGTAGCAAATTCCTAGAACTGGAATACCTAGCTCAAGAATCGCCGGGTCGAGCTGAGGTGAACCAGGCTCATAAACGCTCGCCGGGCCACCGCTCAAAATGATAGCGGCCGGATTTTTGGCGGCAACTTCGGCAGCGGTGATGTTGTGGTGCACGATCTCAGAAAAGACGTTTGCCTCGCGCACGCGACGCGCAATCAACTGGGCATATTGAGCGCCAAAGTCGACGACCAGAACTGGTTGGCTAATGATGAACCCCGCAGAGTGAAAAAGATGGAATGGGTTTGAAAACTTGTTACTAGTTTAAAACAAAACTGATGGCGAGCCTGACGCCGCCACGACCGAAACGCTTAAGCGTCGCCCAACTCGCGATTAACAACTTTTGCGTAGTGACGCTCAGTGAAAAACGAGAGCAACGGAACGATTCCGCCCAGCGCGATGATGATAAAACGTTTGAAATTCCAACGCATGAGGGTCCAGAGTCGAAAGTCACCAAACAGATAAAACATGTAGAGCACGCCGTGAACCTGGAGCACAGTTTTTGAAAGGTCGATGCCGCTAGCCGGCAAACGAGTTGCGTCTTCGCTAGGTGTTACCAAAGAGATTGTCGAGTCAGGGCCGCCACCCCAAACTATGAAACCAAACGCATAGCGAATCACCATTTCAGCGACCAAAAGCAGCAAGAACCCACCTGTGACATAAGAGGTGACAGCGTAATAGCGAAGGGCCGTGCGGATTTGCGGAGCCTGAGACGCAAGCTGATTGGAGGTTTGATTTGACATAGATTTAGTCTAACTTTTTGGGGGCTCGAGGTTTGCGCGGTTTGGCCGGTGACTTGGGCTCAGCTGGTGACTTGGGCTTAACTTTGGCTTTTGCCTTGACGACAGCCTCGGCCTCGAGGCGAAGGCGCTCGAGCTCGGCTGCGGCCTCGGCTTCTGCCCTGCGGCGCAGCCGCTCGTCTTCAACTAAACGCCACCACATAAACACCGCGAAACCGGCAAAAACACTCCACTCGATCGCATAAAACGCGCTTAACCAGTTGACGTTTTCAAGTGGAACTTTTGGCGCGGCCCCTAATGCAATCGGGTCTAGCCCTGGCGCAATCTCGGAGGTTTGCAAAGGTTGAGCCACCAGAAACTGTTCAAAACTATCGCGCGGTTGCACAGGTTGATAAACGTTAATCAACTGAGCGACCGACAGGCTGTCAAACAAAAACGGCTTCTCAGGGTGGCCCTCGAGCGGCGCCTCAGAGTCGGCCAACACACCAGAAACTTTGACGCCACTGCGCCCAAACCGGCCAGACTGAAATTGAACGTGCGCAGCGACAGCGCGCTCAAAAGTTGGCGCCCAACCCCAAGCAACCGTCAGCTCGCGACCAACATCGGCCGACTTAGTCGAAGCCAAAACTTTGCTGTTAGAAATCAGCCAAAAACCCGCATCGCCCAAAGGCTGAAAGCGCCCAGAGATTATCGCCAAGTTAGCCAAATCAGGGCGAACCGTAAAAGAACTTAAATGATTGGATGGAACACCAGATGTTGAGCCGGGTGACACGATTGGGCTAGGAGTTGGAGTCGCAACAGGAACCGCACGGCTCAACTGCCACTGGCCCAAAAGCGCAAAAACTGCTGCCAAAGCCAAAGCGATAGCCAAACGCCCAAGCCAAGTTGGCGTGCGAGCTAGCGCAAACCATTCAGCTTGAGCTTTTCGACGCATAACTTGAGTCTAAGAAATCGGTTTATCGAGCGTTATAAGGAGCGACAACAACTTCGACGCGCTGAAACTCTTTGAGGTCGCTATAACCAGTGGTGGCCATCGCGCGACGCAGAGCGCCGATGAGGTTGGTGTTGCCATCAGCCGAAGTAGCTGGGCCCAGCAAAATCTGCTCGAGGCTAGCAACCTGGCCAACCTCAACGCGGTTGCCGCGAGGCAACTCGCTAAACGCCTCTTGGCCCCAGTGCCAGCCGTGACCTGGAGCATCGGTTGCCCGAGCCAAAACCGAACCGAGCATAACGGCATCGGCTCCGCAAGAAATTGCCTTGACGATGTCGCCAGAGGTGCCTAAACCGCCATCGGCAATTACGTGAACGTATCGGCCACCGGATTCATCCATGTAGTCACGGCGGGCGCCAGCAACATCGGCCACTGCGCTAGCCATTGGAGCGTGAATGCCCAAAACCTTGCGAGTGGTCGAAGCCACACCGCCGCCGAAACCAACCAAAACGCCGGCCGCGCCTGTGCGCATCAGGTGAAGTGCGGCCTGATAAGTCGAGGCCCCACCAACGATTACCGGAACATCAAGCTCGTAAATAAACTGCTTCAGGTTTAGCGGCTCGGTGTTTTTTGAAACGTGTTCGGCCGAGACGGTCGTTCCGCGAATCACAAAAATGTCAACGCCGGCCTTAATCACGGCTTCGCTGAACTCGGCAGTGCGCTGCGGTGAAAGTGCTCCAGCAACAGTCACACCCGATGCTCGAATCTGCGCGATGCGATCGCGAATCAACTCAGCTTTAATCGGCTCGGCATAAATCTCTTTAAGACGCAAAGTGGCTTTTTCGGCAGGCAAGCCCGCGATTTCGATTAGCAGTTTCTCGGGGTTGTCGTAGCGAGTCCACAGACCTTCAAGGTCAAGAACGCCCAAACCGCCGAGGCGACCGATTTTGATTGCGGTGTCTGGTGAGACCACGCTATCCATCGGGGCTGAAATAACCGGCAACTCAAACTGGTAAGCGTCAATCGCCCAAGATGTCGAAACATCCTTTGGGTCGCGCGTGCGGCGCGAAGGAACAATAGCGATGTCGTCAAAAGCCCAAGCTCGAGTGCCGCGCTTGCCAACGCCAATCTGAACGTCATTCATAAAAATTCCTAACGGGTTCCGTAGTTTGGAGCTTCGATTGTCATCTGAATATCGTGTGGGTGGCTTTCGCGAAGCCCGGCCGCGGTGATGCGCACGAACTTGCCACGCTTCTGAAGTTCTTCGATGCTCTCAGCGCCAACATAGCCCATGGATGCCCGCAAACCGCCGGTGAGCTGATGGGCGACGGCGGCAACGGTGCCGCGATAAGGCACTCGACCTTCGATGCCCTCAGGCACCAACTTGTCTTCGCGCAAAACGTCATCTTGAAAGTAGCGGTCTTTTGAATAGCTCTTGGCCTCGCCGCGCGACTGCATCGCACCGAGCGAACCCATTCCGCGGTAAGTCTTGAACTGCTTGCCGCCAACAAAAGTAATGTCGCCGGGAGCTTCGTCGGTGCCCGCGAGCAACGAGCCGAGCATCACCGCGTTTGCGCCAGCAACCAACGCCTTCGCGATGTCACCTGAATATTGCAAACCACCATCGGCGATTACCGGAACCCCGGCCGGTTTGGCGGCGAGTGAAGCCTGGTAAACCGCTGTAACCTGAGGAACTCCGACGCCAGCGACAACGCGGGTGGTGCAAATCGAGCCAGGGCCCACGCCAACCTTCACGCCATCAACACCGGCAGCCACGAGAGCTGCTGCGCCTTCACGGGTTGCAACGTTGCCACCGATGATGTCGACGTTCTTAGCAAAAGGCTCACTCTTGAGTTTGGCGATCATGTCTAGCACTGCGCGGTTGTGCCCGTGAGCCGTGTCAACCACAAGAATGTCGACGCCCGCGTCAACCAAAGCCATCGAACGCTCCCAAGCGTCAGCGCCAACACCAACAGCCGCTGCCACCAAAAGGCGACCTGCGCTATCTTTGCTCGCCAATGGGTATTTCTCGCTCTTGTCAAAATCTTTCACCGTGATTAGCCCGCGCAACTTGCCGGCATCATCAATCAACGGCAGTTTTTCGATGCGCTGTTGAGCAAAAATCGCAATCGCGTCTTCTGGGCGAATGCCGACCTTTGAGGTAATCAACGGCATCGGAGTCATCACATCTTTAACCAGCGTCGTGGTGCGCTGAACATCCAAGACAAATCGCATGTCGCGGTTAGTGACAATTCCAACCAGGATGTCGTCTTCGTCGACCACCGGCAAACCCGAAACGCGGTATCGCGCGCACAGGTCATCTACCTCTTGAATGGTTGCAAGTGGGTTTGTGGTTACCGGGTGAGTGATCATGCCGGCTTCGCTGCGCTTGACCATGTCGACTTCGGCAGCCTGGCGGTCGAGAGAAAGGTTGCGGTGCAAAACGCCGATGCCACCCTGACGGGCCATCGCGATTGCCATGCGGGCTTCGGTAACGGTGTCCATCGCCGAAGACAGCAGAGGCACGTTGATCTGGATTCGCTTGGTCAGTTGAGTTCGGGTGTTTACTGCGCTGGGCATGATGTCTGACTCGCCTGGCAGCAGCAAAACGTCGTCGTAGGTTAGCCCGATAAAGCCAAATGGATCATTTTGTGTCATTTGAAAGCCCTCAGTTTGTGACCGCAAGTTAAAGGCAATTCTAGCCGTTAGAACGCGAGCGGCCCTGCCTCAATATATCGAAGCTCAAAATGGCCAAAGCCGACCAAACCAGTGCGAAACCTACCCAGCGAACGGCCGACATCGGCTCGTGAAAATAAACCAGTGCAAGAATAAACTGGAGCGTCGGCGTGAGGTATTGCATAAACCCAATGACACGCAACGGCAGGTGCTGAGCCGCCGAACCAAAAAGAATAAGCGGAACCGCGGTTAAGAAACCAAAGCCCGCAAGCACCAGCGCCGTCTCGAACCCGTGCTGCGCAAACTGCACCCCGTCGACAGTGGTCGAAACCCAAAAGAGTTGCACCGCAGCCACCGGCAACAAGAAACCCGACTCAAGCGCAAAACCGTGCAGCGGCCGAACCAACCCGCCGAGCTTCGACTTTGCCAAACCATAGATGCCAAAACTAAACGCGAGCGTCAAGGCAATCCAAGGCAGACGACCATAATCAACGCTCAAGATCAAAACGGCTGCGAACCCTGCGGCAACCGCCAGCCACTGCGTCAGGCGAAGGCGCTCCCCCAAGAAAATCACAGCCAGCGCAATCGTCACCAGCGGGTTAATGAAATAACCCAGCGAAGTTTCAACAACATGATGCGATGCCACCCCAATCACATAGGCCTGCCAGTTGGCCATGATGAAAATCGCAGACGCAATAACCCAAACCAATTGCTTCGGAGTGCGCAGCACCCTGATTAGGGCGGGCCATCCGCGCGAAACGGTCACTAGAACCATCGCAAGGCCAAAACCAAAAACAATGCGCCAAGCCACGACCTCTGAGGGGTCGATGAAATCGACCAGCGCAATAATGAGCGGAAAACTGCCCCAAATTAGGTAGGCACCGAAACCGAGGGCGAGCCCACGACCAAATTTCTTGGATGGCGTCGCCGCAGTCTCTTGCACCGCAAACTCGGGTTTCGTCTCTTGAACCGATTCTTTAGCCATCTGACAAGTCAATCAACAAATCGCTAAACTAAAGACAAGTTAGCCGTTTTAAGGGGATCAAAATGTCAACAACCTATTGCACAAACTGTGGGGCTGCGATTGCCTCTGGCGCATTCTGCACAACCTGCGGCACACCAGCTTCAGGCGAGGCCGCTGATGCAACGCCCCAAGATAGTGCCCAAGCGAGCCCAAGCACTTCAAATCAAACTTTTAACTCGGCAAGGCAGCCAGTCGCCTCAACCAACACGCTTGCAATTATTGCCCTCGTGACCAGCCTGCTAGGCGTTCACCTTGCAGGCATTATCTGCGGCCACATCGCGCTAAGCCAAATCAAAACCACCGGTGAAAGTGGTCGCGGACTCGCTTTGGCCGGGCTCATCATTGGTTACGTTGGCGTCGTTGTTGTTGTGTTGTTCGTAGCGTTTTGGATTGCCGCCATTGCCTCAATCAGCGGAGGCTACGTCTCAGCCTAGTCATTGGCTATGCCAGTCAGGCGTTTGCGATTTTGCCGTGATTGGTTTCTTCTCGATCTTCGCGATGCTCACCTCTGGCATCTACAAAATGTAATCACGTCCCCCAGGCGTAAACCGTCAAAGTTCTTAGTGTTATCGTTGGCAATTGGGGGCGGGGATTTTCGTCTCTATTTTGAGACAACGGGGGAACATGAAAAAACTAACGTTTACGTCTGTGCTAGCACTTTCACTTTTACTGGTAACGGTAGCTTCTGGCTGCTCCACAAACATGACCGGTTCGCTCTCGCGAGCGCACATCTATAGCAGCCTCAAAGAGCTAGTTTCAGACACTCCAAACATTATTGTTGGCAAGGTCAAGGCATCAGAAATAAGCCACGATGAGCAACTCAAGATGGATGTAACGCTCGCCACCGTAGAAGTATTCAACGACAGCAAGGCTGAATCTGGCGACACCGTAATCGTTAGACAAACCGGTTCAACTAGTTCAGATGTTGGCTCGATTTACATGCAAGTCAACAAGGTTTATGTGATTTTTGCCGTTCAAAGCGACCAAACTA
>JBEGPW010000083.1:0-3498 GCA_041181225.1 Actinomycetota bacterium | reverse complement strand
CGCATGATTTTGTCGACAGTCTTGAGTGTCGGGTTAGCAATGCACTTTTCGATGCGGCTAATCTCGCGTTGCTGCACGCCGGACTTTTCGGCTAGATCAACCTGGGTTAACCCCAAAACAGCTCGTGCTTCACGAACAGCAACGCCAAAGTCACGAGCTCGCGAGTCAGCCTTCGCCGAACGCAGTTCGCGCTCCCAAGCCACTAATTCTTCGGCGTTCATCGAAGCGGTGTACTCGGCTAGGTATTCGGCCCATTCGTCTTTCATAATTACCTCCCTAATCATTATGTAATTTATTACCTTTTCTCGCTAGTGTCTTTTGTGCGCCAATCATCAAAAACATCTCGGGCATTACGAATCTCGTTAGACTGGCGCTTCTTAGATGAGTCAGATTTCTTGTTATAGCCGCCGACAATGACCACCCGGCCTCGATTCACGCCAAAGAACACGCGCAATAGTAAGTTGGGGCTTCTTCGCAAACGAAGCTCATAGAGACTTCCACCTAGAGCTTTGCCCAGGCTTCTGTTGCAAATGCTTGGGCCATAAATCTGCAAATCTTCATTTATCGCCGAGGCGAGGACTCGCCTTTGATCCTTTGGCAGCTTCGTCACAAACGCGTCAAAATCAGGCCGGTTGGCAAAAACAATGGTCCAGGTCATGCACCTAAGTTAAAGAGGCAACTACACACCAGACTCACCAGAGCCCAAACAGGTGCACAAATCACCATCGCCAAAGGCGTGAACGACTAAGCCGCCAACACCAACTGCTCAGCAAACAAAAGCTCAGCGCCCACCCCGCGCAAAACCCCGGCCAAAGCACGCTCCTGCGAATAAACCGTGACCTTCAAGCCCTTGCCCGTGAGCACAGCGATGTGCTCGGCAAAGATGTGATCACCCGAGGCAACAACTACCTCGCTAAAGTTTTCGCAATAGCTGCTGCACTTAATCTCATCGCAAAGCGCCAGGTCAGCGCCGTCAATGCCACTGCGCACAACCTTGCGCGCACCAGCCCAGCCAAACATCACAGACTCCTGGTTAAACCGACCCGAAGCCACCACAACCAAATCATCAACCCCAACGGATACCTGACGCAAATACATCTCACGCGCCTCCATCACCATCGACTCAGACAGCGCACCAGTGCCACACAAGTTCTCAACATCAACCAAGTGCAACTTACGACCAGCCGCAATACCCGCAATAGTCTTCTTATTCATAACCAAACCCCGCCTTCGTCTCGTAACGGCAAACACCGTTCCGCAACCATAAGGGCAGCCTCTGACATTTTTAGCGAGGATGGCCTTCGGCCCCGCAAGTAGCTAGCAGAGTCATTCAGCTTCGGTAGGCTGCTAATAGAGAGGGGTAGTTTTGAAAACAATAAAGTTTGAAGACTTAGGCACGGCAAACCTAGTTGTCGATGCGGTTTATGAGGGTGAACGCTCAACAACGATGTCGTATGGCGGCGAGCCGCTTCACCACTTGATACCTGGTCTTGGAACGCAGGGCGGTTTCCGAAAGCGCAAAGGTGCAAAGTCTGGATTCGTCGGCATGATATTGACTAGCAATGGTTCAGAACCAGACTGGCCCGACTACCTCAACCCCGTTGATGGCACTTACATTTATTTTGGCGATAATCGTCATCCTGGTCATGCCATTCACGACACTAAAGCGAAGGGAAATCAAACTCTTGCTGACGCTTTTGAGTCAGCCGAAAGTGGCACCCCCGAGGGTCGGGCTCGAACTCCAATAGTTCTTATATTTGAAGCCGCTGGTACAAATCGCGATTTTATCTTTCGAGGCCTAGCGGTCCCAGGTTCGAATCACCACGCTCCCGGTGAATCTTTAGTTGCAATCTGGAGAAACACTAAGGGCGAACGCTTTCAAAACTACAGAGCTGTGTTCACGATTCTCAATACCGGTGAAATTGACGGTAACTGGATTCGACAAGTGTTTCAAGACCGAGTCTTAGACATAGACGATAGTCGGCTGCCTTTGGCGTTTCGCCATTGGATTCAAACGGGCAAGATCCACGCACTTGAAGCTGACTCTGCGAAGCTACGGGACGCTGCGGACCAGAGACCTCGAGCAGGCATCCCCGCAGCCATCGTTGACGAAATCTACGATTTCTGCAAAGAAGATCCCTGGATATTTGAGCAGGTTGCTGCTGAAATTTGGCGCTTGATGTGTCCATCACCCATTGAATACGAGCTCACTCGGCGTTACCGAGATGGTGGTCGCGATGCAATCGGTTTTATGAAACTCGGCCCACTGAGCGACCAAGTCAAGGTACCTTTTGCGCTCGAGGCAAAGCTTTATGGCCCAAATTCTCGAGTGGGTGTGAAAGAAACGAGCCGGCTAATATCGAGAATTCGTCACCGCGACTTTGGGGTGATGGTGACAACCTCCGTTGTGGACTCCCAGGCTTACAAGGAGATTCGCACCGACGGCCATCCAATAATCATTGTTTCTGGGGCTGACATCGCAGACATCCTCATTCAAAAGGGCATTTCGACGCCTGAAAAATGTCGGGCATGGATTGCTGGCAATTTTCAACTGCCTCCAAATGGGTCAGAGTCGGGCACTGCCGTGACAGAATTGAAATATGGCTAAAGACGTGCACCCGCCCCGCGGCATGCGCGATTTTCTTCCTGTTGAAAAAGCTAAGCGTGACCGGGTTTTGAACGTGATTCGTTCGAGCTTTGCGGCGCATGGTTTTCAAGAGATAGAGACTCCCGCACTCGAAGACATCGCAAAGCTCACCAGTGGGCAGGGCGGCGATAATGAGAAGCTCGCGTTTCGCGTGATGAAGCGTGGGGCTGAGCTCGAAGCTGGCTTGGCCAGCGCGAGCCCAAACAACGTTGCGCTTGAGGTTGATAACCTCGCCGACCTTGGTTTGCGTTATGACTTGACTGTGCCGTTGACCCGTTATTACGCGACCAACCGTGCGCAGTTGCCAAGTGTTTTCAAAGCCATTCAGACCGGCCCGGTTTGGCGTGCGGAGCGCCCTCAAAAGGGTCGCTACCGCCAGTTTGTGCAGTGCGACATCGACGTGATCGGTGATGCCAGCGAGTTGGCTGAGGTTGAGTTGCTGGTTGCGTCGCTTGATGCTTTGGCGAGCATAGGCCTCGCTGAGGCGGTCATCCGCGTTAATCACCGCGCCTTGTTGACTGCTTCGATTGCCGCTTTGGGTGTGAGCGCCGATGACGCACTTTCGGCCATGATCACCATCGACAAGCTCGACAAGATTGAGGCCAGCGGAGTCGTCGAAGAACTTCGCACCAAGTTTGGTCCTGAGGTTTCGGGCGCTGCGGCTATCTGGCTGAGCACGTTGGCTGGGGCAGCAGTGCCAGCCGAGTTGACCAGCCTGTTCGAGCTCGTTGGCTCGGTGCACCCAGGCAAGCTGCGCTATGACGCAACTTTGGTGCGCGGCATGGGTTATTACACCGGAACCATCTTTGAAATCGAACACCCAGGCTCGGGTTCGTCAATCGGCGGCGGCG
>JBEGPW010000082.1:0-13148 GCA_041181225.1 Actinomycetota bacterium | reverse complement strand
CTACGACGCCAACGATCACTGTTTCTATAACGCACAGCCAGATAAGGGCTGCGGTTACCACTAACTCGTAGCTGTCAATGAAAGTGTGTGAAACATTCGGGAGCCAGAAACTTAGGGTTCGAGTCCAAATAAACCTTAAATTGAAAAACTTGGGCTTTGTGAGAAGGGAGCCGCCTAGGGCAATGCGCGAAAGCGGATTGCGGCGGCGAACCCGCCAATTAGAAAACCTCCGCATGTCGTGAGAACCTGCGGAGGTTTCGTGCGCTTGGAGGGACTCGAACCCCCAACCTTCTGATCCGTAGTCAGATGCTCTATCCGTTGAGCTACAAACGCGTTGGGCTGATTTGGCTTTTCGGCTAATCAACTTCATAAGTTTAGCCACATCGCTAGCTAAGTTCAACCCGCTTAGCAAACCGCACACTTAGTGTTAGCCTTGGGGCGCTTAGTAGCAGCGTAACAAATCGATAACGACCGACAAGAATAGGTCCAAATCGTGTTGTTTGTAAGTAGCATTTTTAGTTGACACACCTTGTTTTAGGCAACTTATTAAGAGTTGTTTCTATAGTTTCAAACGGCTTCACCCCCGTTGCAAAGCAGCAACGGTTTCATTTATTTGAAAGGCTCCACATAATGACAATGGATCACTCAACATATTCAGCTGTGTACAACATGCTGTCTCTTGGTATCGCCAGCATGCTGTTCACAAGCATTTTCTTGTGGATTGCGCGCGACCGCGTTATCGCTAAGTACCGCCTCGCCGTAATGGTTTCAGCTACTGTTACCTCAATCGCTGCTTACCACTACTTCAGAATGTTTGACTCGTTCAAGGAGGCCTATGGAGGCTCGTTGTCACTTGAGGCCGCATTCGCTAAATACAACGTTGGATACCGCTACGTTGACTGGTTCCTAACTGTTCCACTACTTCTAGTTGAGCTAGTTGCAGTTTTGGGTCTCGCACGTGCAGTTCAGGGCTCGCTATTGCGTCGTCTTGTTCCTGCAGCTGCTTTGATGATTGCTTTGGGTTACCCTGGCGACCTAAAGATGGAAGGCCTTGCACCATCAGTTTGGGGTCTTCTTTCAACCATCCCGTTCCTATACATCTTGTATGTATTGTTCGTAGAGATCTCGAAGAGCCTAAAGGACCAGTCACCAGCAGTTCGCAAGATTCTTTCTGGCGCACGTTTGCTATTGATCGCTTCATGGGGCGTCTACCCAATCACCTTCATCTTGGCAATGAACTCAACTGGCGCTCCTACAGCGGCAGAAGTTGCTTCGCGTGAAATTGGTTACAGCATCGCCGACATCGTTGCAAAGTGCATCTTCGGTTTGATGATTTTCACTGTTGCTCGTTTGAAGTCAGCAGAAGAAAGCAAAGAGTTCGCAGCGGCCGAAGGTCACTAAGCTCTACTAGCATTCAAAAAAATGGACCTCACCTTCGGGTGGGGTCCATTTTTGTTTGTTCCGAATGTTAGAGCTGAACCTCGACCTCGAAGCTAGCGCCACTGTTTTCGAGTTCGATGACGCCAGGGGCGTCATCCTCGGTTAGACCGTGCAAGACGATGCGCAGTGTTGTGCGAGCGAAGGCCTCAAACCCAGCGCCCGTGGTCGCGCCTGCGATTGTCAGCGTGTTGCCGGCGCGGGTGAGAGTGAGCTCGGTGCGAATGAACGAGTTGGTGTTTGCGCCAAAGGTAAGGCCGTCGTCTTCTTGCAGGAACGAGCTGAAGGTGCCGTCGGCGCTCGGAACATAAGCGTGAAGCTCAAGCACAGCGGGGTAGTGTTCGCGGGCTGACTTTGGTGCCTCAGCCCACATCGGCACGATAGCACCTGCGCGAACGAACACTGGGATGCTTTCGCTGCTCAGCTCGACCGTGATGGTTTCACCAACGCCATCGGTGCCGTTACCCGCGCTGATGAGTTCGTCGGTGTGCAGGTCATACCACTCGCCTGCCGGCAGATAAACCTCTCGCGCTTCGAGACCGGCCTCAAGCACGGGAGCCACGAGTAGGTCTCGACCAAACAGGTATTCGGTGTCGAGGTCGCGCACGTTTGGGTCTTCTTGATAGTCAAAGATCAGCGGGCGTTGAATCGGTTCGCCCGTGAGGTTGTTCTTGACGAAGGCGCTATAGATGTATGGCAAGAGGCGATAGCGCAGCTTGAGCGCCTCACGAGCGATGTCGAGAACGTCTTCGCCGAAGGACCACGCGTATTGGTCGACGGTGTTGATTACGCTGTGGTTGCGCGCAAACGGGGTTAGTGCGCCGTATTGAATCCAGCGGGCAAAAAGTTCTGCATTTGTGTCTTCGGCAAACCCGCCAATGTCGGCGCCCACGAAAGACTGACCCGAAAGACCTAGGCCCGCGCCCATCGGAATGCTGACCCAGAGGTGATCCCAGCGTGAGAAGTTGTCGCCCATCCAGTTGGCTGCGTAACGCTGAATGCCTGCCGAGCCCGCGCGTGAGAGCACAAACGTGCGAAGCTCTGGCATTACCTCTTTTAGCCCGTCAACTGTGCCCATGGCCATTAGAAGCGCGTATTGGTTGTGAAACTTGTCATGCTCAAATTTGCCGTCGGTGAAGCGCATGGCGCCCGACTTGATGTTGCCGGTGGCCGGCTCGTTCATGTCGTTCCAAATGCCTGCAAGACCGCTGCGCACGTGCTCGGCGTTTAGAGCGCCCCACCATTCGCGCGCTTCTGGCTTTGTGAAGTCGGGGAACAACGTGTCGCCCGGCCAAACCTGACCGATGTAGTTTCCTCCGCCGGCTGTGCGAGCGAAAACGTCTTTGGCAACACCGTCGTCGTGCACTGTATAACCCGGGTCGTGCTTCACTCCTGGGTCGATGATGGTGATGACGCCAAGTTTGTCGGCGGCCAACTCGCTGAGCATCGCACCCGGGTTTGGGAACAGCTCGTCGTTCCAAGTGAAGACGCGGTAGCCATCCATGTAATCAATGTCGAGCCACAGGGTGTCAAGCGGAACATCGAGTTCGCGGTGCTTGGCCCCAAGCGCCAGCACATCGGCCTGAGTGTATTTGTGCCAGCGGCACTGGTGATAGCCGAGGGCCCACATCGGTGGCAAGTCAGCGCGGCCGGTTAGTTCGGTGTATTTGGTCAGGATGCCCGAGATCGTTGGCCCGGCAAAAATGTATTCGGTGTACTGCCCACCATCGAAGTGAATCTGGTATTCGCTGTGGCTGGTGAAGTCATAAAAGCCACGGTATGGGTTGTCGAGGAACGAACCCATGACTGCCGAGGTGGCGTCGGTTTGTGCATAAAAGAAGGGAATCGAAATATAGAACGGGTCAAACTCGCTGCTGGTGTTGTCGCTGCGAGGGTCGCTCTCTGCATAGTCTTTGGTGAACTCGCCCGAGGCGTCGGGGCTGAGAACGTCGGTGTTCCAAAGGGTGAAGCTGCGCCCGCGACGGTTTTGACGACCGGCTTTCTCGCCAAGGCCATAAACCGCGTCGTTTGCACCAATCTTGCGATAAACGGCAAAAGCGTCGTTTAGCGTCTCAAAGGCCCTAGGCGTGCCGTCTGCGTCTCGGGCGGTCTCAACTACTGGGGTTCCATCGGTGCGCCACACATCCAAGAAAAATGGGTTTAGACCAACCACAACTCGCAGGTCAGCGGTGGTGATGGTGGCCTCATTGTCGTTCAGCGTGAACTCGAAAACCACTGGCTGTTCGGGCAGAGCGCCGGTTGCTGTCATATCGGGCGTCAACGCGTGGCTCGGGGCTTCGTCAAACACACCGCCACGACTGATTTTTGCACGGATGGCGTCGCTCGCCAACAGGTCAACGCGCAAGCTCTCGCCATGCAGCTCTGCCAGCAAACCGCGGTCTGTCTTCGAAACCGAGCCCACTCGCGTGAACTTTAGGTATTTTTCGGTGTTGATCATGATGGCCTCCGACTTAGCTCCTGCGGCGCTCAGGTCAGCGCAAGATTGATTGAGCGAGATTAGGCTATCAAAACACCGAGATTACCCTGCAACTCTCAGGCCGCGTAACTCGCCTTGCGGCGAGACAGCTGACAAAAACTAACCGCCAAGCTCAACTTGAACTCGGCGGTTAGATGCAAAGACAAGTTCCCTCGCAGGTTGTGGTTAGTCGGTTGCAGCCGTCTCGCGAGCTGGGCCTCGAAGTGAGAACAAAAGAATGTATGCCGCCGGAATGAGTACGTGAGACACCAGCAACACCGGGTAGGTAATTAGGTAGTCAGTGTAGGCATCACCGAAAGTGGCGTATAGCGTGGCGTGATCGCCGATGACAGCAATCGGAAAAATCGCGCTTGCAGCAATCAGCCAAATTTTAATCGCTAAGCCCCTGTAAGGGACCAACAGCAAAACGAGAGGCGGAACAGCAACCAAGATAAACCATCCGGCTGTGTAAAGGATTTGAAAGAAGGCCAGCGTCGAGTTGGTTTCGCTTGGTGCCAAAAAGTAGTACTTCTGAAAAGACGTTGCAATTAAAACCAACAAAACAGTAAATGACAGGCTAATCCACAAAGTTGGAACAGACTGTTGGGTATTTTTTGCTCTAGACAATTTGATTCCTTAGGTTAAAGTTTCAGCCGAGCCAAATAGCTGGCTCGGCTGAAACTTGAATAGCTGTTGTTACGGAAGTGGCGCTAGAGGAACTTCACAGACCATCACATAGTTGTGGTCTGGGCCAGCTGTTGTTAGGTCGTACCACTGGTAGGTTCCTGATTCGGTCAAGTTGACCGTACATGGATTGCCAACAGAACTGTCGGTTAGGCCCGCGCCAGTCTGTCCGATTGGACCCTGAGGACCAACGCCACCCTGAGCACCAGTGTCACCTTTGTTACCCTGGACACCCTGAGGACCAGTTGGGCCAGTTGGGCCTTGAGATCCGTTGGCTCCTGCGTTGCCTTTCGCGCCGGTAGGGCCACTAGGGCCAGCGACACCAGTCGCGCCTGTCGGACCAGTCGGGCCAGTCGGGCCGGTCGGACCAGTCGAACCTACAGCGCCATCAGTACCGTTGGTGCCGTTAGTACCGTTGGTGCCGTTAGTACCGTTGGTGCCGTCTGTACCAGCAGGGCCCTGAGGGCCTGAAGGACCAGCTGAACCTGAAGGACCAGCAGGACCCGAAGGACCAGTCGAACCTACAGCGCCATCAGTACCGTTAGTACCGTTGGTGCCGTTGGTTCCGTTGGTGCCGTTGGTTCCGTTGGTTCCGTTGGTGCCGTCTGTACCAGCAGGGCCCTGAGGGCCTGAAGGACCAGCTGAACCTGAAGGACCAGCAGGACCCGAAGGCCCGGTCGAACCTACAGCGCCATCAGTACCGTTCGTACCGTTCGTACCGTTCGTACCGTTCGTACCGTCGGTTCCATCAGTACCGTTCGTACCGTTCGTACCGTCGGTTCCATCAGTACCGTTCGTACCGTCGGTTCCATCAGTACCGTTCGTACCGTTCGAACCATTAGTGCCGTTCGAACCGTCAGCACCTGAAGGGCCTGAAGGGCCTGAAGCGCCTTTATCGCCCTTGTCGCCCTTGTCGCCCTTGTCACCCTTGTCGCCAGCAGGACCTGAAGCACCGTCAGCACCTGAAGGGCCTGAAGCGCCTGTATCGCCCTTGTCGCCCTTGTCGCCAGCAGGACCTGAAGCACCGTCAGGACCTGAAGCACCGTCAGCACCTGAAGGGCCTGAAGCGCCTGTATCGCCCTTGTCACCCTTGTCGCCAGCAGGACCTGAAGCGCCATCGCTACCGTTCAGACCGTTCGAACCAGCAGGGCCGGCAGGACCAGAAGGTCCCGAAGGGCCGGCAGGACCCTGAGGACCTGGCACGCCTGCGCCTGGCGCAGAAGAACTTGGGCGGCGGTCGTCTGACGATGCAGACGCCGAAGCGATTGATGATGAGACAAATGGAACAACGACGAGCGCACAAACTATTGCTGCGTTGATTCCAAATGACTTCTTTGAAGTGAAGCTCATTTTATACCCCTTAATTTTTTGCCTATAAGGCTTTGCTACATCCTAGTGTCTCGAAGCAGCTTGCAGCAAAATATTTGTCACAATCGTTACGGTTTGTTAATCGAGGCACTCGCTTAGGCTTTGAACATGAATTCACGTCGCGTCGTCATCACAGGGGCAAGCTCAGGCATTGGCCAGGCAACAGCTCGTTTATTTGCGAAGCACGGATGGCAGGTAGTTGGTGTCGCAAGACGAGCAGACCGACTCGCGGCGTTGGCTGCCGAGACCGGCATCCAGGTGTTTGTTGCTGACATAACCTTGCAGTCACAGGTCGATGACCTTCGCAATTTTCTGGTTGAGAGTGGCCCAGTGCACGCGCTCGTCAATAATGCTGGCGGTGCGTTTGGCGCGGCATCAGTCGAAGAAAGCGACCCAGCTGACTGGATCAAGATGTTTGATGTGAATGTGGTTGGTCTGCAGCGAGTTACCGCAGCGTTGTTGCCATTGTTGCGCTCAGCCGCTCGCGCCGATGGTCACGCTGACATCTTGACTGTTACTTCAACCGCAGGGTTCACCTCTTATGAAGGTGGTGGCGGCTACAACGCAGCAAAGTTTGCAGCCCACGGTGTTGTTGGCACCCTGCGCCTCGAGCTTGCTGGCGAACCGATTCGTGTTCTTGAGATCGCCCCCGGCATGGTCAAAACTGACGAGTTTGCGCTCAACCGCTTTGGTGGCGACGCCAGCAAAGTCGAGGCAGTTTATGCGGGGGTCGAGCAGCCACTCGTGGCCGAAGACATTGCCGAAGCCATAGTTCACGCGATTGAGCTGCCCGGGCACGTGAACCTTGACATGATCACGATTCGGCCGGTGGCCCAAGCTGCTCAGCACAAACTGGTTCGCGGGCCGCTCAAGCCCCGCGACTAAATAACTTCACTGGGGTGTTTTGCGAGCCTCAGCAAAGAGAAATCGCTTTTTCTTTTATATGGTCGCTAAGAAATCTTTCATCACCGGAAAAGTTTGCTGCATGACCTGAACGCTTTTAGTAACGCCCGCGCCCGAAGTATCGAAGTGAGCCGAGATTGCATCAGTGATTTTTTCGACGCCACCGCCTGCAAGAAGCGGCTCACCACCGAGCGAAGCAATTTGCCCGACGCCTCTTGAATCCTCGGCAATGAGTATGCTGGCTCGTCGCTGAGAGAGCATTAGCAGGTGAGCGTGAACGCGAAAGCCGACATGAAGATCGGCCCCACCGTAAAGCTCAAGCATTTTGTCTAGGCCATCGGCAATGCTAACTGTTTTGAAGCCCCTGATTGCCCCGAAGGCCGCAACTTGAAAATGCCAATTGCGCATGGCATTGCCTTTTTCAGACTTAGACGGACGCCAACCGTGATGAAGAGCGAGGTATTTTTCGGCATTCGGAAACCGATCGGATAACCAAGCGAGCGTGCCAAAGGTTTCGGGCTGCGGTTTAGCAGGAAGACTAAAAACGATGCGTTTTGGGTTTGCTCTATAAGTGAAGTCCTTCGAGATAAACTCCAAGTCATACCAAGCTGGGCAGCCTGTCATGCTCACGTTTTTCAGACCCATACCGTTCAAAATTGACAGAGTTACGTGGTCGCGCACGCTCGAAAGCTTGATATTGTCATGCACCTCACGAATGAATTTTTCGGCAGGCTCAGGAAACTTGAAATCTTCTGGGGTCTGCGAGAGATTGCCTTTCCATCCAAGCCCCATTGGAACAATCTTGGTCTCGATGCGTTTCATGTCGAGCGGGTAGATCTTTGGAAAGATTAGAGGCTGGTATGCCGGGCCGCCGCAAAGAATCAGTGCGCGGGCGGCATCAAAGTTTTTGTAACTCTCAGCATCAATGGCCAAACGGTTCTGATCTAGAACCTCAGCGTCGACAAACTCTCGCAAGAGAGCGCGTGCACGATGACCAATCAGGTAATCGCCCGAGTTTCTAAACGCCCCTGAGATAGTGACTAGCATTTGGTAATCCTACCTTCGACTGCGAGGCCCGAGCCCGCTGCGATGGGCGACCGCCTCCCAAATCCTCCCAGGTCGATTACCCATCAAAACAAAAATCCCCACCCGAAAGGGTGAGGATTTTATTTTGCGGAGACGAGAGGATTTGAACCTCCGAACCCCTTTCAGGGTTACCTCATTAGCAGTGAGGCGCACTCGACCGGGCTATGCGACGTCTCCTCGAGCGTGTTTAGTTTAGTGCATTGGGGAGGGGGCGAGAAAACCGCTTTTAGTTGGAGCAGGTCTTATCGGAGGCCTTTGAGCCAATCACTGTGTCGGGCAGAGCGGTGGGGCTTGAGGTTGGCCCGGTGCTTGAGGTGGCTGTTGGTGCCGGCGTGGTTGAGGCGCTCGGGGTTGGGCTGGATGTTGGATTGGGCTGAACTACCGCGCCTTGGCCACCGTTTGATTTCGCGAGCACAATCGGGTCGTCGTTTTGTAGCTTTTGATAGATCACCGGCGCGAGCTCGTCATTTGGTTTGACACGACCTTGGTTTGGGGCCGGCAGACCGCTGACCGATGGCAGTTGCATGAACACCATTTTGTCTAGCGAGACATCCTTGAGCGCCCCTGCCAACGCGATCAGTGTGTTTGGGTCTGACATTGTGCTGCTGAGTGTCATGTTTCTTGAAGCGGCTGTGGCGAGAGTGTAAAGCGCAACCGGGTTGCTAAGAACGCCTTGGCTTTTGATTTTGCGAACCAATGAAGACATAAAGACCTGTTGATTGCTGATGCGTGATAGGTCGCTGCCGTCGCCAACACCGTGGCGAGTTCGCAGAAACTGCAAAGCCGCGCGTCCCTGCAATACCTGCAACCCAGCCGGCAAAGAGGTGTGGGTATAGGTGTCGTTGATTGGCTTCGTCAAACAGACTTCAACGCCGCCAATAGCGTTTGACA
The DNA here is from genome assembly GCA_041181225.1 of Actinomycetota bacterium. GTDB lineage: Bacteria > Actinomycetota > Actinomycetes > Actinomycetales > Microbacteriaceae > Rhodoluna. Next base: position 4,303 of record JBEGPW010000082.1, on the reverse strand, counting down.
TTTGAATCACTCCGTTGAAGTTGATCATTGCTAGGAACGGAATCTTTATTCCGGTTAGCATCTCAACCGTTTTGAGTGTGCAACCCGGGCCGCCGTTTGCAATCGTCGCGTTGATTTGGCCAAGGCTCTGGGGTAGGTAGCCTGGGCCGCCCGAAGTGCTCGGGCAAGCTGGCCAAGCAACCATCAAGTCACGCGGAAAACTCAAAGCAACCGCATTTTTGCGATCTTGAGAAATGTGCAAAAGAATTATCACATCGGCGAGGTTTGAGGTGATTCCCGAACCAAAGCCGCCGCCCTGGCCCTTTCGGGAGTCTGAACCCACAAGCAAAATGTTGATTGGCCCTTTGATGTCTTCGGCCGAAAGTTGAATCGCCTTGCCATTGTCGTCGACCAATGCAATCGCGTGTGCCCCGACCTCATTGGCCAATTGAAGAGCGCTGACTCCGGTGATGACCAGAGCTGAGCTGAGAACCAGCGCAAGAAATTTAAACGCGACACCAGTCACGGCTTTTGTTCGTGACTGAGGCTTCAAGGTTTGATGGCGAGCAAACGCTCGACGCGCCCGATTGGGTTTCGTGCTGTGACTGGCGGCCAAATGAATAGTCCTAAAGATTCGTTAGTTCAAGTTTAAGAACACACGGATGATTGCGTAACCCCTAATCAGGCAATTCAAAGGTTGAAGAGATTTCCCTCAAACCCTGAAAGCACTTTTGCAACACCGTCTTCTTCGACGGCTAAAGTGACCGCACTCGCGTGAGATTGCACGTCTTCTGGGGCTTGGCCCATAGCAAACGCGTGACCGCCGCCGGCCTTAGCCCACTGAAACATTGTGATGTCGTTTCGGCCATCGCCGATGGTAATCACCCGATGAGGGGCAATGCCGAGTTCTTGGCGCTGCTTTTCGAGCGCGCTGGCCTTTGAAACACCGCTTGGTGAAATGTCGAGCCAAGCGGTGTATCCGATGGCATAGGTGACCGAGTGAAGGCCAACGCCCGAGATCAGCCCAAGAAACTCGTCGACGTCGTGCTCTGGTGAGAGCACGACCACACGAGACACCGGGTGATCCATGAGCTGCTCAAGTGGAGTCTCGAAGTTTTGCTCACCGAGCGCATAGGTTGGGAATGGCTTGTGAAACCGGTAGGTTCCGTCGGCGTCTTCAACGGCAAAGTGAGCGTCGGGCAAAGTTGTGATGAGTTGGTGCAACACTGCGCGCGGGTCAAAAGTTATCACTTCGAGGGGGCGATAACCGCGGTGGTCAGCATCCTCGATTTCAATGGTTACTGCACCGTTTGAGCAAACACCGCGACCATTGGCGAAACCGACATCTTTAATCACGGGAATAGCGTTGGCAGCGGAACGACCGGTAGCAATTATTACCTCGTGGCCAAGGTCACGCACGCGGTTGACCTCTTTAACGACGGCGGGCGAAAGGAATCCGTCATCGTGCACGAGCGTGCCGTCGATATCAATGGCGATTAGCCAGCGGTCTTCACCGGTTGCAATACTCATGGGCGAATGAATTCGAGGCCGCCAAGGTATGGGCGAAGTGCAGTGGGAATGCGCACCGAACCGTCAGCCTGCTGGTGGTTTTCAATGATTGCAACGAGCCAGCGGGTAGTAGCCAAAGTGCCATTCAAAGTTGCAACCGGGGCGGTCTTGCCGTTTTCGGTTCGATAGCGCACGTTTAGGCGACGGGCCTGAAAAGTCGTGCAGTTAGAGGTAGAGGTCAACTCGCGATAGGTTTCTTGCGAAGGAACCCAAGCTTCAACGTCAAACTTTCGAGCGGCCGAAGAGCCGAGGTCACCCGCAGCAGTGTCAATCACACGATATGGCAGCTCGCACTTTTGAAGCATTTCTTCTTGAAGCGCAAGAAGTCGAGCGTGTTCGGCTTCGGCTTCTTCAGGGCGAATGTAGGCAAACATCTCAAGTTTGTTGAACTGGTGAACGCGCAAAATGCCCGTGGTGTCGCGCCCGGCCGAACCGGCCTCACGGCGATAGCAGGTTGACCATCCGGCATAACGCTTTGGCCCTTTTTCAAAATCGATGATTTCATCGCGGTGGTAGCCGGCCAGTGCGACTTCGCTCGTGCCGGTCAAATAAAGCTCGTCAGCGGGCAGGTAATAGATTTCGTCGCTGTGCTGACCCAGAAAACCGGTGCCGGCCATGATTTCTGGGCGAACCAAAGTCGGGGTGATGAGTGCCGTAAAACCGGCCTCGGCGGCTTGGTCAAGCGCCATGGTCATGAGGGCTATTTCGAGGCGGGCGCCCCATCCCTTTAGAAAATAAAACCGAGAACCCGATATTTTGACGCCGCGGGCAATGTCAATAATGTCGAGTTCTTCACCGAGCTGCTGGTGGTCTTTGATTTTGAAATCAAAGGATGGGTGCTGCCCAACCTCGCGCAAAACAACATAGTCGTCTTCACCTCCGGCAGGCACGCCGTCAACCACGATGTTCTCGATTTGCCAAATGATGTCGTTTAGCTCGGCTTCGGCTTCGCCGGCAGCGGCATCAGCAGCTTTTACGGCAGCCGCCATGTCGCCGGCTTGGGCAACGAGTGCGGCTTTTTGGTCTTTGGGTGCTGCGGCAACGGTTTTTCCGAAAGCATTTTGATCGGCTCGCTTGGCTTCAAAGTTTTGCTGGGCGGCGCGCCATTTTGCGTCAGCCGCCACGGCGCGGTCGACGATGGTTTCATCGCTCTGTCGGGCTCGTTGCGAGGCTTTGATGGCGTCTGGGTTGTCGCGCAAAAGGTTTAGGTCAATCACGCCTACTAGGTTACCCGAGGCGGGTGTCGATTGGGTGTCTCGCTGGTGTGCTCAACTATGAATAGAGTTGAAGTGTGAGCAATTTTGCAAACTTGGGGGCAAGCGCACAACCCTCACCGACTCGACGAGCGGCCGTGATTTATCGCGATGACCGCGTCGAACGCTCACGCCTAGAAGCGATTGTCGACCAAAGTCTGCTCAGCCTGTCTTGGGCAGAAACTATCTGGTTACCGACAGGCGAGGAACAGCCAGGCCACAGTCAGGTGCAAGATGCGATTCGCCAGGGCGCAACCGAAATTATTGTGGTCGGTGGCGACGGCACCGTTCGACATGTATTGCAGGGACTCTTCGACAGCCCGGTCGACCCCGACACCGTAACCATCGGCATCGTGCCGGTTGGTTCGGGCAATGTGTTGGCCCGAAATCTGGGCATTCACCTCAACCACCTTCAACAGGCAACCCGGCGAGCCCTGCTGGGTGAAGAGCGCCGCATCGACCTTGGGGTTGCGCGATTGAACTTTGAAAGCGCCGAAGAACCGACATTCCAAGTGTTTTCAGTTATGGCCGGGGTTGGCTTAGACGCCAAGATCTTTGCAAACACCGACCGAATGCTGAAGCGCCGCTTCGGTTGGGTTGCATACATTGATGGCGGCATAAAAAGCTTGCCAGCTTTTTTTGAGCGGATGTCGGTCTCGGTCAACGACGGGCCTTTTCGAACTTTGAAGGTTCACTCGCTGATTGTTGGCAACTGCGGTCTTTTGCCGGGCGGTATTTTGTTGATGCCCGATGCCTCGGTTGATGACGGCATCTTGGATGTTGCGGCGGTAGGGCCTCGGCGTTTTTGGAACTGGGTAGCGTTTTGGTCGAGAGTCACCTGGCAAAACGGGGTTTTGAGGCGCATTCCCGCGGGCCGCCGCCTTATGGACTCAACGGCAAACGTCAAAACACTCGAAAACTTGAGCGGCCAAAAGATTGTGATTTCACCTGAGCGACCTGTAAACATGCAACTTGACGGCGACTCAATCGGCAACATCACCGCGGTTGAGTTCAGTGTGATGCCCGGCGCACTGCGCGTTAGAGTCTAGTTTCGGCTGCCCAATTCGCCGAGCCAAACTTCTGCCGCCGCAAAAGCGCCGTCAGAGTTATTGCCGGTGTGCACCGAAGTGCCCCGATCGGCGCGGGGGTAAGAGCCTAAGAAAATTACGCGCGGGCTGAAACGGTGCAAACCTTTGAGCGCTTCGGCTACCGCCGCGTCAGCCACGTGTCCTTCGGCGTCTATGTTGAAACGATAGCGCCCGAGGCGGTCTCCCACTGGGCGCGACTCGATGCGCGTGAGGTTTACCCCGCGCGCTGCAAATTGCTCAAGCATCTCTAGCAGTGCACCTGGGCGGTCTTCGGGCAGCTCGACGATTACCGAGGTTTTGTCGGCGCCGGTTGGTGCTGGCAGTTCGCCTGCGTCGGCTCCATCCAAGGCGATTTGAATGAATCGGGTCTGAGCGTGTTCGTTTTCGCCAATATTCGAGGCAACAACTTCGACC
>JBEGPW010000081.1:0-5271 GCA_041181225.1 Actinomycetota bacterium | reverse complement strand
CATCGAACCCGGCTGATGATTGACCCGGGTTTGGGCTTTGGCAAATCAGCCGCCCAAAACTGGCAACTTTTGCAAAGCTTCGACCAACTAGCCGCGCTGGGGTTGCCCGTGGTCATCGGAGCATCGCGCAAGCGGTTTTTGACAGAGGCTCTGTTGCGTGAATCAAACGAGCCGATTTCAAACGATGATCGCGACGGGGCAACCGCAGCACTTTCGGCGCTGCTGTGGTCGCAACTCTCGAGCAATCAGGCTGAAGCCCTGTGGGGCTTTAGAGTGCACAACGTGGGGGCAAATCGCGACGCATTGCTAGTTGCTTCAGCGTTGCGGTTTGCTAACTGACCAAACGCATACCAAAGTTAAATCATGCGTCAAAAAATACAACTCACCGGCTTGCGGGTTTTTGCGCACCACGGCGTCTTTGACTTCGAAAAACAAAACGGCCAAGAGTTCGTAATCGACGCTGCGGTATGGGTTGACGCTGGAGACGCCGTGGCTAATGACAACCTTGCGCTTACGGTTCACTACGGCGAGTTAGCTGACGCAATCGCGGCCAACGTTGCGAATGAACCGGTCGACCTAATCGAAACTTTGGCTTGGCGATTGCTAAAACTGGTTTTAGCTTTTGGCAGCAAGAACGACCCGGCGAGGTCAGATGCCAAAATCAGCCCGGTAATCAAAGCTGAAATCACCGTGCACAAACCCAACGCGCCGATCAACCACCCCTTTGCCGACGTGTCAGTAACCGTGAAGGGTGGCCGAAAGTGACAAACGTGATTCTTGGCCTGGGCGGCAACCTCGGTGATCGTGAAGCAAACATCCAAGCGGCTTTCACGGCGATTAAATCGCACGAGCTAATTTCAAAAGTCAAACTTTCACCACTCGTCGAAAGCTTCGCTGCAACTCTCGAAGGCATCGACGAGACCAAGCCAAAATATTTGAACGCGGTGATTTCGCTTGAAACCAAGCTCAAAGCCCAAGAGCTTCTAGGGTTTTTGCACCACATCGAAACTGAGCGCGGCCGAGTGCGTTTGGCTCGCTGGGATAGCCGAACGCTCGACATCGACATCATCAATTTTGGCGGTCAAATCAAAGCCACCAAAACACTGACACTGCCCCACCCTCGAGCCTTTGAAAGGGCCTTTGTGTTGGTTCCGTGGATGATGCTTGACCCGAAAGCGGTTTTGCCGGGGCACGGCTCGGTTGCTGAGCTGGCCGCAACCATGATTAGCCAAGTTGAGGTTGCCGCATGAGACCAACCAGATGGCTAACTTTGATCGCGGTGGCCGCGGTCACCGGTTTCGCGGCCCTAACTGCTACTGATTTTTTGGTAAAAAAGGGGCAAGAGATTTTTGTTGCGCCGGTTTCTCTCATTATTACGCTGCCTGGGATTGCGATTTTGCTGGTCGTGATTGCTTGGCCGGTCGTCAGGTATCGTCGCGATTTAGCTCTTGCCAAAAAAGCCGAAACTGTCAAACCTGTCAAGCGCGTGAACCCGTTTTATGCGGTTAGGGTTCTTTTGCTTGCTAAGGCCAGCGCTATCACCGCAGCCGCTATTTTGGGCTGGCAAGTCGGGTTTTTGATTTTCTTGTATAGCCGGCCAATCGTGGTAACCGACGCTTCAACTAAAACTTTTGCGACCGCGCTTGGCTCAATCTTTTTGCTGGTTATTGCCTTGGCTATTGAGCGGTTTTGCAGACTGCCAAACGATACTGACTCAGCGGGCTCGTTCAAAACCTCAGCCAAAACCGCAACCTCTGCCGAACCTGAGGCGTTAGCGTGACGACTGCCGCAAGTGGCCGACTGAGTTTTGGCGTCATCGGTGCGGGGCCGGTTGGGGTCGTTTTGGCTCAGGCTCTAGCTGCTGCCGGGCACCAACTAATTGGCATAAGCGCGGTGTCTAGCGAAAACCTTGACCGCATCGACGCAATGCTTCCCGATGCCGAACTTTTGCAGGTTGACGAAATCATTGAGCGCAGCGACTTAGTTTTGTTAGCGATTCCCGCAAGTCAGATTCTCGACCTAGTCAATGGGGCTGCCGAAACCAAGCTTTGGCGTGCCGGCCAGCTACTGGCACACACCTCCGGTCAGCACGGCATCGGCATTCTCTCGCCAGCGTCACAACAGGGAGTGATTGCGTTGGCGATCCATCCCGCGATGCGTTTCACGGGAACCAGCGTCGATCTAGCCAGAATTCGCGAGAGCTATTTTGCTGTGAACGCTCCAAAAGTGGCTCTGCCGATTGCCGAGGCGCTAGTGATTGAAATGGGTGCCGAACCTTTTGTGGTGGCTGAGACCGACCGCGCAAAATATTTTGAAGCCTTTGAAGTTGCCACAAATTTTTCAGCGATGATTGTGAACCAGGCCATCGGTTTGCTTGAAGAAGTCGGTTTGAGCGACCCCCGAGCCGTGATTGCCCCGGTTGTGCGAAGTGCCGTGGAACAAGCTCTTGCGGCTGGGCACCAACCTTTTGACCCCGACGAGCTTGCAGGTGGTCGCGCGTGAAAATCGTTGAAACTGAAATTGATTTAAAAAACACGTTGGATGTCGCTCGCGCCGCCAACCGAGAAATCGTTTTGGTGCCAACTATGGGCGCGCTACATGTTGGGCACCTCTCGTTGGTTGAGGCTGCCAAGTCTGGCGACCGCAACCCGTTTGTTGTTGTCTCTGTTTTTGTCAACCCGTTGCAGTTTGGCGAGGGTGAAGATTTTGAACGGTATCCCCGCACGCTCGAGGCTGATGCAAAGTTACTCGAGGCCCGCGAAGCAGACTTGCTTTTTGCTCCTTTGGTCGGCGAGGTTTACCCTCGCGGCTCGGTCGGAGCAATCACAAAACACGCCGGGCCGATAGGCGAAACCCTTGAGGGCGCTTCACGCCCTGGGCACTTCGATGGCATGTTGACTGTGGTGGCTCGGCTTTTTGACTTGGTTGAACCTGACCGAGTGATTTTTGGTGCCAAAGATGCACAGCAGCTTTTTTTGGTTCGTGAAATGGCTCGCGCAGATTATCCGAGCCTCTTAGTTCAAGCGGCACCAACGGTTAGAGAGCCCGGTGGTTTGGCGCTGTCAAGTCGCAATCGTTACTTGAGCGCGACAGACAAACTTCAAGCTACCGAGCTATTTGGTGCGTTGCGCACCGCAGGGGCCGAGCTTGAAGCGGGTGCGCCGTTGGCAACCGTTTTGGAGGCCCACCGCCGACAGCTCGAAGTTGACGCACCCAAGGCTAAACTTGATTATCTGCAGCTAGTCAGCGCAACAGATTTTGAACCAGTTTCTGATGATTTTCACGGCCAAGCAATTCTTGTGATTGCAGCCAAAATTGGTGAAACCCGGTTGATCGACAACCTTGAAGTTTTGATTTGAAGGAGCCCGTCATGAGCGACGAACTCAAGAACACCGCGGCCGAAGCTGGCGCTGTCGAGTCTGCCGAAGAAGCCGACCTGCCAGAGCAAATCGCGATTCGCCTCGCCAAGCGCGAGCGCTTGATTGCCGAGGGCGATGCCTATCCGGTGAGCTTGCCAATCACTCACACCATCGAGCAGGTTCGCGCGGCTTACCCAGACCTCGAGATCGACGTCGCAACCGGCGACACCGTTTCGATTGCCGGCCGCATCGTCTTTCAACGCAACACCGGCAAGCTCTGTTTTGCGACGCTACAGGCCGGTTCGGGCCAGCGCATCCAGGCCATGCTCAGCCTCGACAAAGTTGGCGAAGCAGCTCTCGAAAGCTATAAAGAACTCGTTGACCTTGGCGACCACCTGTTTGTGACCGGTGAAGTTATTACTTCGAAGCGCGGCGAGTTGAGCGTGCTCGTCAGCGAGTGGAAGATGGCCGCTAAGACCATTCGCCCCCTGCCTAACATGCACAACGAGTTGGGCGAGGAATACCGAGTTCGTCACCGCTATGTTGACCTAATCGTTCGCGACCGCGCTCGTGAGGTAGTGCAGATTCGCGCTAACGTAATGAAGTCTTTGCGCCGCACGTTCGACGCGCGCAACTACACCGAGGTTGAAACCCCGATGTTGCAGACCATTCACGGTGGTGCTAGCGCCCGCCCGTTCAAGACTCACAGCAACGCGTTTGACACCGAGCTGTTCCTGCGCATCGCGCCTGAGCTGTTCTTGAAGCGTGCCGTGGTCGGTGGCATCGACCGCGTGTTTGAAATCAACCGCAACTTTCGCAACGAGGGCGCCGACCGCACCCACTCGCCAGAGTTCGCGATGCTAGAGGCATACGAAGCCTATGGCGACTACAACACCATCGCCGACCTCACCCAGTCGTTGATTCAAAATGCAGCCATGGATGTCTTCGGCACCCACCTTGTTGAACTCGAAGGCGGCGAGATCAACGACCTGTCGGGTTCGTGGCCACGCATCTCAATGTTTGAGTCGCTCAGCGAGGCCGCAGGCGTGCAGATCACGCCCGAGACCCCGATTGCCGAGCTCAAGGCCCTGGCCGCCAAAGTTGATATCGAGATTGACCACCCGTTGCACGGCAAATATGTCGAAGAGCTTTGGGAACACTTTGTGAAGACCAACCTCGTCAAACCGACCTTCGTGATCGATTTTCCGGTTGACACATCACCTTTGACCCGCGACCACCGCAGCAAGAGCGGCGTGGTTGAGAAGTGGGACCTCTACATTCGAGGCTATGAGCAGGCCACCGGTTACAGCGAACTAGTTGACCCGGTGATTCAGCGGGCGCGCTTTGTTGAGCAGGCGAGCCTTGCCGCCACTGGCGACCCCGAGGCCATGAAGCTCGACGAAGACTTCTTGAAAGCACTCGAGTTCGGCATGCCACCTTCGGGCGGCATGGGCATGGGCATCGACCGCTTGCTGATGAGCCTCACCGGCCTTGGCATTCGCGAAACCATTATGTTTCCGTTGGTGAAATAACGTGGATGCCTTCTGGATTGCCGCTTGGGACATCTTGCTTGCCCTGATTCCACCCATCGCCGTCGGTGGAATTTTTTGGATCGTGATGCGCTCAATTTTTCGCGCCGACCGAACCGAACGCAAGGTTTACTCTCAGATTGAGGCCGAAGAAATGGCAAAGTTTGAGGCGGCCAAAGCTGCGGCTGCCAAGGGCGAATCATCCGAGTTAAAAAGCAAGTAGCAATTTCACCCTTGGGCGAACACCGCCCAATTGCACTCTGTTCTTATCTAACATCTCTAATAGACAACTAGTTTGTCGACCCGTTTTGGGCAAGGAGTAAGCATGTTTGAGAAGTTCACCGACAAAGCTCGTCGAGTGGTTGTTTTGGCTCAAGAAGAAG
>JBEGPW010000080.1:0-7034 GCA_041181225.1 Actinomycetota bacterium | reverse complement strand
CTTCTTTCGAATAATATTTTTCAGGATGCTCCGCCCGACGCGCATTTGCGAGCGTCGAGGCCAGATTATCGAGGTCACCTATAAGCGTAATGTCACCGGCGTCGATTGCTGGTTTCATGTTTTCGAATCCGGCTAGAGGCAAGACCAAAGCTTTGCAGCCTAGAGCTAGCCCTTCAAAAATCGTGGTCGAGAAGGCTCCGATAAGGTATTCACTTTGAGACACCAAGTCTAAAAACACTGGGTCGCGGTGACTGAGCACAAGGTTTTTAGGTTTTTCTGTATTGGCGAGCAACGCTTCGAAGTCAGCCAATGCTTCGTTGGGGTGAAGCCGATATATAACTTCGTGATCAGGCAAAAGTCTCGCAGTTTCAAGCGCTGCTTTGAAGAGCTCGGTCGCAATCGCTCCCTGCGAGGTAAAAAGAACCTGGTTTGCAATGACGCGATTTTCAGCGATTGCTAGCTCGCGATAGTCACGAAAGGCCTTAGTTGGGCCGGTTACTCTGAGTTTTGTGCCTTTGGCTAGCGAGACACCCTCGCCCCAATAGCTACCCCAGGTCAAAATTGTGTCAGGAGCTGAATTAAGTTTTGGCGCCCTTTTTGCACCGAAAGAATAGGCCGGGTGAAACTTCGAGATGAAACCGTGTTGAATCTCGTGCACTCGCAGCCCTGCCCTGTGAGCGCCTAATACAATCGATGGCTCACTGTAGGCGTTTGCGATGTAGAGGTCTTTTGCGCCGAGCTTGAGAAACAATTCAGCAAACCCTCGCTGTTCGGCGAGCGTTCGGCGAACCAGCCACTGAGGATACCGGTTGAACTTCTCAAGAGTCACTCCAAATTCAGACTCAAAGACAGCAATGAGTTTTTGCCAGGCGTTGACCTGTGGTCTGCGACTCGTAAACCTCATGATGCGCGCCACCGTTTTAGACTCAGATTTAGCGAAAAAATCCTTGAGCCGTTCAATGTCTAGTTCGCCCGCCTCGCCTTCATCATCGTCGCAGGGTTTCTCAATCTTGTTCGACCTAAAGTCAATCGTTCTAACGCGCTTACCAGCGGCCAACAAGCCATCCCGAATCTTGTCGCTGTATGGCTCATTGCCTGCCACCCTTCGGCGAAAAGGCACAATTACGGCGTCCACGCGAGTAACGACATCCAACGAAGTTATTTGTGGTGTGCCATCAGGCAGATCTTCCTTAGCAAAGTGCGGGTGCGGATTATCGAAGAGCCCCAGCTCGCCAGCGATTGCATAAAAAATGCGTGTGCGCAAAATGGCATAGAGCTGGAGGGTGCCGAATCGACGTGTTAGAGCCTTGGTGCGTGCTTCGATTCGTTCGAATTGCTCCCAGAAAGTTTCGAGGTTCGTTTCTTTAGCGACCAAAGTTTCAGTGCCTCTCAGGGCCAGAGTCGAAGTGGGCTCGACAGACCAATTTTAGAGCCCAAAGTCCACAATCTGAGTAGGCTTAAGTTATGACTCAAGCACAAAAACCATACTCCGTGACCAAGGCCGTTATTCCTGTGGCTGGGCTCGGAACGCGCTTTCTGCCGGCCACTAAGGCCATGCCCAAAGAGATGCTTCCCATCGTCGACAAGCCAGCGATTCAATACGTAGTCGAAGAAGCAGTTAGAGCGGGATTACACAACATTTTGATGATTACCGGTCGCAACAAAAACACCCTTGAAAACCACTTCGACCGTGTAGCTGAGCTTGAATACACTCTTGAAAAGAAAGGTGACCAACGAAAGCTCGAGCAGGTCACCGCATCGAACCAACTCGCAGACATCCACTACACCCGCCAAGGAGACCCTCACGGGCTAGGTCACGCGGTTTTGCGTGGCAAGAGCCACGTCGCCGAGCACAGCTTCGCGGTGATGCTAGGTGACGACATCATCGACGCTCGCGACAGTGTTTTGCCCAAAATGCTCGAGGTTCACGAGGCAACCGGCTTCAACGTGATTGCCCTGATGGAAGTCGAGCCTGAAAACATCCACATGTATGGCTGTGCGTCGGTTGAGGCGACCGATGATCCCGACGTCGTGCGAGTGACCGGCTTAGTTGAAAAACCTAGCCGCGAACTTGCGCCTTCAAACCTGGCAGTTATTGGCAGGTATGTTTTGCGCCACGAAATCTTTGACATACTCGAAGCAACTCCAGAGGGTCGCGGCGGAGAAATTCAGCTGACCGACGCACTAGCTCAGGCGGTTGCGACACCTGAAGTTGCTGGTGGCGTCATGGGTGTTATTTTTAGGGGCCGTCGTTACGACACCGGAGACAAACTCGATTACATCAAGGCCACTTTGCGAATCGCTATCGACCGTGATGATCTAGGAACAGACCTTCGCAGTTGGCTCAAAGAGTTCGCTACAACGCTTTAAACTTGGGTTCGAAATTGCCATCGACTTCGGCTGTGAAGCGGCCAATCAGAGTCGTCTTCTTAGTTTTGTACTTCGAGGCCTGGGATTCATTGGCTCTCATATACGAATCGATGCTAGCCGACTCAAACTTCGATCCGATTGTCGCGACCATCCCTCGAAAGCTAACCGGCGACGATGGCTACGGCGGTGAAAAGAAGGCGCACAAGTTCCTAAAGAAACTCGGAGTAGCGCATGTTCGGCTTAAAGACCCCAACTCATGGCAGAGCCTAGAACATCTAAAGCAACTGACGCCAGATTACGTTTTTCTCAACTACCCGTGGCAACGAAACTACCAACCCCCTTTTAGGCCTGACTCGTTAGTGCAGTTCACGAAGATTCTTTACACCCCATACTTTCTTGCGCCACTTGTTGGTGACCGTCTTGATGACACTGTTGACGATGCTCGCGAGGCATCCAACGAAGCCGAAGCAAAGGTCGCCACCCATCTCTACACGCAACGAGCTCACCAACTTGCGTCGCTGGTCTTCGTTCAAGACCAGGCGACAAAAGACGCGTTCAATTTGACTGAGAGAGGCTCGGCACGGGTGCACTTTACCGGTTCACCGAAACTCGATTCGCTGCGTCAGAACTACCGAGAGGTGTCCAACAGACTAACCGACGCATTAATGGATGCGTCTGCAGCGAAACCCGGTGGTCCAAAACGCAAGTATGAACTCAAAGTGCTCTGGGCGCCACACCATAGCTACTCTCCGGCATGGCTAAACTTCGGGATGTTCGCAAGCAGCTACCAGTTCATGCTGCAACTCGCCGAGAAATATCCAAACGTGCTTTTCGTATTGCGCCCGCACCCGTTCCTATTCGGCACACTGGTTGATCGTGGGGTCCTGACCGAATCTGAACTTTCTCACTGGCGCCAGGAGTGGAAGAGCCGCAGAAACACAAAGACGAATTCCAAAGCCAATTTCGTTAAGCAGTTCGCGGTTACCGACCTATTGATAACCGATGGCATCTCATTTCTGGCCGAGTACCCCCTAATCACTGGGCGGGCGGGTATCTTTCTCGAAAACGCTCACCATTGGCCATTCAACAATCTCGGATTACTCGCAGCCGACGCCAACTATCGCATCACGCGAATTGAAGAGCTTGAACAATACGTCGTTACGGCGTTACAAGACCCCAACAGGGATCACAAACTCGAGCGAAGTGCACAGTTGGCACGAATGAGAGACACCATCGACCCTAACCCTGGGCGCTCAGCTTCGTTAATCGTGGCGGCCATCAATCAAGACTTCGCCCAGTCGACCGCACTTGTTGACCCATCAAAACTTTCTGAAATCGCCTGGGAAGACCAGCCCGGGCGCGAACCCCGTCGAGATTGAAGGTTTGCGCAGAAAGCTGCACTAGCGTCCAAAAATTAGTATCGGGCCCCGACCAAAAGGTTGGGGCCCGATACTTATACCTGCCGGACTACCAGTAGAGCGTTATACGTACGCGACGGATGTTGCTTCCGACCTGGTTCTGCTGGGTGTTCTTTACGCTGATCACCTTGAGCTTGGCGTTTACCGACTTGATGATTGCAAGTGCATTCTTAGCTCGGTCCAAAGATAGTTTGTAGTCAACCTTCAGAACCGTTGGGCCCTGAGTGAATCCTTCAACACTAACCTTTGTTGCCTTCTTGTACTTCTTGACGAAATACGTGATGCGGTCTTTGATTTCCTTGGTGATAGTTGGTGAGCCTTGAACGAAGTTGTTGACAATAAATGTGAACTTGCCACCAAGTTTGATTGGCAACACCACTGGTGTCTTGACTGGCTTGGTGTTCGGGTTCGAGGTTCCCTTGACACTAACGCCGGTCTTGGTTGCTTCTTTTCCAGTCTTCGGGTCCTTGCCGCCACACTCGAACTTGCCGCCAGGAATACCTGTCAAAGCGAACTCTCCGCGCGCGTTGGCTGTGGCAGTAATCAAGACATCGTCGCTTGTGCCGAGCACACCGTCGAAACCAGACCACACACAGCTCACAGATGCTTTTGGAACCAAGATGCCACTCGTGTATACCGCGGTACCCGCAATTGCTCCGTTACCTGCGGCTGCAAAGTTGGTGACGTTTGTTGTGTCTCCAAGCGCGTTTGTTGTAGTAACCCATGAAGCTGTAGTTTCAACTAGCTTGGTTTCCGGATCTTTAGCACTCGAGGTGTAGAGCACGGTCGAGTTCAAGAAAGCCTTGACCTCGTAGGAGCCCGGCACAACTTCGAACGAGTAGCGGCCCTGAGCGTCGGTGCGAACGCTGTAGCTGTTCGCACTAGCTGCTCCGAAACCGGCTGGCGCTGCTGAACCCGCAGTCACGAGAACACCAGACAGTGCAGGTTCGTTAGCGTCTTGCAATCCATTCTTATTGATGTCAAGCCAGACAACACCGTTCAGAGTTGCTGTTCCCGAAACCACCATGGTCATGTTGCCCCTTGATTGGCGACCAACGAGGTTTGAAACGCGATACTCCACAACCGTTGTTCCTTCGTATCCAATAGCAGGCGTGAAAGTCACGCGACCGTTGGTGGTGTTAACGCTCCAGCTTACGACACCGGTGATGATAACGGATGTCTTGCACTCGCTATCAGCTGGGTCGACGATACAAGCCGTGGCATAGTTGACGGCCGGGCCAGTGACTACTGGTGTGAACGCTGTCTGATTCTCATACTGCACGTAAACAGTTTGAGCAGCTACCACTAGGGCGGCAGGCTCGTTCACGGTGACCGACAAGCTTGCGCAAGCTTCTTGAGCAAACAGGTCAGAGATGCAGTAGGTGATTCCAGACACGGTTCCAGCAAAGGTGTTCAACGGAGCGAAGGTTACGTTTCCGTTGTTCTGGACGGTGAAGGTTCCCTTGCCGGCAATGAAACGAGTCTTCACGCACTGTTCTCCGTCAACCAAGCAAGCAGTTGAAATCTGAACTTTGGTGCCGGTAACAGAAGGGATCAACGTTGCAGACGTGTTGTAAGACACGGTTGCGCTGTCGCCAGTTACCTCAGGAGCAACAGGATTACTTACGTTCACGAGAATAGCGTTCTCACCAGTCTGACCCAAGAAGTCCGTAGCTCGGTACACAGCCGTAACGCTGCTTCCTGCGAAGGTGTCCAGAGGTGTGAACGTAACGCTACCGTCGTCGAGAACCCGGAAGGTTCCCTTGCCGGCGACAACCAAAGTCTTCACACAATCCGCACCAGAAACTAGGCAGGCATCAGCGACGATAATGTTTGTGCCATTCACAACAGGTGTCACGCTAGCGACTGTGTTGTAGTCAATGGTCTCAACCACAGGCTCAACAGCTGGTCCTGACACTTCAGAGACGCTCACTGTCAAGTCGTTTTCGCCAGTCTGGCCCCACAGATCTACCGCGCGGTAGGTAACTGAGTACGTTCCACCCACGAAGGCTAGAACAGGGGTGAACTCGACTCTGCCGTCTGAAAGAACCACGAAAGTACCAACGTTTGGCACCGTCAGATTGCGAACACAGGTGTCACCAGACACGAGGCAAGCAAGGTTGTTCTGAATGTTCGCGCCGTTGACGAGAGGGTTGAGTGTTGCAACTTCATCCCAAGCAATCGTCTGGGTTACTGGCCCGACATAAGGCATGTCTGGTAGCGACACAGTCACGGTAACGGTGTTCTCGCCGAACTGACCCCACATGTCATAAGCACGATAAGTCACTTGTACGGTTCCATCAGCAAATGTGCTCAGTGGCGTAAAGGTAACTACTCCGGTGTCAGCAACAGTGAATGTTCCTGCGCTCCTGATCACGAAAGTCTTTACGCAACGGAGTCCAGAAACGAAACACGCCTTGTTCGGAACAAGCTTGAAGCCAGAAACCCCTGGAATCATTTCGGTCGGAGTGTTGTAGAGAATAGTTTCTACAACAGCCTCGACCTCAGGACCTGCTGGAGGAAGGACTGTCACACAGATGCGGCTCTGGCCATACTGACCCCACATGTCATAGACACGGTAGGTAGTGCAGACAGTTCCACCGGCGAACACATCACTTGGTGTGAACGTGACTCGGCCGTTCTCATCAACCGTGAATGTTCCCTTACCAGCAACAACCTGGGTCTTGAGGCAACCAGCAAGAGACACGAGGCAGTCGCGAGCATCGTTGATTCTGACACTGTCAACAAAAGGAGTTATGTCGATTGGGGTGTCGTAATCGGTGGTGTCAAGGAAGTTATCGACGTTAGGTGCTGCAACAAGTGCAACGTCAACCGACACGGTGTTGAAGCCATGCTGGCCCCAAAGGTCGGTTGCCCGGTAGGTTGCCCAAGCGATTCCACCAGCGAAGGTGTTGAACGGCACGAACGTGACCTTGCCGTTGTCAAGAACCGTGAAGATTCCCTTGCCAGTTACTTCGAGTTCCTTCACACAATCGGTGCCGTCAACAAGGCAGGCATCGAGTGTCTGAACCTTGGTGCCTGCAACGACTGGCGATAGAAGCGATGAGGTGTTGTAGTCGATTGTGTCTCGCCCTGGAGCAACGATTGGCGCAGCAGGTAGTGAGACAGTCACAGCAATAGTGTTCTCACCAGTCTGACCCCACAGATCAGTCGCACGATAAGTAACCCAAACAACATCACCAGCGAAAGTATCCAACGGAGTGAACTGAACACTGCCATCAGCAA
>JBEGPW010000079.1:0-20037 GCA_041181225.1 Actinomycetota bacterium | reverse complement strand
ATATCGCCAACGAAGCCTTTCGCCTTTAGATCAGCCACGTGAGCGTCGAAGTCAGCTTGAGTTACAACTTTGACCTGAAAAAGCATCGCCGAGTGATACTCGCCGCAAAGTTCGGCACACTTGCCCTCGAAAGTTCCGAGACGGGTCGGCGTTAGGTAGATCTTGTTAATGGTTCCGCCCGGAAAAACATCTTTTTTGTAGAGCGAGTCAACAAACCAGAAGCTGTGAATCACGTCGCGCGAACGCATGTCAATCTCAACGCGCTTGTCTTTAACCAAGAAGAGCACCGGTTCACCGGCGAAATGCATGTCGTTTGAAGTTGTTTTGAATGCACTGTCTTCGAGCTGCACACCGCTGTCATAGACGCTGTCGGCTGGGCTCGAGGCGTTCTGATAACCGAAGTCCCAGCTCCACTGCTTGCCGATTACGGTGACCTTGTATTCAGGGTCGTTGTTTTTTTCGATATTTTGCATCGTGTCGGCAGTGAACGCAAAGAACCCAACCACCAAAATCAAAGGAACCACGGTGAAAAGGGTTTCGATTGGCATGTTGTAGCGAAGTTGCGCCGGAAGACCTTCGTCGCCTTTGCGGCGACGGTAAGCCACTGCCGCGTAACCGAGAAGTCCCCAAGAAATTAGGCCCACTGCCAGAAGTACGATCCACGATGTGGTCCAGAGTCCGACGATGTCGTTGGTGTGGTTGGTGACCGGCTCAGTGCCAAGCTCGGTTGGTCCGTTTGGCAGGTAGCCTCGGGCAGGGTCACCTACATTTGAGCAACCTGCAAGAAGCAAAACCAACGAAACTGCCGCCGGAGCTGCAGCCCACTTCAAAATACGCTTTTGTGACACAATCGACCCTTCAAATTCGAATCGTAACCTAATAAGTCTAAGCCTCGAGGGCGGTGTTTCTTGGTGAAACGGTGATAAAACCGTTACTTTTTGCCCCCAAATCAAAGCTATTTGTCTTTCTAAAAGTTCGAGGGCAAAAAAAGACTCCCGCGCTCGAAAGAACGCAGGAGTCTAAGAAAAAATCTGTTGCAAAAACGAACTAGCAGAAGCTGTCGCCACAAGCACATGAGCTCTTGGCGTTGGGGTTGTCGATAACGAAACCCTGCTTCTGAATCGTGTCTTCATAGTCGATGCTGGCACCCGAGAGGTGCATGCTGCTGGTTGGGTCAACCACTAGCTCAACACCGTGGAACTCTGCAACGATGTCGCCATCAACGAGTTCTTCGTCAAAGAAAAGATCATATTTGTAACCGGCGCAACCGCCGAGCTCTACTCCGATGCGAAGGCGAAGGTCATCGCGTCCCTCAGCTGAAATCAGAGTGCGAACCTTGTTGGCCGCAGCTTCGGTCAAAGTCAAAGTTGTGGTTGTGGTTTCGGTTTCCATGAGAACTCCTAAAAGCTAAACGTCTAAACAAAGTTTATCGCAGACTTCACATTAAAACAGCGGATGCCCCGCGGCTATTCCTGTCGAGCGTTGGCGCCGAGAAGAAAAAGCGTTTCGGCGGCCATCGCTGCCTTCAAAGTTGGCAGGTGCACCGATTCGTTAGGGCTGTGAGCCCGCGAATCGGGATCTTCAACGCCGGTCACCAAAATCTGCGCACCGGCAAAAACTTCTTTGAGGTCAGCGATGAAAGGAATCGAACCGCCGATGCCGATGTCTACCGATTCGGCGCCGTAAGCGTGGCTCAGGGCCTCTGACATGAGTGCGTGGGCCCACTCCCCTGTTTCGGCAGCAAACGGTGAGCCCATCTCGACTTCGCCATAGCTCAACTCAGCGCCAAACGCGATATTGGTCTCTAAGTGAGCTCGCAGAGCCTCAAGGGCAGAAGTTGGGTCTTGACCAGGCGCGATGCGCATAGAAACTTTAGCGCGCACCACCGGCTGCATCGTGTTTGAAGACACCGCAACCGCAGGAACATCCACGCCAATAATCGTCAGAGAAGGCCGATTCCAGATGCGGTCGAGAATCGTTCCGCTGCCGATGAGCTCGGTGCGGGGCAACAGCCCAGAGTCGATGCGCAATTCAGCTTCGCTATAGGGCAGATTGCTTGCGTGCCCCTGATGCAAACCAGCAACCGCAACGTGCCCGACCTCGTCATGCAGGCTGGCCAACAGGCGCGTCATAACCAGCATCGCGTCTGGAACCACGCCGCCATACATTCCGCTGTGAAGGGCGTGATCGAGGGTGCGAACCTCGAAAACCTGCGAAACCAAGCCGCGCAACGTGGTTGTGATGGCGGGAATCGAAGTGCTGAAGTTTGAAGAATCTGCAACCACAATCACGTCTGCCTCGAGACGCGCTTGGTGTTTTTCTAAAAAGTTGCGAAAACTTGGGCTGCCGGCTTCTTCTTCGCCTTCAACAAAAATCGTGATTCCCAAATCAAAATCGTCTCCGAGGATGCCCCTGAGAGCCAACAACGCCGTGTGGTGGGCAATGATTCCGGCTTTGTCGTCAGCGGCACCTCGGCCGAATATGCGATCGCCGCCGACTGGGTCGGCCACCAAAATCGGCTCAAACGGCGTCGAGCTCCAAAGCGATTCATCGCCGGTTGGCTGCACATCATGGTGCGCGTAGAGCAAGATCTGAGGTGCTCCATTGCGAGCCCGACGATAGGCCACCACAGCTGGTGCACCGATTCCGGATGCATCTGACTCGGTTACCGGCTTTTCAGCTCGCAAGATTTCAACCGATTCAAAAAGACCCGTGCCCTCAAAAAGCGAAGCGACAGTGCGAGCGCTCTTTTCAAGCTCTTCTGAATCAAATGCCGCCCAGGCGATGCCTGGAATTCGAACCAACTTCTTGAGCTGTTCTAGTTGTGCGTCAAAAAGAGTCTCAACCGATTGGAGGGCCTGAGACGCCTGAACGGCTGTCAGTGAAGTGTGATTGGTGTCAGTCATACAGGTAATCTTAAAGTCTCAAAGCTTTAAAGAGGAAACCATGTCAGAAAACGAAAACGCCGCCGCTGAAAAATCAGTTGGCAAAGGCCGTGCAACGCCAAGTCGCAAAGAGCGCGAGCAGGCTCGTCTTCGCCCAATAATCGGCGCCAAGACACCCGAAGCCCGCAAAGCCGAAAAAGCCCGAATTGCAGAATCTCGCCGAACCTCGCGCGAGGGAGCTTTGAATGGCGAAGAACGCTATTTGACACCGCGCGACAAAGGCCCTCAAAAGCGTTTGGTGCGTGATTTCGTTGACAGCAGATTTAGCGCGGGTCAGGTGTTGATGCCGGCACTGGTCGCCTCGGTTTTGATTACTTTCGTCGAAAGCCCGCTAGTGCAGCTGGTCGTGATGATTTTGCTTTACGCGTTTTTGTTTGCGCTGGTCTTCAACGCCGTCCTAATTGGTCGCGCGGCTAAAAAAATGGTTGAAGAGCGTTTTGGCAAAGATAAAACCGAAGCTGGTTTGATTCGCTACGCCGCAATGCGAAGCGCACAATCACGGTTCTTGCGGCTTCCTAAGCCACAGGTCAAACGCGGAGACAAAATCTAACTAAAGCCTCGGTTTTCTTGTGTTTTAGTTGAGCGCGCGGTTAATGCGACGAGCCCAGAGCGGCCCCTCATAAACAAACCCCGTGTAACCCTGAACCAGCGTTGCGCCCGCGTCAAGGCGAGCCTGCGCCTGCCCGGCGGTTTCGATTCCGCCCACCGAGATGATGGTTGCCTTACCTTGCAAAACCGGGCGCAGCAGGTGCAACACCTCAAGCGAGCGATCGTTCAGCGGCGCACCCGACAGGCCGCCAGCACCAGCTGCCTCGACCACTTCGGCCGGTGTTGCCAAACCCTCGCGCGAAATGGTTGTGTTCGTGGCAATAACGCCATCCAAGCCAATTTCAAGAACCAATTTGGCAACCGCCACGATGTCTTGATCAGCTAAATCTGGCGCGATTTTAACCAGGATGGGCTTGCCCAACGACTCTTCTTTTACAGCCTCAAGAATCGGTTTTAGAGCCTCAACCGATTGAAGGGAGCGCAGACCCGGAGTGTTAGGTGACGAAACGTTCACGGCCAAATAGTCGGCGTATGGAGCCAAGGCGCGGGCGCTGGCACGGTAATCCTCAGCTGCATCTTCGACTTCAACCGCGCGGCTCTTTCCGATGTTTGCGCCGATGATGGGCAAGCCAAACGGGTTGGTGATTCGAAGGTGTTTGATTCGCGTGGCAATAGCTTCGGCGCCATCGTTGTTGAAGCCCATGCGGTTGACCAGTGCTCGGTCGGCGGGCAGACGAAATAGTCGCGGCCTCGGGTTGCCCAGCTGAGACAGCGCCGTCACCGTGCCGATTTCAACGTGTGAAAAGCCGAGGTCGCGCAGCGGTTTGATCCAACGCGCGTTCTTATCGAAGCCTGCCGCTAAACCAAAAGGGCCGTTGAACTTTAGACCCATCGCCTCAACCACTCGAGTTTGGCTTGGCTTGACTCGATTAATTTTGGTGAAAGCCGTGTAATAGGCAATCTGAAGCGCAAACATCGCCAAATAGTGAGCTGGTTCGGGCTTAATTTTGGTCAAGACTGTCTTGAAAAGTAGGCGATAGATCACCGAACAACTGTATCGGTGAAAGCGTCGATAGCCGGTTAAGCCAAAAGCGGCCCAACAATTCTGCTGAGCCGCTCAAGGTTTATGATTGCAAACCGGCTAGCGAACGCTAGCGGTTTGCAAAAGCGTTGGTTTTAGCTGCAACCGCTGGTTGAGCCACAACCTTCACACACGTGGCATGAGCCTGATGGGCGCATTTTGATGCCACAGTTGAAGCAAAGCGGTGCATCTGACTCTTTGCCCTGAAGCAACTCAAACAGTTCGGCTGATGAGTGAACTTCTTTGCGAGTGATTTCAACTTCAACCGCGTTGCTCACGGCCTGAACCGCAGGAGCAGCAGCCGGGGTTGCAATCTCGATAACCTCAGGCAACTCGCTGAGTGCCGGGTATGAACCGGTGTTTGCATCTAGTGACGCTGAGCGCTCCGAGGCACTAAAAATGCCAAGCGCTGAGCGGGTTTCTAACGGCAGGTAGTCAAGCGCTAGGCGTCTGAAGATGTAGTCCATCAACGACTTAGCGATGCGGATGTCTTTGTCATCGGTCATGCCGGCAGGCTCGAAGTTGACATTAGTGAACTTCTGAACGAAGGTCTCTAGCGGAACACCGTACTGCAAACCGATTGAAACCGAGATCGAGAAGGCATCCATCACACCGGCAAGGGTTGAACCCTGTTTGCCGAGCTTCAAGAAGACCTCGCCCAAGCCGCCGTCTGGGTAAGAGCTGGCAGTCATGTAACCCTCAGCGCCACCAACGGTGAACGAAGTGGTTGATGATGGGCGCGACTTTGGCAGGCGCTTGCGCACTGGGTGCGATAGCTCTGACACAACTACCGGAGTTGCTGCCTCTGTCTTGGTTTCGGTCTTTGCTTTGGCGTCTGACAGTGGCTGGCCAACCTTGCAGTTGTCGCGATAGATCGCTAGAGCCTTGAGGCCCATCTTCCATCCCTGAAAGTAAACGTCTGCGATTTCTTCTTTGGTTGCAGTCTCTGGCATGTTGACGGTCTTTGAGATTGCGCCCGATAGGAACGGCTGCACCGCTGCCATCATTCGAACGTGACCCATTGGCTCGATTGCGCGAACACCAACTGCGGTGTCAAAGATTGCGTAGTGCTCTTGCTTTAGGCCAGGAGCGTCAACCACGTGACCGTGCTGACCGATGTGAGCAATGATGGCTTCTACGGTCTCGTGTGCGTAACCCAAGCGACCAAGGGCAAACGGAATCGTCTGGTTAACGATCTGCATTGAGCCACCGGTTGAGAGCTTCTTGTACTTAACCAGCGAGAAGTCTGGTTCGATACCTGTGGTGTCACAGTCCATCATGAAGCCAATGGTTCCGGTTGGAGCCAAAAGCGATGCCTGCGCGTTACGCCATCCGTTGTTTGCGCCGATTGCAGTGTTGAGCGCCCACTGCTCGTTTGCAGCCGAGATAACTGGGGCATCGATTGGACTGACTGACTTTAGGGTCAGACTGGCCTGCTCGTGCTTTGACATTACGCGGTCGTGGCCGGTCTTGTTGCGGCTGTAACCGTCATAGGCTCCAACCACTCCAGCAAGTTCAGCTGAGCGACGGTATGCCGCACCGGTCATCAACGAGGTGATGGCGGCTGCCAGCGCAAAGCCCTCTTCGCTGTCGTAAGGCACTCCGATTGCCATTAGCAGTGCGCCAAGGTTTGCGTAACCGATTCCGAGCTGGCGATAGGCGCGAGTGGTCTCGCCAATCTTTTCGGTAGGAAAGTCTGCGAAGCAGATCGAGATATCCATGGCGGTGAAAATGAGTTCAGAAGCTTTGATGAACTTGTCGACGTCAAACGAACCGTCTGGCTGCAGGAACTTTAGAAGGTTCAAGCTTGCGAGGTTACAGCTCGAGTTGTCGAGGTGCATGTATTCAGAACAAGGGTTTGAGGCTGTGATGCGACCCGAGTCTGGCGTGGTGTGCCAGTCGTTGATGATGTCGTCATATTGAATGCCAGGGTCGGCACAAGCCCACGCGGCCTGAGCCATTGCGTCCCACAGCTCGCGAGCTTCGACCTCTTCGATGACTTCGCCGGTGGTGCGAGCGCGAAGACCAAACTTGAGGCCGTGCTCAACAGCGTTCATGAACTCAGCATTGACACGAACCGAGTTGTTGGCGTTTTGGTATTGAACCGAGTTGATGTCTTTGCCACCAAGCTCCATGTCATAACCGGCGTCGCGCAAAACGCGAATCTTCTCTTCTTCTTTTTCTTTGGTCTCGATGAACTCGATGATGTCTGGGTGGTCAACATCAAGAACGACCATCTTGGCTGCGCGTCGAGTTGCGCCACCTGATTTGATGGTTCCGGCAGAAGCGTCGGCACCGCGCATAAACGAAACTGGGCCAGAAGCCGAGCCTCCAGAGCCCTTTAGAAGCTCCTTGGATGAACGAATGCGCGAAAGGTTTAGTCCAGCGCCCGAGCCGCCCTTGAAGATCATTCCCTCTTCGCGGTACCAGTTCAAGATGCTGTCCATCGAGTCGTCAACCGACAAAATGAAACAAGCTGAAACCTGCTGTGGGCTGACGGTTCCCACGTTGAACCACACCGGAGAGTTGAAGCTGAAAATCTGGTTTAGCAACATGTAGGTGAGCTCGTGCTCAAAGATTGTTGCGTCTTCTTCGGTTGCAAAGTAACCGTGGTCACGACCGGCCTTGGTGTAGGTCAAAACCACTCGGTTGATTAGCTGACGAAGGCTGTATTCACGCTCTGGCGTGCCTTGGGCACCGCGGAAATACTTGGTGGTCACGATTGTGCTCGCGTTAAGACTCCAGAACTCAGGGAACTCCGCGCCACGCTGCTCGAAGATAACTTCGCCGTTTTTCCAGTTGGTCTGAACTACATCACGGTATTCCCAGGTGACCTGGTCATAGGGGTGAACGCCCTCTGTGGTGTAGACGCGGTTGATTGGCATGCCGCGGCGGCCCTCATTGTTGGCGAATCCTTCGGATCCGGTGAAAGCGGTGGTGTCAGTCATCGCATGTTCCTTTCGAGTGTTTCTCTGGTTTCGTTTCAGTTTTTTGTTTTAGGTTTTGGTTTGCTTAGACAGCAGTCTCAAGCGGATGATCTGAAGCGCTCTTTTCGAGCCTCAGAAGCTTGATAGCGGCCTCAAAATCGTCGAGGGTTTCCCATCCCTGATAAACACTTGCGAATCGCATAAACGCGACCTCATCGAGTTTTCTCAATGGTTCAAGAATTGCTAGCCCGATTTCATTGGCTTCGATGGCGGCGGCACCGTTCGTTCGGACCGTTTCTTCGACCTCTTGGGCTAGCAACGACAGGTCGGCGTCATTAACCGGCCTGCCCTGGCAAGCTTTGCGCACACCGGCGACAATTTTGTCTCGGCTGAACGGTTCGACTACCCCGCTGCGCTTTGTGACTATGAGACTTGAAGTTTCGGTCGTGCTAAAGCGCTTGCCGCACTCCGGGCACTGACGACGACGACGAATTGAGGCGCCATCATCTGAAGTGCGTGAGTCGGTGACCCGCGAATCTGCGAATCGACAAAACGGACAGTGCATCTGGAGCCTCCTCTCGCTTCAAATCTGCGGTTTTACGGGGAAATCCACTCATGAGCACTCAATTTAGAAACAATTCAGACACTATATGTGGAGTATTTATTGTTGGTAACCCCTATATCTTGTGGTTTGGGGGCTTCAGATGCAAATTTCTTTGGCTCTCGGCGTGTCGAGCTGGAAAGCCCGAAAACTCGCCGAAATCAATCTGAATTAAATCCAAACGGCATTCAAACCGCACAAAATGTTTTTGAAAAGTTACAAAGATTAGGCGTCTAAATTTTTGACGTATTAGTCGTTGAAGCGGGCGGTTACAGCCTCACCGTGCGCAGGCAATCCCTCAGCGTCTGCAAAGTCGCAAATCTGCTCAGCCAGCGACTCAAGGCCCACGCGAGAATATTCAATGATCTGCTGCGGACGCAAGAACGTGTGCACACCCAAACCAGAGCCAAACTTAGCCGAACCACCGGTAGGCAAAACGTGACTCGAACCCGCCATGTAGTCACCGAGGCTAACGGGTGAAAACTCGCCGACAAAAATCGCCCCAGCATTGGTGATTCGATCAACGACAGCATCATTGTCGGCGGTGTGAATCTCGAGGTGCTCTGTGGCGTATTCGTTGGCAAACAAAATCGCGTCATCAAAGGTGTCAACCAAAACCACCGCACTCTGCTGACCACCCAGCGCCGTAATGACGCGTTCGCTGTGATGGGTTGCCGCGACAATGTCGGGCAACTCGTTAATAACTGCGTGAGCCAGCTCAACCGAGTCGGTCACCAAAACCGAAGCAGCCGCCTCATCGTGTTCGGCCTGCGAAACCAAATCATAGGCAATCAAGCGGGCATTAGCAGACGCATCAGCCAACACCAAGATCTCAGTCGTGCCCGCCTCAGAGTCAATAGCGATGCGGCCGCGCAGAGCCCGCTTAGCGGCCGTCACATAAATGTTGCCCGGGCCAGTCACCAAACGCACCGGCTCGAGGTCAACCTGGGGCAAACCGTGGGCAAAAGCGGCAATCGCCGCCGGCCCGCCCATCGAATAAACCTCGGTCACCCCAAGCAAAGCCGCAGTGGCTAATACCGTTGGGTGAGGGCGGCCGCCAAAGTCTTTTTGAGCCGGTGAAGCCAAAGCCAAACGGGGAACCCCAGCAACCTGAGCCGGAACCACATTCATCACCACACTCGACGGATAAACCGCTTTGCCACCAGGAACATAGAGCCCCACCGAATCGACCGGCTGCCAACGTTGCCGAACCACAGCGCCCTCAGCCAAGAGAACCGAAGTTTCATCGGGCAGATTTGCCTGAGACACGGCACGCACCCGCTCAATAGAGGTTTCGATCGCTTTTCGCAGCGCCGGGTCAAGATTTTCAACGGCTTCGGTCAGCTCTTCGACCGTCACCAAAAGCGGTCGCGGGTCAACGCCATCGCGCGCCAAAGTGACCTCAACCACGGCGTCTAGGCCACGAACCGAAACATCCTCAATCAACGCCCTCACAGACTCGAGCGCGGCCTCAACATCGACCTTGGCGCGAGGGACCAATGCGTTTACCTCGCTCGAGAAAAAGCCAGACGCGCGCAAATCAAGCAAACGCAATTGAGCACGCTCAGACACGGGGCCTCCAACAATTCTTACCGACGCCCCAATTCTATGGCGCGAGCGCACCGACTCTGGGTTAACCTTGATTTAGGAGAACACATGAATTTTGAACCACAGTCCGACCTAAGCGAAACCCTGCGGGCCGCATTTCGACGCCACGCTTCAGGCGTTGCAGTTATCACCACCACAGACGCTGAAGGCGCCCCGGTAGGTTTCACAGCAACGAGCATGACCTCACTCGGCTCGAACCCTCCCCTAGTGACGTTTAACGTGGCACGGGGTTCCAGCAGCTGGCAGGCAATCAGCCAAGCCAGCCATTTTGCCGTGCACACCCTCGGTGCCAACAACCTTGAACTGGCTCGCCGCATGGCGGCTGACCGCACACTGAGATTTGTCGGCAACGACTGGGGAATGATGGAACCCGGTGTTCCCGTTTTCGAAGCTGCCACAGCCGTGTTGATCGGCAAAACTCGCGAGATTCACCCGATTGAAAATAATGCCATCGTGGTAATCGAGATTATTGACGGCGGCGTTGCGAATAGCGACGAGGCACTGCTCTATAACCAGCGGGGATACTTCACGCCGGGCGCAAAACTCGATTAGTCGAGGTGCAACTCTCCGGTGTCTTTGAGGTTTGCTTCAGAAGCAACCGGAGCGGCAGCTTCGACTCCAACAATCTCTGGAGCCATGCGAAATGCGCTCGCGCCAACCGCAACTTTTAACTCGCCGTAAAGCTCGCCAGTGATCTTAACTTTGCGCGGCAGCCTGAAACTGCGTTCGCCGGCAATGCCGTTCAAGATCAAAACAACCTCGTCATAACCGCTGTGAACGGCAAAAATGCGATCGAGCTCCTGCAAAGTGGCACGCGTTGCTTCGGCTTCGGCCAGGCGAATCTCAAGCGGACCAACCGAACCTTCGTCGGTTGCATCGATGGTTCGAACCTCGATGCAAGAAAGATTGTTTTGATCATCGCGCTTGCTGATGCGCCCCTTCACCGAAACAACTTGATCGGGGTAAAGGTTGCGCCCGAACTCGGCATAGGTTTTGCCCATCAACATGACTTGAATCTCAGCGGCAAAATCTTCAACCATAACGATGCCGTACTGGTTGCCCGAAGTTCGGGCCACCTTATGTTCCACCGATGTGATGAGACCCGCGATGGTTACAATCTGCCCGTCTTCAGTGGTTTCAATATCTAGCACGTCGCTAATTTGGTTGTTAGCATATCGAGCTATCACACCTTCGCGACCCTCTAACGGGTGAGCACTCACATAAAGCCCAAGCATTTCGCGCTCGTAGCTCAACTTTTCGCGCTGACTCCACTCTGATCGGTCAGGAATCTGCACCTGCAAAGAAACGTCTTCGTCGAGCATTCCGCCAAAAATGTCAATGGCACCCATCGCCTCGTTTCGCTTAAGCGCGCTTTGCTCATCGACGGCCTGTTCAAAAATCTCAATCAGCGAGCGACGAGTGTGACCGAGACTGTCAAAAGCACCAGCCTTAATGAGTGCTTCTACGGTCTTTTTGTTGCAGACCGAGTTAGGAACCTTCTTTAAGAAGTCACCAAATGATGTGAAACGGCCTTTTTCTTCGCGGGCACCCACGATTCCCGCGACCACCGCCAAACCAACGTTTCGAACCGCTCCAAGGCCAAACCTCACGTCGGCGCCAACCGCGCTAAAGGCGGCATACGAGTCGTTCACGTCAGGCGCCAAAACCTTGATGTTCATGCGACGGCACTCGGCTAAATAAAGGCCGAGTTTATCTTTTGAGTCACCCACCGAGGTCAACAGCGCAGCCATGTATTCGGCTGGATAGTTTGCCTTGAGATAGGCGGTCCAGTATGAAAGAACCCCGTATCCGGCACTGTGCGCCTTGTTGAATGCGTAGTCGGCGAACGGCTCAAGAGTTTTCCATAGGGTATCGATTGCGTTCTCAGAGAACCCCAGCGCCTTGCCGCCAGACAAGAAATCTTCATATTGTTTATCGAGCTCGGATTTTTTCTTTTTGCCCATCGCTCGGCGCAACAGGTCAGCTTTACCGAGGCTGAATCCCGCGACTTTTTGCGCGGCAGCCATAACCTGCTCCTGATAAACGATCAGTCCGTAGGTTGGGCCGAGAACTTCTTGAAGTGCGGTTTCTAGTTCAGGGTGAATCGGATCAATCTGCTGAAGCCCGTTCTTGCGCTGCGCATAGTTGGTGTGCGAGTTCATGCCCATCGGACCCGGGCGATAAAGCGCGATTACGGCAGAAATGTGCTCAAACTCTGAAGGCTTGAGCATCCTGAGCAGTGAACGCATCGGTCCGCCGTCCAGCTGGAACACTCCGAGAGTGTCCCCCCGTGAAAGCAGCGCATAGGTGTTTGGGTCAGCATCCAGATCGAGTTGTTCCAACACGACCGTTTCGTCACGGTTTTGGTAGATGCCCGCCAAGGCATCGTCGAGCACAGTTAGGTTTCGAAGACCCAAAAAGTCCATTTTGAGCAAACCGAGGGCTTCGCACGGCGGCTGGTCAAACTGAGTGATGACGGCCTCATCGTTGTCTCGACGCATAATCGGCATCACATCGAGCAATGGCAGGGCCGACATGATCACTCCAGCGGCGTGCACACCGCTGCCGCGCTTGCCGTGCTCAATGCCTCGAGCTAACTCGAAAACCTCAGCCGATTCTGAGTCAAGAGCAATCAGCTCTCGAAACTCAGCCGCTTCGGCATATCGTTCACTCTTTTTGACATCGCCCGAAACATCGTCAACCCACTCAGATTCGACCATTTCACGCAGGCTCAACTCGCGCCCGAGAACCATCGGAGGCATAGCTTTTGTGAGTTTCTCGCCGACCGAATAGGGTTTGCCGAGCACGCGCGCGGCATCCTTGAGTGCTTGTTTTGCCTTGATGTTTGTGTAGGTGATGATTTGAGCGACCCGGTCATCGCCGTATTTAGCGGTGACATACTTAATGACCTCACCGCGGCGACGGTCGTCGAAGTCAACGTCAATGTCAGGCATCGACGCGCGCTCAGGGTTTAAGAAACGCTCAAAGATTAGACCGTGGTGAATCGGGTCGAGCTCGGTGATGCCCAAAGCATAGGCAACAATCGACCCGGCTGCCGAGCCACGGCCGGGACCAACGCGGATGCCCTGCTCACGAGCCCAGGCAATAAAGTCGGCAACCACCAAGAAGTAGCCGGGAAAGTTCATGTTCTTGATTACTTCAACCTCATAGGCGGCCTGTTCGGCTTGACGCTGAGGAATGTTGCCGCTGTATCGGCGATTCATACCCCGCTGCACTTCTTCTTCGAACCAAGAATCTTCGGTGTGACCCTCAGGAACCGGGAATCGC
This sequence comes from Actinomycetota bacterium, assembly GCA_041181225.1. Classification (GTDB taxonomy): domain Bacteria; phylum Actinomycetota; class Actinomycetes; order Actinomycetales; family Microbacteriaceae; genus Rhodoluna. The sequence continues at coordinate 7,038 of JBEGPW010000079.1, read as the reverse complement.
GGCATCAGGTTTCGGGTCGGAAACTCGACTTCGCAGCGTTCCGCAATCAAAAGTGTGTTGTCGCAGGCTTCAGGGTTATCGCGAAATAGGTGGCGCATTTCAGCCGCACTCTTGAGGTAATAACCATCGCCATCAAACTTGAAACGCTTCGGGTCGGTCAAAGTCGATCCCGATCCGATGCAAAGCAAGGCCTCGTGAGCTTTAGCGTCTTCAGGCGAAATGTAGTGCAGGTCGTTTGTGGCAAGCAGTGGCAGCCCGAGGTCTTTTGAAATCTGTAACAGACCGTTCCAAGACTTTTGCTCAACCGCCAAGTTGTGGTCCATGATTTCAACAAAGAAATTATCTTTGCCAAAAATGTCGCGATAGTCGGCGGCGGCCTGAAGCGCAAGATCATACTGGCCGAGACGAATGCGGGTCTGAATCTCACCAGAAGCACAACCGGTGGTTGCAATGATGCCCTTGCCGTATTTCTGCAGCAACTCGCGGTCCATTCGAGGTTTCATATAGAAACCCTCGAGATATGCGAGCGAAGAAAGCCTAAACAGGTTAAACATTCCCTCGGTGTTTTCGGCAAACATAGTCATGTGGGTGTATGAGCCGCTACCCGAAACATCGTCGTCGCCGCCATCGCTCCAACGAACGCGGGTGCGGTCGCTGCGATGGGTTCCCGGCGTCAAATATGCTTCGATGCCAATAATCGGCTTGATGCCGTTGGCTTTTGCTGTGCTGTAAAAGTCGTATGCGCCAAAATTATTGCCGTGATCGGTGATGCCGATTGCCGGCATTCCAAAGTCGACGGCTTTTTGAATTAGAGGCTTAACCCTGGCTGCGCCATCGAGCATGCTGTACTCAGTGTGCACGTGCAAGTGCACAAACGAGTCGTCTTTAGCCAAGGTAGCGAAACTTTCTATTTTGCAGGGGGTCTGCAGGTGCGGTGGTTAAAGGCTAACCCCGAAGCAGTTCAAGAGCGCGCACCAAATCTGGCGTGTATTCGCTATTGAAGGTGACGATTTCACCCGAGGTTGGGTGCACAAAAGATAATTCGACAGCGTGTAGCCACTGTCGATCTAGCCCGAGTTTCAAGGCCAAAGTTGGGTCGGCACCATACATGGTGTCGCCAGCCAGCGGATGTTTAAACGCCGAGAAGTGCACGCGAATCTGATGGGTGCGTCCGGTCTCAAGATTCACTTCGACCAGAGTGGCGGCACGAAATGCCTCGAGGGTTTTGTAGTGGGTAATCGAAGGTTTGCCGTCTTTTTGCACCGCAAACTTAAATTCGGCACGAGGATGCCGACCAATCGGCGCGTCAAAGGTGCCTTCGAAGGGGTCGGGGTGGCCCTGAATTACCGCGTGGTAGATCTTGTGAACGGCGCGATCGCGAAACGCCTGCTTGAGCCTCGAATAAGCGATTTCACTCTTCGCTAAAACCATCAGCCCGCTAGTGCCAACGTCTAACCGCTGCACGATGCCCTGACGTTCGGCCGCCCCCGAAGTCGAAATCTCGATGCCAAGCGCAAGTAGAGCGCCTGGAACCGTCGGGCCATCCCAACCGACTGATGGGTGAGCAGCTACCCCAGCCGGCTTGTCGACCACCACAATGTCGTCATCCTGATAAATGATTTTGAAGCCATCAACCTGATCAGCGTGAATCTCGAGACGGTTCACCGGTGTTGGAACCGCAATGTCGAGAATCGCGTCAGCCACCAGTTTGTCTGATTTGCCGAGCAGCTTGCCATTTTGGGTTGCGAACCCCTGAAGCAGCAGGTCGGCCGCGGCAGCACGCGACAAGCCTAGGAGTTTAGCCAAACCCGCGTCGGCGCGTTCGCCGGCGATGCCCGGTGGCACCTGCAAAACACGAGAGTCTTGAGTGTTTGTCATTTGCCGATTTGCTGCCCGCGCATCACGCGAATCACCGTAATAAACGCAACCACAACGATTGCGCTGTCAGCAAGGTTGAAGATTGGAAAATCGAAAGGAATCGAAATGAAGTCGATTACGTGACCGTTTGGAAAACCCGGTTCTCGACTGACCCGATCAATGAGATTACCGAGGATTCCGCCCAGCAGAGCGCCCGCAAGAATTGCCCAGGAACGAGTTTCAATTCGACGACTAAACCAAATCACTAAGACTGCGGCCACTGCTGAAACCAAGGTAAAAACCCAGGTGACTCCCCCTCCGAGCGAAAAAGCTGCTGAATCGTTTCGCACGAGATACCAACGCACAACCGGGCCGAGAAAATCGTAGTACTTGCCCGGTGTCAGGCTGGCGAGCACCAGTGCCTTTGAAAGCTGGTCAGCTAAGACGATGAGACCGGCGAAACTGAAAAGCCAAATGGCGCGAACCGCGGGTGCTCTAAGAACCGACAAAACTCTAAACCAAAGCCTTAGAGGCCGAGGCTGTAACTGCCGGTTGGGTTGCTGAAACCGCCGGTGATTGCAGAGGTGTTACCGGTTGTTGTTGCCGGGTTTGAGGTGAATCCGGCTTGGTCAAGGTCTTCGAGCTGGCTCTGAATGTAACCCTTTAGTTTTAGGCGGTATTCGCGTTCAAAACTCTTGAGCTCTTGAATGGTGTGTTCGACCAAAGCTTTTTCACGCTCAAGGTTGCTAAAGTCTGCTCGGTGCTGAGCTTCGGCCTCACGAACCAAACGCGCCGCGGTTGCGTGCCCCTCGGCAATGAGTGCGTCTCGCTTTGCCAAACCCTCACGAACGTGCTCGTCGTGCATCTTGCGCGCCAGCTGAAGCAGACTGTTGGTGTTGTTTCCACCCTCGAGTTGATTTGGGTCTGCAGCCGCTTCAGGAAAAGCGCTTAGGGCCGGCGCAGAAGTGCTTGGGGCCGGTGAGGAAAGCTGGTTTGCCATGCCGGCACCTGAACGCTGAAGTTCAGAAATGCGGCTCTCAGAAGCCAGAAGGCGCTGACGAAGGTCTTCGTTTTCTTGAGTTAAACGGCGTAGTTCGACGACTATTTCGTCGAGAAAGTCGTCGACCTCATCTTGGTCATAACCTTCGCGAAACTTTGTCGGTTGAAACCGTTTGTTGACGACATCTTCGGGAGTCAATGGCATTGTGCTCTACTTTCGCTTCGCAGGCCTAAAAGGCGCAGTCAAGATAGTTTAACCCAAAACGGGCTAGCGAACATAAACGAGAACAGCGGTTTGCAACCAACCGATGGCTATGAAGAGCAAAATAAGCCCCAAATCTAAAGCGATTGGCCCGATTCGAAGCGGTGGAATAAGCCTGCGAACTCGGCGCAAAACCCAGTCGGTGAGCGTGTAAATAACTTCGGCAAGTACCAGAACGAAGCCTCGAGGGCGCCATGCGGGATTCAATTCGCGAACCCAGTCAAGCAGTATTCGCCCGATCAGAACGAGACTGTAAAGTCGCAGCGCCCACCACAGAATGGTGCCAAACAGCAACATAATTTAGGGGCGAATGTAAAGCTCGTCGCCAGCACTATCGGCTTCGGCAGCAGTTTCGCCTTCAATAGAAACACCGTTGTGTGCCAGCAAGAATACCTTTGCGGTCACACGGCGAGGTTCGCCGTGAAGGCCATAGGTCAGACCAGAAATAAAGTCAACAACTCGGCGAGATTCGATGTCACTGAGCTCACCGAGGTTTACGATCACGGTTTTGCCATCGCGATATTCTTCAGCGATTCGCTGGGCGTCAGAAAAAGAGTGAGCGTCGATGGTGAAAATCTCGTTCATCTCGTAAACCGCTGACTTGCGGCTCTTAGAAACTGGCGCTGGTCGGTATCCCTGACGGCTGCTGATTGGAATCGCTTCGCGCATCGGCAACTCATCGTGACTGTCAGACTCATCGAGTCCGAAAAAGTTCTTTGCCATTGAAACAAGTGACATGACGTGCTCCTAATAAAATTCGGTCGAAAAACCTTACCTATCGAAAGATTAAACGCTGTAGTCGCGTTTGCCCGTGATTGCTGTGCCAATGCGAACGTGTGTCGCGCCGTGTCGAATAGCGATTTCATAGTCACCAGACATGCCTGCCGAAATATGCGAAGCTGACGGTGCTATCGCTTGAAGCTGCTGGCTTGAGCTGAAGATTCGATCAAAATCATGTTCCGGTGCGACATCTAGACCGGCCACACCCATCACACCTTCAAGCTTCAGCCCGGGAGCCGCCAAAACTTGCTCGGCAAAAGCAATCAGGTTTTCTGGCAGGATTCCACCGCGCTCAGCTTGCCCGGTGAGGTTGAGTTCAATAAAAACAGCGAGCGGATGACCTGCGGCCGCTTGAGACGCCTCAGCCGCTTGGGACTCTGCGGCCTTAGCCTGCTCTTTGACGATTGCCGACAAAAGGCTTTCGCGGTCAAGCGAGTGAATCGAACTCGCATATCGCAAAACCGATTTGACCTTATTGCTCTGCAGTTGACCGATGAAGTTCCAGCTGGCCGAAGGGGCATCCCAGGTGTTTTCGCTTCTGGCTTTTTCTATTGCCTCGGCCACAATCTGCGACTTAGACGAAGCCTCTTGATCTCGGTTCTCGCCAAACTGAAGTGCGCCCAGTTGCATGAGTTCAAGAACCAACTCAGCGGGATGGTTCTTGCTCACGATTATCAGCTCTGTCGAACCAGCTGAAACACCCGCCGAGCGCTCGGCCTCGGAAATATTTGCCAGAGCGGCCAAATAGCGCTCTGAAAGTCCTTTAGTTGAGGAGGAAGTCAGGAAGGTCAAGGTCATCGCCAAAGACTTGTTGAGCCGGTTTGGTGTTGCTTGGCGCGTCTGGGTTTAGAACCTCAGAGACCGGTCGCGGATCTGGCTCAACCTCGCCTTCAACCTGTGGATCTAGATCTTCGATTGATGCGCTCAAAGGCAACACGCTTGCAACCGCAGCCGCAACTGCAATCTCAGGCTTGGGCGAAGTGACTGAGGTAAAACTGTTGAGCGACGATGAGCCCCCAAATGGCAGACGTCGAAGACTGTCGCTTGAGCGCGTTGATTCGTCAAACCCAGCGGCAATGACGATTACGCGCACTTCGTCGCCCAAGGTGTCGTCGATTGTGGCACCGAAAATGATGGTAGCGCCATCGGCAACGGCCTCTTTGACCAGATTTGCGGCGTGGTGAACTTCGTGCAAACCGATGTCTGACGGGCCTTGAACCTGAAGCAAAACGCCGTGTGCGCCTTCGATTGTCGCTTCGAGCAGTTGGCTCGTGACCGCTTCTTCGGCAGCACGAATCGCGCGGTCTTCGCCTCTGGCAACACCGATGCCCATGAGTGCCGAGCCCGAGCCCTGCAGTACCGATTTGACGTCGTTGAAGTCGGTGTTCCAAAGACCTGGGGTGATGATGAGGTCGGTGATGCCCTGAACGCCAGCGCGTAGCACGGTGTCGGCAATAACAAATGCCTCGAGAAAACCAATGTTTTTATCTTGCATTTCGAGAAGTCGTTGGTTTGGAACCACGATTAGAGAGTCAACCTCGGCGCGAAGTGCTTCGATGCCTCGATCAGCCTGCTCGGCACGACGTTTTCCTTCGAAGTCGAACGGTCGGGTTACGACACCCACAGTTAGCGCACCGAGGCGCTTTGCGATTCTGGCAACGATTGGAGCGGCTCCGGTGCCCGTGCCACCGCCTTCGCCAGCGGTGATGAAGACCATTTGGGCGCCTTTTAGCACTGCTTCGATTTCATCTTCGTGATCTTCAGCGGCCCGACGACCAACCTCAGGGTCGGCGCCTGCACCCAAACCATGCGTGATTTCGCGCCCGATGTCGAGTTTTACGTGGGCGTCGCTCTGAAGCAGTTGCTGTGCGTCGGTGTTGAGCGCGATGTATTCAACGCCGCGCATTCCGGCTTCGAGCATGCGGTTTACTGCGTTGACGCCACCGCCACCGACACCGACAACCTTGATTACAACCTGGCTGTTAAAGTCTGGGCTTGGGTTTGACACAGCGTTCACTCTTCCTCCAAAAAGTCCAGAAAAAGCCTAAACGTCAACCTGAACCTTAGTTTTGACGGCTTTTTCTTATTTCGACTCGAAGTTAGAGCGCGAGGCTGCAATTCGGGGTTAGGCCAACAGGCGTGTCGCAAACTCAGTTGCCGTAGCGAACCACCGGGACTGTCGGCGCAGACACGTCAATCGTAGCCACCCGGTTCTTTGGCACCTTTTTGATCAAAACCGCAAGAACTTTTGCCTTGAGCGCCGAGCTGGACTGATCGCCCCAAATGATTTGTTGCCCAGTCAAACCCTTGAGCTGCAAAATTACATTGTCTTGAGACCTAGCCTCTACAACCTCGATGCGATTGACCAGCGAAGTGGGTAAGGCCAACAAAACGCTGATGGCGTTTGCGAAGTTCTTGCTCGTGCGAGGCAAACCCCCAATCGAAATCGCTGGGTAACGATCTTTAGGTTTAGCCTGGCCGAGGTTGATTCCCGCAACATCAAATAAGTAGTTGACCCCGCTGATTGTCACAACACACACCGGTTGCCGCTCGATAAGTCGAATTTGCAAGGTATGAGGCGGTCTAGCAACCACCGAGAAGCTTTCTATCAGCTTGAAATCGGCTAGTTCGGCACGAATTTTTTCATTATCGACCATGGTGAGCGGGACACCGATTTGGCTCTTGACTGCAGCGAGAATTTCTGCTGTCTTAAGCCTCGAAGTGCCAGAAACTTCAATTTTTTGTATCGCCAACAGCGGTGTGAACAGAGTTGCGATCACTAGAGAGGTGAGAGCAGCGAAGGCCACCAAGACCGTAAGCCTGATTGCGCGAACGCGGCGACGATTGCGACCAAATCGTTTTGCCTCACGATTAAGTGCTCTGAGAGACGTGCGCTTCGAAAGTCGACTGCTCTCACGCACCAACAAAAGCCGGGCCCGCTCAGCGTTGAGTTGCTCGCGCGAAATCTTATTGGGTTTGTCGCGACGCAACGAGTCTCTGGGTGCCGGCTTTTGAGTTGTTCTTGAGGCGGGGCGTTTCAAGAGTTACGCCTCTAGAGCCTTCAGCAACGAAGGCACCATTCGGTAAACGTCACCGCAGCCCATGGTCACGATAAAGTCGCCCTCGCCGGCGAGTGAGGC
>JBEGPW010000078.1:0-11469 GCA_041181225.1 Actinomycetota bacterium | reverse complement strand
TTGTAGGTCTCGAAGCCGAGCGCGCGCCCGAGCAGTTGGTTGCCGAAGCAGATTCCAAAAAACGGGATCTTGTTGATTAGCACTTCGCGCAAAACCGACACCTGGTCTTCGGCGGCCGCCGGGTCTCCTGGCCCGTTTGAAAAGAACACAGCATCAGGATTGCTAGCAAGCAGTGTTGCAGCATCCACTTTTGCTGGGAATACTTCAACCTCAAGGCCACGAGCAGCCATGTGTTCGATGGTTGATCGTTTGATTCCAAGGTCTACGATGGCGACTTTGCCAACACGGTGGCCTTCGGCTTCGATTGAATAACGCGCGCTCGTCGTCACAGTGTCGCTCAGCGAAAGACCGTTCATCTTGGCGCTAGAAAGAACTTGTGCCAACAGTGCCTCAATGGCGACTTCGGCAGCATCCCCGCTAAAAATACCAGCTCTCATCGAACCTGCCGAGCGCAGGTGACGTGTGAGCGCCCGAGTGTCAACACCTCGAATGCCGACGACGTTGAAATCTTCAAGTTCTTGGTCGAGTGATTTTTCGGCCCTAAAGTTTGAGACGACACGACTTGCGTCGCGAACGACATAGCCGGCGACCCAAATCTTGTCTGACTCCTCGTCGCGCGAGTTCACTCCGGTATTTCCGATGTGCGGCGCAGTCTGAACAACAATCTGCCCGGCATACGACGGGTCAGTGAGTGTCTCCTGATAACCGGTCATTCCCGTGGCAAAAACTAGCTCGCCGAGCGTCTCACCGGTTTTTCCGTAGGATTTTCCGGTGAAAACCTTGCCGTCTTCGAGAACTAGTAGCGCTTTGCCCATCAGTTTGCCTTTCTTGCTAAAACTTTGCTGGCACCCAAAATGCGGTTGCGGTCAGCCGCGCTGTTGAAGCGCAAAAATGTTGTGAGTTCGGTTGAATCTTGTTTCCAGCTGATTGCGAGCAGACCGTCTTTTTCGACCACTCGATCGATGGTTGCTTGTTCGTAAACGAGGCCCAGAATTTGCTCGTTGCCAATAGCCAGGTGGCGTTCGCCCTTGCGTTCAATGACCAGCCCGGTTGTGCAAACCCTAATATCGGCTCTACCTCGAAAGCCGAGCCCATAGGCGGTCACTCGATTGAGTGGGTCTCCCAAGAAAGTTGTTGCAACGTATTGAACCCAAGCGTTTGCTAAAGTATCGCCACCGAGAACCTCGGCCGGGGCCGAAAACTTTATTGACTGCTCTTTTCGACGTCGACGCCAGGCACTTAAAGCTAGCAGGGCCAAACCAGTGCAAATCGCGAGCACTAGAAACGCGGTTAAAAACTTGGACATTTATTTTGACGACTTTTCTTTGGCTGTTGCAACAGTGTCTTCGGCGGTGTGACTGCGACCCGTCGCCGCCACCGTGCCATCGCGTTTTGTGAAGTAGCCCCGATAAATCGTGTGAACCACTTTGCCACCGACTTTCAGGCCAACATAGGGATTGTTGTGGCTTTTGCTTTGAGTTGACACTGCTTCGTGACGCTCAGTCGGGTCGATGATTGCGAGGTTTGCGATTGACCCAACGGCAAGTGGTTGACCCTGCTGCGTCAGGCGACCAATGTTCGCTGGGTTATGAGAAAGCACCTCAGCAAAGCGATGCCAGTTTGACGCTCCGCTGGCTATTAGAACATCGTGGGCAACTGAAGCGGCGATTTCGAGCCCCAGCATTCCAAAAGCTGCCGCACTCCACTCGCAGTCTTTTGATTCATCAGTGTGGGGTGCGTGGTCGGTCGCGATGATGTCGATTGTTCCGTCAACCAGTGCTGCGCGGAGAGCCATGACATCAGATTGAGTGCGAAGCGGCGGGTTCACCTTATAGATGGCGTTATAGCCGCGGGCCAGCTCATCGGTCAGCAGTAGGTGGTGCGGAGTGACTTCGGCGGTGACGTTGATGCCGCGAGCTTTGGCCCAACGAATGATCTCAACCGAGCCAGCGGTTGAGAGGTGGCAAACATGCAGTCGAGAACCAACGTGCTCCGCAAGCAAAACATCGCGAGCAATGATCGACTCTTCAGCCACCGCAGGCCAGCCTGTTAGGCCGAGCTCTGCCGACACCACGCCCTCGTTCATTTGTGCGCCCTCGGTCAAACGTGGTTCCTGAGCGTGCTGGGCGACAACTCCGTCGAAAGCTTTCACGTATTCAAGGGCCCGGCGCATCAGTAGCGCATCACTCACGCACTTGCCATCGTCGCTAAAAACGCGAACCTGTGCTCGCGAGTCGGCCATAGCAGCCATTTCTGAAAGCTGTTTGCCTTCGAGCCCAAGAGTCACGGCGCCCACTGGTGCCACATCGGCAAAACCCGCCGCGAGTCCGAGAGACCAAACCTGCTCAACAACACCGGCCGTGTCGGCAACCGGGTTGGTATTGGCCATCGCGTGAACTGCGGTAAACCCTCCTGCAGCGGCTGAGCGAGTTCCGGTTAGCACCGTTTCACTTGCTTCGAAGCCTGGTTCGCGAAGGTGGGTGTGCAGGTCAACCAGACCCGGCACAGCAATCAATCCTGAGCAATCGATCTCTTCGACAGAATGCGCACCCTTAGAGTTTTCGGCGACTGTCGCGGCATCCGCGCCAATTGCCACGATGTGTTGACCTTCGATTAAGACACTGGTTGGAGTATCGCCCAAAAGTGAAACATTTGTGAGGAGGAACTTAGACATTGTCGATTGACCTTTCGCCAGAGAGCAGGTTATAAAGCACGGCCATTCGAATCGAAACGCCGTTGGAAACCTGCTCGAGAACGGTACTGTTAGGCGAATCTGCGGCCGCTGCTGAAATCTCGAGACCTCGATTCATCGGCCCAGGGTGCATCAAAAGAGATTTCGCACCCAGGAGGGCAAGGCGGTCGGCGTTGAAACCCCAGACCCGTGCATATTCACGTTCTGACGGAAAATATGCGGCGTTCATTCGCTCAAGCTGAACCCGCAACATCATCACGGCATCCGGTTTTACCTGTTGGAGCATCTCATCGAGGTTGTAATGGATCTGAGCATTCCAGCCAGATGCGTCTGCCGGCAAGAGGGTTGGTGGGGCCACGAGGTGAACTTCGGCTCCAAGCGTGTTTAGAAGCAAAAGGTTTGACCGGGCAACTCTCGAGTGCAAAACGTCGCCGACAATCGCAACTTTGATGCCGTCCAGCGATTTTCCGGTCGCTGAGAGTCCGTGAAGGCGACGCCGTATTGTGAAGGCGTCAAGTAATGCTTGGGTTGGGTGCTCGTGTGTGCCATCACCCGCATTCACGATGGCACCGTTAATCCATCCGCTGTGGGCAAGCGTATAAGCGGCGCCGCTTGCCGGGTGACGAATTACGACGCCATCTGCGCCCATGGCTTCGAGAGTTTGCGCAGTATCTTTAAGACTTTCGCCCTTTGAAACGCTTGAGCCTTTAGCCGAAAAGTTAATAACGTCAGCCGATAGGCGCTTTGCGGCCAACTCGAAAGATATTCGGGTTCGGGTAGAGTCTTCGAAGAACAGGTTCACGACAGTTTTTCCGCGCAAGGTGGGCAGTTTCTTGATTTCACGGTCGTTCACACCCGCCATAGTTTCAGCGATGTCGAGAAGGTTGATTGCGGCGTCTCGCGAAAGGTCTGCTGAAGACAACAGGTGCTTAATCATGACTCGATCACCACACCGTTTTCGCCGTCGACTTCGACTAACTTCACCTGGATGCGCTCTTCGCGCGATGTTGGCAGGTTCTTGCCAACAAAATCAGCTCTAATGGGGAGTTCGCGATGGCCTCGGTCGACCAAGACGGCCAACCGCACAACTTTGGGTCTACCCAAATCACTGAGGGCATCCAATGCTGCGCGAATGGTTCGACCGCTGTAGAGAACATCATCGACCAAAACCACGACTCGACCGTCAATTCCTTGATCCGGCTCAATAGTCTCGGTTACGGCTCGCGTTGGGTTCGCGGCCAAATCATCGCGATACATTGTGATGTCTAGCCGACCGATTGAATTCGAAGGTGAAAAATCTGGCTGGTTTCGTGCAATAACTTCGGCAATTCGACTTGCCAAAACAACACCTCGGGTGGGAATTCCTAATAGAACGAGATTTTCAGTTCCGTGATTCGCTTCAATAATTTCATGAGCGATGCGGGTCACAGCGCGATCGATATCGTCGCTCGTCAAGACGGTGCGTGCTACCACGCCCACCTCCTTCTGCGCCTCACAGTGCGCGATTTAAAGGATGTTCGAGATTTAGTTTAGTAGCTGTTGCGAAACCGGCAAACTATTTGGTGCTTGCGATTCTTGCCAGCAAGCCGTTTATGAAGCTACCCGAATCATCGGTCGAATACTCTTTAGCAATTTCGACGGCCTCATCAATAGCAACGGCGTCTGGAACCTCGTCATTAAACAGGATTTCCCACAGTGCAACTCGCAGGATTGCTTTATCTAGCGAAGGCATTCGGTCAATCGACCAGCCCTGAGAAAAAGTTTCGATTTGGTCGTCGATGTCGTTGTGTCGCTCGACAACACCCTCAACGAGAACGCGAGCGTAGTCAAAAATCTCGTCTTGGTTTTGGTGACCCTCCATCTGTTCCCTGCTTAGGTCAAGCAGCGCCAACGGTGGTGTTTTGCGAATGTCGGCTGCGAAAATGGCGTCGACCGCCCGCTTTCGCGCCTTTGTTCGTGAGCTCAAAGTTAGTCGGTAACTCTGCCAAGGTAGTCACCGGTGCGGGTGTCTACCTTAACTCGGGTTCCGAGATCAACGAATAGCGGAACCTGAATCTGCAAACCGGTTTCCACAGTTGCCGGCTTAGTTCCGCCCGATGAGCGGTCACCCTGAAGGCCCGGCTCGGTATAAGTGATTTCTAGCACCACAGAAGCAGGAAGCTCAACGTAAATTGGGTTTCCCTCGTTCATCGCAACGATGGCGTTTTGGTTTTCAAGCATGTAGTTGATGGCATCTCCCACCACAACCTCAGGCAACGAAACCTGCTCATAGTTCTCGAGGTCCATAAACACGAATGAGTCACCGTCTTGATATAGGTACTGCATCTCGCGCTTGTCGACGTTTGCGGTTTCGACTTTCACGCCAGCGTTGAAAGTTCTGTCAACTACCTTGCCGGTCAAAATGTTTTTGAGTTTGCTGCGAACAAACGCCGCACCCTTTCCAGGTTTCACGTGTTGAAATTCGACTACAGTCCAAAGCTGACCTTCGATGTTTAGGACTAGACCGTTTTTAAGGTCGTTACTGGTTGCCATTTTGATTCACAATCGTTTGGTTTGACATAAAAAAATCGGCTCTAGGCCGAAAACTTGTTGCCTTAAGTTTAGCTCGCGAGTTGTTTAAGCGCCAACAGGTAGCTGCCGACGCCAAAGCCGGCGATAACACCCGATGCTACGCCCGAAATTACTGAAGTGTGTCTAAATTCTTCGCGGGTATGAGGGTTGCTCAGGTGAACCTCAATCAGACTCAGACCGCTCTTGGTGACCATGGCTGCAGCGTCGCGCAGGGCATAAGAGTAGTGAGTGAACGCAGCGGGGTTTAGCACCACATCGGTTCGAGCGTCAACTGCCTCGTGTAACCAGCCAATAAGTTCAGCTTCGCTATCGGTTTGGCGAGCGTCAATTTGAAGGCCAAGTTCAGCTCCCTGCGACGCAAGTGTCGCGACGAGCTCTTGATAATTGGTCGAGCCATAGATTTCAGGCTCGCGGGAACCCAGCCGACCCAAGTTTGGCCCGTTCAGCACTAAAACAGATTTCATGATTTTAAGGTTAGCCCTTTAGTCGCAGATCTCTTGATAAGCGGCGAAAAGCATTTCATTGGTTGGTGCGGTCATAATTGTCGGTTTTGTAATGTCGTCTAGCACGACGAACCGCAATTGACCGGCCCGAGATTTCTTATCTCGCTGCATTGAAGCGAGTAGGGAATCCCATTTTGCAGCCTTATAGGTTGTTGGCAAACCCAGTAGGTTCAGAATGTTTCGGTGTCGGTCAACTACATCGTCGCTCAGGCGGCCGGCTAAACGCGCCAGCTCTGCGACAAACATCATGCCAATCGATATCGCAGCGCCGTGGCGCCACTGGTAGCGCTCGGCGAGCTCAATGGCGTGGCCTAATGTGTGACCATAGTTCAAAATTTCCCGCAGGCTACTTTCTTTGAAATCGGCCGCAACTACCCGTGCCTTGATGGCAACTGACCTCTCAATAAGTTCAAAAAACTCGGCTGATGTTGGGTCGCTTGCTTTTTCTGGAGACGCTTCGATGATTTCTAGGATGCGCTCGTCGGCTATGAATCCGTATTTGACCACCTCAGCTAAACCGGCGACTATTTCATTTTTGGGCAGAGTCACCAGTGTGTCTAGGTCGCAAATCACTGCGCTCGGAGCATAAAAAGCGCCGACCAGGTTTTTTCCCTCAGCGGTGTTGATTCCAGTCTTGCCACCGATAGCCGCATCGACCATGCCGAGCAGAGTGGTTGGAACCTGCACGAACTTCACACCTCGAAGCCAAGTTGCGGCGACAAAACCGGCGAGGTCGGTCGTCGAACCCCCTCCAAAACCAACCACGGCATCACTTCGCGTGAAGTCTGATTTGCCCATGACACCCCAGCAAAACGCCGCAACTTCGACTCGCTTGGCATCTTCGCTATCGGGTACACCGGCAAGTAAAGTTTCAAAGCCTTGAGAATCAAGCGAGTTCTTCAAAACTTCAGCGCTTTGACTCAAGGCTATGGGGTGGATTACCAAAACCTTCTTGACCGGGTCGCCCGTTGAAGAGTTAGCCAGTGCCAACCCAACCTCGGCCAAAAGGTTACGACCAATAAACACGTCGTAAGGGTTGTCTCCGGCTACCGTGATTTTTTTCACTTACACTCCCAAATACTCTCGAATTTTTGCAACTGAAGCAGAGAGGCTTAGCCCAGAGACTAAAACTTCAAAATCGCAGACCTCGGCATAAGTCGCCTTGCGTTCCTCATAGATGCGTTTCCAGTCGTCTAAACCGTTTTGAATCAGCGGGCGTTTTCCGTTTGAAAGCCTAGAACCCATGTGACGGCCATCACTCGCAAGATAAATCACCGTGCATTCGCGAAAGGCTTCGCGGTTCTTGGGGGTCAAAACGGCTCCCCCTCCGGTTGCAACAACTGCAATTTTTTTAAGCGCGCCTGAAACTGCTACCGATTCGTACTCGCGAAAGACCGCTTCGCCCTGTTGTTGAAAAATAACCGTTATTTCGCCGTGCTCGGCTACTACTAGCGCGTCGGTGTCGATGAACGGAACCTTCAGCGCTTTTGCAAGTTTTTTGCCAACGGTGGTTTTGCCGACTCCCATCGGGCCAACCAAAACCACCGGTTTAGAGATGAGCGCCAAACTGTTCGTTTCGGTCGCAGGCAAGATTTTGACCCTACTTCTAGTTTGTTGCGCGGCCGTCGTGCGAAGTCAAAACCGCTGGGATGCTCGCAAGGTAGGCGTCTAGGTTTCTTTTGGTCTCATCGAGCGAGTCGCCACCGAATTTTTCTAGAACCGAGTTGGCAACGACTAGCGCCACCATAGCCTCGGCAACGATGCCCGCGGCCGGAACAGCGCAAACATCACTGCGTTGGTGGTGAGCTTTGGCGGCTTCGCCGGTTGCCACATCGATGGTTTGAAGTGCTTTTGGAACCGTAGAGATTGGCTTCATAGCAGCGCGAACTCTTAGAACCTCACCGTTAGACATTCCGCCCTCAATTCCTCCAGCGCGGTCGGTTGTGCGATTTACAACCCCACTTGGGTCGCGAACAATCTCGTCGTGGGCCACTGAACCACGGCGCCTTGCTGTCTCAAACCCGTCACCGACCTCAACACCTTTAATGGCCTGAATGCCCATTAGCGCAGCGGCGAGTTGTGAGTCAAGTCGACGATCCCAGTGCACATAGGTGCCGAGGCCGGGAGGGCAACCGTAAACCAAGGTTTCAACCACACCACCCAGTGTGTCCCCAGCTTTGTGACAGTCATCAACCTCAGCGACCATCGCCGCCGAAACTGCCGGGTCAAGTGCCCTCATTGGGTCGTTGTCGAGGTATTCAAGGTCTGAAGGAATCGGAAGCCTGCTATCGCGCGGAGCTTCGACCGGGCCAATGCCAACCGTGTGGGTAACGAGTTGCATTCCCAGGGCGTTTAGAAACTTCGCCGCCACGGCGCCAAGAGCGACGCGCGCAGCGGTTTCACGAGCGCTCGCACGTTCGAGAACCGGGCGGGCGTCTAGAAAACCATATTTTTGCATTCCGGTAAAGTCGGCGTGCCCTGGTCTTGGGCGGGTTAATGCTTCACCGCGCGCTCCAGTCAAAGCTTCTGCGGCAACCGGGTCAGCTGCCATAATTTCTTGCCACTTAGGCCATTCAGTGTTACCAACGATGATTGCAACCGGCCCTCCCTGCGTGAGTCCGTGACGAACGCCGCCGCTCAGTTTTACTTCATCCTGTTCAAATTTCATGCGGGCGCCACGACCATATCCGAGACGGCGACGCGCTAAGGCGTCTTGCACCTCGGCGGTAGTAATGGGAACGCCGGCGGGCATGCCTTCAACAATGGCAACAAGTTCTGGGCCGTGTGATTCTCCGGCAGTAATCCAACGCAACATGAGGCAATTCTACCCTGCCGAATTAGCCAAGAATCGGTTTGGCGTCTTGCTCGACTGCGTGCCGCATGGCGGCAACCACGGCGATTTCGTTTAGCAGGGGTCTGTCGGTTGCGCCGTTGACAAAAATGCGCAGTTGAATTACAGCTTGCCAAATCAACATTTCGAGTCCTGAAATAACTGGAACATCTTGTCGAATCCACAGTTTTGCAAGCTCGCTTGGCCAGGGTTCATATGCCACGTCTAGCAAAACACCTTTAGGTTTGAACCTTTTTGAGTCGAAGTACTTCGCAGCGGTCTTGTCGAGAGATTTCGGGGGAAGCGTCGAAATCACCAAGTCGACCGACTTCAATTGGCGAGCGAGAGTGCGGCTGACTTTGCTTCTCAGACCGAGCTGATCGGTGTAATCACGCAGTTTGGCTCTCATCTCACTGTTTCTTGCGTGAATCCAAACCTCAGCTTCGGGAGCGATTGTTTTTATTGCGGTTACCGCTGAGGTGGCGGTAGAACCCGATCCGATGACCAGAACGCTTTTGATTGTGCGGTCCGTCGTTTCACTGAACGCGCTCGACTCTGAAATCGCCTGGATGATGCCAAAGACATCGGTGTTGTAACCCAACCAGCTGGCCGTCTCAGTTTGGTCTTTGTCTCGAACCAGAGTGTTTACCGCGCCGGTAAGTTTGGCGTAGTAGTCCAAATCGCTGGCAACTCTGACGGCCTCCTCTTTGAGGGGCATCGTCAGGCTTAGGCCCATCCAAGTTTCGTCGAGTTGCTCTACGAAGCTTTTGAGAGCACCTTTAGCGACTTCATGACGACCGTAATGCCAGTCGAGCCCTAAGACTCGATATGCTGCCTGGTGAATTGCCGGAGATTTTGAATGTGCAATCGGAGATCCGAGCACGGCGTAGTTTTTGATTGCCATCTTGATTACCCGTTCCATCCAGGATTCGCAGCCATCCAGGCGCGGAATTTTGATACCGCCACTTCATGTTCTGCGACGGTAGCGCTGAAGACCGTTTCACCCGAAGAAAGGTCTACCGTGCAAAAAAACAGCCAGTCGCCGTCTGCGGGATGCAACGCGGCATCGATAGCTCTGGCGCCGGGCGCACTAATTGGGCCGATTGGTAAACCCAGGTTCACATAGGTGTTGAAGCCGTTAGGGTCGGCGCGCTCGGCATCGGTTGTCGTCACCGTGGTTCCACCTGAACCATAACTAACGGTGGCGTCTGATTGCAAAGGCATTTTGATAGCGAGTCGATTCTTAAAGGTGCGCGCAACTTTGAAGAAATCTTGGGCCTGCCGGGCCTCTTTTTGAACGATCGATGCAAGCGTTAGAACTGCGTGGCGGTCGTCTTTCGAAACATTGAAATTATCAAGCTCAAGAATCATTCGTTGAACCATCTCACCGAGAATATCTTTTGCCTTGGCTTGAGGGGCAAAGGTGTAGGTCGCCGGAAAAAGCCAACCCTCAAGACTGATTTCTTGTGCATCAAGACCGAAAAGTTCCGGCTGATTTTTCAGTTTGGCAAACTCTGCTTTTGAAATACCGGTGGCTTTGCTCAACTCAGAAAAAACCTGGTCGATTCTGAGACCCTCTTTGATGGTTACCTTGTTGACTAACAACGCAGAAGGGTCAGCTATTAGTTTTAGCGCAGCGTCTGAAGACATTTGCGACCGCAATTTGAATGTGCCGGGGTAAAAAACCTGGTTTCGTTCGATGATTAGTCGAAGTGTTTTTGTGTAATCTTTGACGATATCAAGAGCAACCAGCTCGGAGGCAACCATAGCGCCAGTGTCGCCCTCGTCGATTATCAGAGTTATGCTCCCCTGCCCTGAGCCGCTGTAATCGTTGCCCGAGGCCTGTCCTATGAGGTCGCGAAGTGCGCCGCGGTTCATAAATATGGCGATGCTCAAAACCCCTAAAACTAGCGCAACGACAAGCAGCAATCTTCGACGTCGAAATTTTGCGGTGTCGCGTTTGATGTCGCGGCGTGTGCGAGGGTCACTCATGGGCTAACTCGAATTCACTCAGTGGTTTACCCGGGGGCATGCCAGAGGCTCGCTCGATTGCCAGTGCCTGTTCGAGAATCACTGTGGCCGCCACCTGGTCAATCACGCTTCGACCGGTTTTCGAGTTGATGCCCGAGCTTCGCAGAGCGGCTGTTGCACTCACCGTGCTCAAACGCTCGTCGATCAACATCACCGGTGCCGAAAACAATTCACCGATTGCTTTCGCGACAAGAAGAGCGTCGCGCGTTGACTCGGTTTGCGCGCCTTTTAGATTGGTGGGCAGTCCAACATAAATTTCTAGGATGTCAGCTTGCTCGATCTCGTGTTCCTCGAGTGCTCTCAGAATTTGCGTTGCGGTGTCGGCGAAATCGGGTCTGCGTGCGACCGTGGCAACTCCCGAGGCCAAAATGCCATGCAAGTCGCATATAGCCAAACCGACCCGGGCTTTGCCCGCGTCAATTGCAAGTCGGCGCCCAGAGCGCATTTACTGTGCCAATGCCTTTTCGAGAGCAGAAATTGCTTCTGCGACTTTGGTTGAGTCAGTGCCGCCACCCTGAGCGATGTCGTCTTTTCCTCCGCCACCGCCACCTAAGATTGCGCTGACGATTCTTACCAAAGCCCCAGCTTTAGCGCCGCTGGTCTGGGCTGCTTTGCTAGAGGCAATAACTACCATTGGCTTTCCGGCCACCTCGCCAAAGATCGCTGAAACTCCGGCGATTTCGCCAAAACGATCTCGCAAACCAGTTGCTATTTGCCGAATGTCATCCACCGAATCGACTTCGCCGAGCGACACTGCAGCGAACTTAAGATTGCCTATGGCTTTGGCGTCGCTATAAAAAGCGGGTATCTGCTGCGCTAAGGCAGCGGTTTGGATCGCCGCG
>JBEGPW010000077.1:0-9919 GCA_041181225.1 Actinomycetota bacterium | reverse complement strand
TGGGAACTCCAAATGCCAAGAAATAGACCGAGACGCCCACTGGGCCTACCTGGTCTTTATCTCTCAGAATCACAGCAAAGGTGGTGAGCGAGCTGCCCAACCACGAGAGCGCGCCAGCGGTTGAAAGAACATAGAGTTTGCGCCAGGGAGTTTTCACAATCTGTAAGCCTAGCCAACGCCAACAGCAAACCAGAACTCGGTCGGCGGTTGATATGGGGCGATCCATTGCGCTCGCCGAAACCCGTCAAGTTGAGTGATGGGTGGCGTGGCCGAAGGTTTGCGCAGAGTCGCAACCGCACCGATGCTGAGCTGCGCAAGGTCTACCGGGTCAACGTCGCCGATGGCGCAGCGCAGTCGAAAGTTTGTTAGCAAAAGCCTCGGGATTCCCACGAGCGACTGGTTGGTTGCGACTAGGTTGAAACCGAGCGAACGCCCGCGAGTTGCGATGGCCTCGACCAGTGAGGCAGCAGCGCGTGAACTTGCGAGCACAGCCGCGAGCTCGTCGATTGTCACGAGGATGCGGTCGAGCGGCCCGACCTTTTGGCGATAAGCCTCAATGTTGGCTACCTTGGCATCGGCGAAAAGCCTTTCGCGGCGTGCGAGCTCGTCGGCGAGCGCCACCCAAAACGGCTCATGATCTTCGGCAGCTAGGTCGGTCAGCAAACCAGCCGTGTTTGGGTGCTCGGCAAAGTCGGCGAGACCTGCCCCGCCTTTGAAGTCGATCAGCACCATTCTGAGACTTCTTCGATTGCCGTGGCGAAGCAGCGAGCGCAATAGAGCTTTGAGAAGTTCGCTCTTACCGGCGCCAGTCGGGCCGAGCATTAGCAGGTGCGGGCCGTCGGCTAACAGGTCGACTTCAAAATCGAGATCACCCGCGACACCTAGCCACGCGCTGAGTTCGGAATCACTTTTGGTTGGCGCCCACTCACGAACCCGAGCTCGTTCGAGCGCGGCCGGCGCAAAACCGACCGGTGTAAGGGTGAGGCAGTGCTCATAGATGCGCTGATGCCAAGCGCGCTTCCAAAAAATCGTGCTCCTGGGCAAGACTTTATTGCCAATTGCCACACCACTGGGGCTAAGCCAGACGGTGTCATTGAGGTCAAAGGTTGAGTCGCGCGAGCGCATCCAAGTAATTAATACAATGAGCACTGCGCTCGAACCACTCAGCGCCAGCAGCTGCCATGAGCCTTGAGCGAAACCAGCGTAAAGAGCAAAAGTTAATGACGGCAGAATCCAGAGCAGTTGCATAGCCCGAGCTTTGCAAACATCAAAACGGCTTTTGCGTCGAAATTAAAATCTGTGCAGAAATTAGTCGCCGATGTAGCTCATTACATGCTTGATGCGCGTGTAGTCTTCGAAGCCATACATCGACAAATCTTTTCCATAGCCAGAGTGCTTGAAACCACCGTGAGGCATCTCGGCAGCCAGCGGAATGTGGGTGTTGATCCACACACAACCAAAGTTGAGGCCCTTTGCAAAGCGCATCGCGCGAGTGTGGTTTTGAGTCCACACCGAAGAAGCCAAGCCATAGGCCACGTCGTTCGCGTTGCGCATGGCCTCGGCGTCATCCTTGAATTTTTGAACTGTAATTACCGGACCAAAAATCTCACTCTGGATGACTTCGTCGGTCTGGGTCAAACCTGAGACCACAGTTGCCTCGTGGTAGTAGCCAGCTTCGCCAGCAACTCGGTGGCCACCAGCCTCGATGTTGGCGTGGTCTGGCAGGCGCTCGATGAAACCCTCGACTCGGGCAATTTGGCCGGCGTTGTTGAGAGGGCCAAACAAAATGTCGTCGCGTGATGGTGCGCCGGTGACAGCGTTGGCGCGAACTTCGGCGGCCAACAGAGCAACGAACTCATCGTGAATCGACTCGTGAACCAAAATGCGAGTCGCGGCGGTGCAGTCTTGACCCGCGTTGAAGAACCCGGCGATCACGATTTGAGCAACCGCGGCTGGGAGGTCAGCGTCGGCAAAAACAATAACCGGGGCCTTGCCACCCAACTCGAGGTGAACCCGCTTGAGGTCGGCAGCGGCAGCCTGAGCAACCTCCATGCCGGCGCGAACCGAACCGGTGATCGACACCATCTGCGGAATGCGGTTTTCGATCATGGCGCGACCGGTTGTGCGGTCGCCGGTGACAACGTTAAAAACACCGGCAGGCAAAAACTCGCTCGCGATTTCGGCAAGCAAGAGTGTCGACATTGGGGTTGTGTCAGAGGGCTTCAAAACAATAGTGTTTCCGGCGGCGATGGCCGGAGCGAACTTCCAGGTGGCCATGTTAAGCGGATAGTTCCAAGGCGTCACCTGACCGATCACACCGATTGGTTCGCGACGAATCGAAGAGGTGTAGTCCCGCTGATATTCCGCGGTTGCACGACCCTCTAGGTTTCGAGCTGCACCGGCAAAAAAACGAATTTGGTCAACGGATGGCGCGATCTCATATTCCACAAGAGTCGAACGCGGCTTGCCGGTGTTTTGGCTTTCCACGTCGGCAAACTCTTCGGCACGGGCCTCCATCGCGTCGGCGATGCGGAACAAAGCTAGTTGACGCTCGCTCGGGGTGGTCTGTGACCACTCCTCGAAGGCTTTTTCGGCTGCTTTAAAAGCTGCATCAACGTCAGCCTCGCTCGAGACCGGCGAAGTGGCATACACCTGCGCATCAGCCGGGTTAGTGATGTTTAGTGAGCCCTCGCCACGAGTAGCGACGTATTCACCGTTGACAAAGTTTTTGAGTTCGCGAACTGCCATTTTTAGACTCCTTCAGACTTACCGCTATTTTATACAACGCGAATCCTGCCATCCGTAGCAAAAATGGCAATTTTGCTATCGAATTAGTTGCGAAATGGTAAATATGGTGCGGAATCGTGACCGAAATGCCAGATTTAGTGGCAAAATCTTTATATGTCACGAATTATCCGCGCCAAATCTAGCCAACTCGATGATGTTTCAAAATCAATCATCGAAGAGTTGCAGTATGACGGCCGGAGGTCGTATGCCGAGATTGGCAAGACCGTTGGGCTCAGCGAAGCGGCAGTTCGCCAGCGCGTGCAGAAACTAACCGAAACCGGCGTGATGCAGGTTGTGGCAGTGACCGACCCAATGCAGCTTGGTTTTTATCGCCAAGCAATGATCGGCATTCGCTGCGGCGGCGACACTCGCGAAATCGCCGACAAAATCGCCGAACTAATGGCGGTTGACTATGTGGTTCTAACCGCAGGAAGCTTTGACATTTTGGTTGAAGTGGTGTGTGAAAACGATGAAGATCTGATCACACTGCTCAACGAAAAAATCCGGACGCTGCCCGGCGTGACCTCGACCGAGACATTCGTCTATTTGAGGTTGCACAAGCAGTTCTACAACTGGGGAACCCGCTAGGAGAACCCAAGAGGCGGCTGAATCGTTCAACCGCCAAAACCAAACACATTGAAGAGTGATATCAAATGGCAACCAAGGAAAGCCAAGCAAGAAAGCTTGTTCGCGGAATCAAATCTGCGTTCAAGGCTCCGGTCAAACCGGCCAGCGCAGCAGCAGACCGCGCCACCCCGCTGCAAGATGCCCGCAAAGCAGGCATCGAGCCAACCCACGAAATGCTGCAAAAATCTGCCAAAGAGCACATGTTTCTGCATTTCACCCGGCACAGTCCCTATCAAAAAAACGACATGCCAATCATTACCCGTGCTTCAGGTCACCACTTTTGGGACTCAAAAGGCAAACGCTACTTTGACGGCATCTCGAGCCTTTTCTCGGTAAACGCAGGTCACGGTCGCGAGCGTCTCGCCGAAGCCGCTGCTACACAAATGAAACAACTCGACTATTTTCCGCTCTGGTCACACGCACACCCAGCTGGTATTGAGCTGGCTGAGCGTCTAATCAGTTATGCGCCGAAAAGTCTAAGCCGAGTGTTCTTTACCACCGGCGGTGGCGAGGCCAACGAAACCGCCTGGAAGCTAGCGAAACAGTACTTCAAACTCACTGGCAAACCGATGAAGCACAAAGTTCTAACTCGCGCGGTGGCCTACCACGGCACGTCACACGGCGCGTTGTCTCTAACCGGCATTCCATCGATGAAAAAAATGTTTGAACCGTTAGTGCCGAGCACTTTTAGAGTTCCGAACACAAACTGGTATCGCGCTCAAGATGACTTTGCAACCGAAGAAGATTTTGCGATTTGGGCTGCAAACCGTGTCGAAGAGATGATCTTGTTTGAAGACCCAGACACTGTCGCGGCCTTCTTTTTAGAACCGGTGCAAAACTCAGGTGGATGTTTTACCGCGCCGAAAATCTACTTCGACATGATTCGTGCGATTTGCACGAAATATGACGTATTACTTGTCGCCGACGAAACCATCGACGGCTTCGGACGCATCGGCACAATGTTTGCATCCGAGCTTTACGGCTTCGAACCAGACATGTTGGTGTGTGCCAAGGGCATGACCTCGGCCTACGCACCAATCGGCGCACTGATGATCAGCGAGCGTTTGTTTGAGCCGTTTAAACACGGCACCACATTGTTCCCTCACGGTTACACCTACGGCGGTCACCCGGTCTCGGCTGCGGTGGCTTTGGCAAACCTCGATGTCTTTGAAGAAGAAGACCTCGTTGGAAATGTGGCACGCAACACTGGAGCGTTCAGGGCAACTCTTGAAAAGTTGAAAGACCTACCGATCGTTGGCGACGTTCGCGGCGAAGGTTACTTCTTTGCCATCGAGCTGGTCAAAGACAAGAACACCAAAGAAACCTTCAACGATGCTGAGTCAGAAAAACTGCTTCGCGGCATTTTGAGTCACCGCATGTTTGAAGAGGGTTTGTATTGCCGCAGCGACGACCGTGGAGACCCCGTGGTGCAGCTTGCGCCGCCGCTAACCATCGGCCAAGACGAGTTCAACGAGATTGAGCAAATCTTGCGAGGATGCCTCGACGAAGCGTGGCGCGCTTTCTAAAACGTGCAAAAAGAGTGGGCTCGGTCGAAAGGCTGGGCTCATTTTTTTGTGCTTGCGCAACTAGCGCCTTGAAAATATTTAGGTTGGCAACTTCAGCCTTGTAGTTATCTTCGGGGTGCCACTGCACTCCATAGGCCCAGGCTGCACCTTTGACTTTTACGGCCTCAACAAAACCGTCAGCGCTGGTTGCCAAAACAGTTAGCTCTGACGCTAAGTCATCTAGCGCTTGGTGGTGGTGGCAGCTTGCGGTCAGGGTTACCGCCTCGCCCGAATCGCTCATTCCGAGCTGGGCCGAAGTCGCTTCATCGAGCGTCAGTTTGTGTCCAAGGTTGCGATGGGCTTCGCCGATGTGCTGTTGCAGGGTTCCGCCGAGAGCAACGTTTAGAGCTTGGGTGCCGCGGCAAATCGTGAGCAGTGGCAGGTCTTTTGCCAAGGCGTAGTGAATCAAACTCAAGTCGGCTCGATCTTGGGTGGCGTTCACGCCATACAGTTCGCTGGTTTGGGGCTCCTGCCCATATGACTGGGGGTCTAGGTCGGCTCCGCCCGGCATCAAAACCGCTTCGATTCCAATTAGGCGCCGGCTCCAATTGAGGCCGTCTAACTCAGTAGCTTCAGGGTATCTTGCTGGCGCAATGACCACCGGTTCGCCCCCAGCGGCCCAGATTGCGTCTGCCAAACTTAGCGGAATCGCAAGTCGGTCTTCGCGCTGGCTAGTTGAGCCGGTCGCAATGCGTCCCAAAACTGCGATGCGGGGACGGTAACGATTTGGCATGTCTTTAGCCTAAAACTTTTGACCCGAAAACTTGGGCTTTGAGTCGGTGGGTTGCCGACGTTTGTCAGACATTTTGTGACAGTGGGTTTTCTGCACGATTATGCGGTATTTTGAACTTGGATGGCGTTGCCGCCAGATAGGTTTTGGGCATGAAAACTGTCACCTTCGACTCAAGCATCACTCTTGACTCACCTATTGGCCCCATCACACTCAAGTCGCTCGGCGAAGCCGTAGTTCAAGTCAGCCTTCAGGGCTTCGACAAACCAGCTGCCGAAACTTTCGCCTCACAACCCAACCCTCCAGCGGGTCTGACGACAAAACCCTCCCCCGTGTTGGTTCGAGCAGTCAAACAGGTCGGCGATTTTTTCGCTGGCAAAAGCAAAACACTCGACTTTGCCGTTGAACCCTCAGGCACCGAATTTCAACGCGCCGTCTGGTCAGAAATTGCCAAAGTAGGTTTCGGCGAGGTCATCAGCTATGCCGAAATCGCTCGTCGCATCGGCAGGCCCACTTCGGTTCGAGCCGTCGGAGGCGCAGTCGGGGCAAACCCAGTTCCACTAGTCATAGGCTGCCATCGCATTCTCGGCGCGAGCAGCAGCATTACTGGTTACAGCGGAGGCGACGGCCTGCCGACTAAACGTTGGTTGCTAGCCTTTGAAGGCATTGGCTACCGTGATATTCCAGAAGCCAGACGCGACGCTGAGACCACAATAAAACTCGAATGAAAGATTTGTCGCAGTAGCGACATAACCAAAATATGACCCCTGCCGAATTCAGCGCGATTTATCGCCAATATCAAACGCCAATCGCCAAATTCTTGGCGCGTCGCGTTGAATTCGGAGAAGTAGAAGACCTTTGCTCAGAAGTTTTTGAAATCGCGTGGACCAAACGCAGCCAAGCCGCCGAAGGGTTCGAACTACCTTGGCTTTACCGCATAGCCTCGTTCGTGATAGCGAACTCGCGCCGAAAAACCGCCGGCCGAAGCCGGCTCTTTAGCACCCTTAGCATCGCCGACCATGCACCTTCAGCAGAATCGATCGCGATTGCCGACATCGCCCTAGCAGATGCGTGGCGCAAACTCTCAGCCGCGGAGCGCGGCATCCTCGCACTGGCTGCCTTTGAAGGACTTCGAGTTGATCAGATTGCCGCATCTCTTGGGCTGACACCAAACGCCGCAAGCATTCGACTTCACCGTGCCCGCACAAAACTTGCAGAACTTTTGAAAGATTAGAGCAGAGAGCGACATAACCAAGATATGAACGAAAAAAATGAGAACCTCGGCTCAGCCGACGACACTACTTCAGACGCAGTTCTTGCTCGGGTTTCAGCAACCGACCCAGCAGCTGGCTTCGATGCCAACGCCCTCAGCGCAACCCTAGTTGAAGAAGCCGCAGCTCGCGCTGCGTCAACTCCAAGCCGCAGCTTTGCGAACCGCCAAACGTGGCGCTTCGCTTCTAAGCTGGCCGAAGCCTATCAAGCCAGACCGCGTTTCGTGCTCGGCACATCAGTCGGTGCTGTTGCCAGCGTTGCGGCCTTTGCGGTGCTCGGCTCGGTGGCCCTAAACGGCGGGTTGACCGGCAACCAAAGTGTGAACCCTTTGTTTAGCGTTGCAGAGAACAGTAACTCTGGCCTCGCCGCTAACTCAACCGAATCGAAACTCGCCGAAGACTCGGCTATTGCCGGCGGCGTCAACGACATGATGCTGCCATTCGTCACCAATCACTACATCGCTTCTTCTGGCCTATCGTCAGATGGTGGCTCGGCTCACATCTATCAGATCGCAGCTCTCGCTGACCCTAAAGCTGCGCTCGAAAAAATTGCTGATGAGCTAAACGTTCAAGGAGAACTTCGCAAAGGCCAGTATTCAACACTCACCTCACTCAAAGATGAGAGCGCCTCGCTAGAAAACGTACCCGGCCAGTCATCGATTTCAATGAGCGACAAAAACTGGTGGTACTCAGCGTGGCAGGGCGAGTCAAAGGATATGAACTGCGACAACGAAGCGCCCGCGAGCGAAAAAGACTCTTGCATGTTTGTTCCCGGTGAATCAACCGCAAAACCTGCCAAAGCCGACGCGTTCGCTCAGTTCATCAAAGTCATGAAAATTTCTGGCTTTGATTTTGACTCGAAAGACTTGGGCTTTTATCGCGAGCACTTTGGCAGCTCTGTCTCGGCAGAATACACAATCAATGCCGATGGCCAAAAGGTTAACACCGGACTGTTCTTTAGCATGTGGTTTGATGCTTCGGGCAACTTAGTCTCAGCGGGCGGAACACTTGGCACTGTGATTGACAAAGGTAGCTTCACGACCATCTCGGCCAAAGACGCGATTGCCCGAGCAAACGATGAAAAATGGTCAGGTTACTGGGGAATGGGATCATCGAGAAGCGGCGGCATCGCCTATGACATGAAGTCGGGTGCCGCATCAGATGGTGCAGCCGGTTCAGACGGTGTATCTAGTTCAGACTCTGTTGAGGCCATCGCCGGCGTTGCCGTCGACCCGATGCCGGTTGCAACTGCAGAACCCTATGTTGAGGCAACACCTGAGCCGTATGGTGAACCAACGGCTGCGCCAGCCCCTGGCAAAGGTGACGTGATGCCCGGAGAGGTCACCTCGGTTGAACCACAGCCTTCACCATCGATTCAAGAAATCACAATCGATAAAGTCACAGTTGTTTGGATGCAAATTCTTGACTCGACTGGAAACACTTGGATTGTGCCAGGTTATGCCCTTTGGTCTGGCGAGAACATGTATGCTCAGGTTCCTGCGATTCAAGATGGCCTAATCGAGTTCTAGCGAGAACCCGGCTCACGCCCAACTTGCTCACGGGTGACCAACACTGCGGTGTGGTCACCCGTTGGCATTTCTAGCTCAAGGCCAACCGAACGAGCAACATCACCCAGCTCGGCAAGAGTTTTCGGCAGAGACTTGGCCTGGAGCGCAGCGCGAACCAAGACACCCTTGGCTTTCTTGTTGAAGTGATTCATAGGTTTGCGTTGCCCGTCAGGACCCTCGTGAACCACCTCGACCCACACCCAATCGATTGACCTGTCGGGAGGCAAAGGCGCGAGCTCAGCATAGGTTTTTGAGCGCAAGTCGACTATCAGGTGCGGTGCCGAGTTGGCTCGAACAGCACCATCCCCACTTTCACCGGCAATCTCTCGCCAAACCTCGGCGTGAGCGGCCGGCCATAACTTTTTTAGGGCAACGTTTGGCAGCGCAGTTGTTCCCGAAAGGCGGTAAGCAGGAATCAAATCAGCCGCCGAAATCAGACCAAAGAGTGCCGATTGAATGAACAAGTGATCGGCAAGACGGCTTTTAGCTAAAGTGCTGAGCGGGTTGACCGCTCCCCCAGCAACCGCTGGCTCAATGCCTTTGAGGGCATCAAAGAGCGTGCCGTCATAGCGGTCTATGGCCGGCATGGTGGCTGACCTGAGCAACTGCCGATTCGCCTCAAGCTCGCCAAGGTGCTTTGGGCCGATTTTCAAAACCCTTGCTGCCAACGCCGGGTCGCCTGCGAGGGCCTCAAGCGCTGACAAAACTTGTGACCTGGCAGGCTCAAGAACGCCGAAAGACATCGCATCCAAGTCTAAAAAATCGCCGTCGCCACCGCGCACCTTGGTCTCACTGGGTGGCAACAAAAAACGCATGACACAAGCCTAAACTTGTCACATGGTCAAACTCACAAAAATATACACTCGCACCGGCGATGAAGGCATGACGGGTCTCAGCAACTTCAGTCGAACCCGAAAGACCGACCCTCGAATCGAAGCCTACGCCGACGTCGACGAGGCCAACTCAGCCATCGGCGTTGCCGTTTCACTCGCGCTCAATGAGTTCGACACCGAAACCCTCGAGATGCTTTCGCAGATTCAGAATGACCTTTTTGACCTCGGCGCCGACCTGTCAAACCCGCTGAATGAACACTACGAATACGAGCCGCTCCGCGTCGGCGCTGAGTGGATTGACGCTCTTGAGGCTGAGATTGACAAATACAACTCACAGCTAGACAAACTCGACTCGTTCATTTTGCCCGGTGGTTCTGGGCTCGCAGCCGGCCTGCACCTTGCACGCACGGTAGTTCGCCGCGCTGAGCGAGCAACCTGGCACGCCATCGAAGCCTATGGCACCGAGCCTGCTAAGAAAGGCGCAACGGATGGCGGCGTTAGCGTGCTCGCGGCTCGCTATCTAAACCGCCTAAGCGAC
>JBEGPW010000076.1:0-14695 GCA_041181225.1 Actinomycetota bacterium | reverse complement strand
ACTGGTGTCTCAAATTCAACGGCACCTTGCTTGCCAACGCGGATCCCAGTCAGGTTCCATTTATTGAAGTTGCCGATAACTTCGGTAGTTATAACCCAACTACGGGTTGCTTTCAAGACGGCGACGGAGCAATCACCTCAGCCGTATTGGGGCTTGATTTCACTTGGTTGCTTGCCGACTCTGAAAGCAACGCGGCCAAGCGAACCGCCGAGTTGCAAATCACCATCGATGACTCGTCTGGTCGCGAGTCGACTTCGGGCATCTTGACAGTGACAGCGTTTTTAGGGCAGCTAACTTTTAGCGTTGCCAATAACACCGAGATAACTCCGAGCGCTTATGCGCCAACGCCGCAGGTTGTGCCCGGCAGCGCAAAATCTTCGGCGGTTTCGGTGTCATGGTCGGCGCCTCCTAGTGGCTCAGCGGCAGCCATCGGTTATGTTGCTCAAGTTTCGTCTGACGGCGGCTCGACCTGGTCGTCTCGAGAGGTTTCAACCACGCGTTTAGATTTGACTGCGCTAGCTGCGTCGTCGGCAACAGTTGTCAAGGTGGCGGTTAAGACAGCTGGCGGCACAGGCCCATTTGGCCCGTCCGTGGTTGCGGCAACCACAGGTTTTCACACGCAACGGCTAAAGGTTTTAGACGCCTCGGGTGCGCCGGTTTCTGGCGGTGCCCTAACGTTTGCCATGAAGGGCGCTTCGGGCAAGTCGGCGTCGGCTCTGGGTCTGACTTCGACTGGATTGCTCAGTTTTGCTGGCGCACCTGCCGGGGCAGCCTTGGTAAAACTTGTGGGGGCCAAACTGGCCGATGGTGTTTATGTGTCGGGAACAACCGAAGTCGTGTTCGGTGCGGGCACAGCCACGATTCGTTTGCCAGAACATTCGCCGGCAAAAACCACCTTCAAACCTCTGATGACTTTTGATTCTATAAACGTGGCTGGCGTCACCATTGCGCCGGCCATCTCTTTTAGAAAGCGCGAGGCCACCAACGAGTTTATTTTTGAGGTTCGATGGTCGGGCAACCCCAAAGGCTATGAATCTTTTAGCATCAGCGGGGTAACAAACGATTTGGGTGTCTATGAAGTCGGTGGTTTCATGGGCAACATTGGCGAGCCGACGGTTACTGCAACCTACGACGTTCATCGCTGGCAGTACCCGATGGAGAGAACTTTTACCATCTCTAACTCATTCATGATGCTTCCTATCAACTTTGTGCCCGTCATCAAAGCAAACACTCCGGTTGTCACTGGTTCCGTTGGCACGGCGGTGAAGGTCTCGCTTACGATGGATGATTTTGGCAGCAGTGATACGGTAAACGGTCTGCAGGTCAAGTTGATCGCTCCGGCCGGCGCAAAAACCACAAACTGTGGCGTCTCCGGTAATAAGGCCGTTCTGCAGGGTCAGACCGATAGCAACGGAACCGTGAAGCTCAAGATCTGCGCCACCCAGTCGGGCAAATACACGTTTGAGGCAGACGGCGCACTAGCTATGGGGAGCATCACCCTACACGTTGCCAACGCCAAGCCAATGGCGGCCAGAGCGCTCAAGCTAACCTCAAGTGCCCCCGGTGCGCTCGCCGCAAGTTGGGCTGCGCCTGAGTATCTCGGTGGGGCAAAGCTCAACTATTACCAGGTCACCCTCAAGCCAAAAGCTGGCGGCAAGTCGATTGTTAAAAAGGTGACCTCAAGAAGCCTCAAGTTCAGCGGGCTGGCGCACGCCACCGACTACAGCGTGTCGGTGGTTGCTGTTACCAAGTATGGGTCGTCGCCGGCAATCGTTGCCGTCGGTGGCGTCGCCTAAAGGTTTCACCGAGTTCGGGTTGACTCGCAACATTCGCAACCTCGAGTTCACCAAACTGCCACGCTTCACCAAGTAAACTTGTGAGCAGACTACAACGGAGTTTTCAGCCAGTTCTTGGCGCTGTGGGGCCAAGCATCCCATAAAAAATAAACCACCAAAACATGACATATAAGAGGAGACCCCTTGTCAATCATTGAAGCCATTGGCGCCCGCGAGATTCTTGACTCACGCGGCAACCCAACCGTTGAGGTTGAAGTTCTGCTAGAAGACGACAGCTTTGGCCGCGCGGCTGTTCCATCAGGCGCGTCAACCGGTGCTTTCGAAGCTCACGAGAGCCGCGACGGCGACAAAAGTCGTTACCTGGGCAAGGGCGTTCAGAACGCAGTTCAGGCTGTTATCGACACCATCGACGAAGCCCTTGTTGGCTTTGACGCGCTAGACCAGCGCCTGGTTGACGCAGCGCTAATCGCCGTTGACGGCACCGAAAACAAGTCAAACTTGGGTGCCAACGCAATCTTGGGTGTCTCGCTTGCAAACGCTCGCGCTGCTGCCGAAGCAACTGGCCAGCCGCTTTACCGCTACCTTGGCGGCCCAAACGCCCACGTGTTGCCTGTTCCTCTAATGAACATCATCAACGGTGGCGCTCACGCTGACACCGGCGTTGACATTCAAGAGTTCATGATCGTGCCACTTGGCGCCGAGACTTTCAGCGAAGGCCTTCGTTGGGGTGTTGAGGTTTATCACGCACTCAAGGGCATCTTGCAGTCAAAGGGTCTTGCAACCGGTCTTGGCGACGAGGGTGGCTTTGCCCCTGAACTACCAACCAACGTTGCCGCGCTAGAGATCATCGGCGAGGCTGTTGCTGCCGCTGGTTACAAGCTAGGCACCGACATTGCGCTTGCGCTCGATGTTGCATCAACCGAGTTCTATAGCGAAGCCACCGGCAAATACACCTTCGAAGGTCAAGAGCGCACTAGCGCTGAAATGATTGCCTATTACGCAGACCTAGTTGCACGCTTCCCGTTGGTGTCAATCGAAGACCCGCTAGCCGAAGACGACTGGGCTGGCTGGACTCAAATCACCGCCGAGCTCGGCACCAAGGTTCAGCTCGTAGGCGACGACCTTTATGTGACTAACCCGGCACGCCTTCAGAAGGGCATCGACGAAGCAGCCGGCAACGCGATTCTTGTGAAGGTCAACCAGATCGGCACCCTAACCGAGACCTTGGATGCCGTTTCTCTGGCCCAACGCTCGGGCATGAAGGCCATCATCAGCCACCGTTCGGGTGAAACCGAAGACACCTTTATTGCTGACCTAGCAGTTGCAACCAACGCTGGTCAGATCAAGACTGGTGCACCAGCTCGCAGCGAGCGCGTTGCTAAATACAACCAGCTTTTGCGCATCGAAGAAGAGCTTCAAGACGCAGCGGTGTATGCCGGCCGCGGCGCTTTTCCTCGCTTCAAGAACTAGTTCGCTTCAAAACCAAATTGTCTAACCGCAAACCACCCGCACGCCCTGGGCAGACCAACGGTCGAACCCAGAGTCCAGCCGCCAAAAAGCGGCCGGCCGAGCGCGCGGGCGGTTCGCAGTTTGCCGCCGAGCTTTTCTATAATCTGCGCCAAAACACTTATTTGGTAACGATTTTTGCCATGATCATCTTTGGTGTTTTCAGTTTGGCTCAACCACTTCAGCGTTGGTTTGAGCAACGCCAAACCATCACAGATGCTCAGGCTCAGCTGGCAGATCTAAAAGACCAAAACCGAACCCTGAAGAACGACAAAAATCGGTGGGAAGACCCCGTTTATGTTCGCTCACAGGCTCGCGATCGGCTGTTTTATGTTTTGCCGGGTGAAATCAGTTACCTAGTGGTTGGCGCTGACACAGCCAACGCCAACGACCTCACGGGCACGCTCGGCGAAAAGCTTGCGCGTCAA
This sequence comes from Actinomycetota bacterium, assembly GCA_041181225.1. Lineage (GTDB taxonomy): Bacteria > Actinomycetota > Actinomycetes > Actinomycetales > Microbacteriaceae > Rhodoluna. The sequence continues at coordinate 10,965 of JBEGPW010000076.1, read as the reverse complement.
CGCAAAACCAGCCAAATCTCTCAGAGCCTGGGCCAAACCAAAAACGACTGGGTGAGCAACCTAGTTGAGTCTGTGGTGCGTTCTGGGCTCGAGACGCCATCCAAAAAATAATTTCAACCGAAACCAACACCATGCCAATCACACCAGTTACCGCCGCCGACATTGCAACAGTGTCGAAACAGCTAGGCCGCCCCGCGCGCGACATCGTCGCCATTGCAGCCCGTTGTGCCTGTGGCAACCCAATCGTTGTGCAAACGCGCCCAAGGCTTGGCAACGGCGAACCTTTTCCGACCACCTATTACTTGACCCTGCCAGCAGCCACCGCGGCAATTTCGACGCTCGAGGCAACTCAGGTCATGAAGCAATACGAAAACCTTTTAGCAACGGATGCCTCGCTACACGCGGCCTACGCAAGCGCACACGAAAGTTATTTGGCCGACCGTTCGGCGTTGGGGGAGGCCGTGCCTGAGATAGCAGGCATCTCGGCCGGGGGAATGCCAACTCGAGTCAAATGTTTGCACGCTCTCGCTGGCCACGCACTCGCGACCGGCCCCGGCGTCAACCCAATCGGCGACCTCGCGCTCGAAGCTTGCAGCTGGAAACAATCCAAATGTGAATGCGTCGACTATGACGCCCTCGAAACATCTAACCCGACACATTAAACCCAAATATTAAACCCAAATATTAAACAGAGCTTCAATAAGCAGATAGGCAGTAAATTAGACACATGTCCACAACTACCAGTGGCGCAGTTGCGCCAAAAATTCTCGTCGTCGGTGGCGGTTACGCCGGTTTTTACACTGCAAAAAAACTTGAATCACTTTTAGGCTCGGGCGAGGCTGAGGTCACAATGGTTGACCCGCTGCCTTACCTCACCTATCAGCCGTTCTTGCCCGAGGTTGTTGCCGGCTCAATCGAGGCCCGCCACGTTGTGACCTCACACCGTCGCCACCTTCGCAAGACCAACTTGGTTTCGGGCAAGGTCACAAAAATTGACCACCACCGCAAAGTTGCAATCATTGAGGCCGAAGGTCTTGAGCCTTATGAGTTTGCCTATGACCACATTGCGGTTACCGCTGGCGCTGTTTCTCGCACTTTTCCGATTCCAGGCGTTGCCGACAATGCAATCGGACTAAAGACTGTTGAAGAAGCCGCTGAGATTCGCAACCGAATGCTCGCAAGTTTTGACATCGCCGCTAACCTGCCTGAAGGCCCAGCGCGCGACCGCCTGTTGACTTTCGTAGTCATCGGTGGCGGTTTTGCGGGCATCGAAGTTTTCGCCGAGATGCGCTCACTCGCAAGCTACCTGCTTCGCTATTACCCAACCATCCAGTTTAAAGACACCCACTTTCACCTCATTGAGGCCATGGGTCGAATCATGCCTGAGGTTTCACTAAAAACTAGCCAGTGGGTCATCGACAACCTGGCTAGCCGCGGCGCGCAGGTACACCTAGACACTCAGCTTCAGAGCGCGGTGGGTGGCAAGATCGAGCTTTCAACCGGCGAGAGTTTTGAATCAGAAACTATCGTCTGGACAGCCGGAGTTATGGCCCACCCGTTCGTTCGCAAGACTGACTTGCCGCTTGACGACCGCGGTCGCATCACCGCCAACGCAAAGCTTCAGGTAATTGAAGGCGAAGAAATCTTGGATGGCGTTTGGACAGCCGGAGACGTTTCTGCCGTACCTGACCTTTCGGGCGGTGGCGTTGGTGGCTATTGCGTTCCTAACGCTCAGCACGCCGTGCGTCAGGCAAAGCTTTTGGCAAAAAACATTGTTGCCGATTTGCGCGGCGAGGGCATCGTCGAATACAACCACACCAACCTTGGCGCTGTTGCAGGCCTGGGTGTGGGTTACGGTGTTTACCAGTGGCGCAACTTGGCCATTACCGGTCTGCCTGCTTGGTTTATGCACCGCGGTTACCACGGCTTGGCGATGCCGATGCTTGAGCGTAAAGTTCGCGTGTTCGTCGGTTGGGTAATCAACTTCTTCGTGCGTCGCGACATTGTTGGTCTGAGCGCAACTCGCACCCCTCGCGCCGCTTTCCAAGAGTTTGCAAGCCGACCAAAGGCCTAATCTAGATTCAACAGATCCCCGAGTTTTGCGCCCGATGGTGTGGCACTCGGGGTTTTCTGCCCCTATAACCCAATGGCAGAGGTAGACGACTTAAAATCGTTTCAGTGTCGGTTCGAGTCCGACTAGGGGCACAGGTTTTGCACCGTTTCTGAATGTTCGCCAAAGGCGCACGTTCGACAGCGGTTTAATCACACCAGCAATCGCTAACATAAGAACATCGCGACATGCTTATCTGTCGCCCTGAAGGAGCAAAAATGGATGCATTACTTGTAGCCGTATTAGTAGTCGTCGGTCTAATTGTTATTGTTGGTCTATTTCTGTGGACGACCTACAACGGCCTGGTCACACTCAACGAGCGCGTTAGCGAAGCTTGGAGCGACATCACCGTTCAGCTCAAGCGCCGTGCAGATTTGATTCCAAACCTCATCGAAACCGTCAAGGGATACGCCACTCACGAAGCAACCGTGTTTGACAACGTGACCCGTGCGCGTGCAGCAACCGTTTCACCATCGGCTCTTGGCAGCCCGGCAGCCGCAGCGGTCGCCGAGGGTCAATTGCAGGGCGCTATGAAGAGCCTGTTCGCCGTTGCTGAGGCCTACCCGCAGTTGCAGGCAAACGCAGGTTTCTTGAACCTACAGGCCGAGCTAACCGACACCGAAAACAAGGTTATGGCTGCTCGTCGTTTCTATAACGGTGGCGTGCGTGAGCTAAACATCAAGATCAAGCAGTTTCCGGCCACTCTGTTTGTGCGAAGCCTAGGTTTCAAAGAGCGCGAGTTCTTCGAGGTTGCCGACAGCGCAAGCATTCAAGAGCCACCACAGGTTAAGTTCTAACTTCTCAATCTCTGCCCGCTGAGCTCTAAGGGTCTCTATGTATTCGGCTATCGCCGCAAATAAGCGCAACACTGTAATCATCATTGCCCTCTTTGTGGGCCTTCTCGGCGGGCTCTCGCTCTGGTGGGGTTACTCAACCGGCAACGGCTCGAGTGCGATTTTCATTTTGGCAATCGTGGCTGTCTACACTTTGATTCAGTATTTCGCCGCCAGCTCACTCGCTGTTGCGATGAGCGGCGCTATTCAAATTCAAAAAAGTGACAACCCGCGCCTTTGGAACACTGTCGAAAACCTTTCAATCAGCGAGGGCATGCCGATGCCTAAGGTCTACATCATTAACGACCCGGCGCCAAACGCTTTTGCTTCTGGCCGAGACCCGAAGCACGCAATCGTGGCAGCAACCACTGGTCTGCTTGAGTTGATGGACGACACCGAGCTTCAGGGCGTAATGGCTCACGAAATGAGCCACGTAAAAAACTACGACATTCGTGTCACCACCATCGTTTTTGGGTTGGTTAGCGCAATAGGCATTCTCGCTGACATGGCAATTCGAATGGCGTTTTATTCAAACCTGTTTGGTGGCGGAAGAGACAATCGCGATAACAACAGCAACTCGAGCAACGGTCTTGGCGCGGTTTTGATTTTGGTTGGCCTCGTCGGCATGATCATCGCTTGGGTTATCGGCCCGATTGTTACCGCAGCCGTTTCACGTCAGCGTGAATACCTAGCGGATGCCTCCGGGGCTGAGCTCACTCGTTACCCTGAAGGTCTTGCCAGCGCGCTTGAGAAGCTCGGCAACTATGGTCGCCCACTGCGTCGCTCTAGCAGCACAATGGCTCACATGTATATCTCTGACCCGCAGAAAAAAGCCGGTTTCACCGAGCGCTTGTTCTCAAGTCACCCTCCGCTAGGCGAGCGAATCGCGCGTCTGCGCAAAATCGGCGGAGGCTTCTAAATGACACAACACAAGGTTGAAGTTCCAACGCTCGCCGATTTTGCGGCCGCGCGCGCACTTCTAACCGATGTTGTGGTCGAAACTCCCGTCTTGCACAACTACTTTTTGAGCGACCTCACCGGGCAAGACGTTTATCTGAAGTGCGAAAACCTGCAACGCACGGGTGCCTACAAGGTTCGCGGTGCGTTCAACCGCATGAGCAAGTTGAGCGAAGCTGAAAAAGCCAAAGGTGTTATTGCGGCCTCGGCCGGCAACCATGCTCAAGGGGTTGCTCTCGCAGCAAATAAGCTCGGCATCAAGGCAACAATTTTTATGCCCATCGGTGTTTCGATTCCTAAACTTTTAGCAACTCGCGGCTATGGCGCAGAAGTGGTTCTGACCGGTGCAACTTTTTCTGAAGCCTACAAAGCCTCACAGGAGTTTGCCAAAGAATCCGGCGCGGTTTTCATTCCGCCTTTTGACAACCTAGACGTGATTATTGGCCAGGGCACCGTCGGCATGGAGATCATGGACCAGGTTGACGACGTAGAAGTAATCGTTGTTGCAATCGGCGGCGGAGGGCTCGCAGCCGGCGTAGCCGTTGCAGCCAAACTTCGAGCGGCTCAACAGGGTCGCAAAATCAAAGTCATTGGAGTGCAGAGCGAACACGCGGCAGCCTATCAGCCGTCACTAAAAGCTGGCGAGCCGTTAGAAATTCACACCACGCCAACCATTGCCGATGGCATCGCCGTTTCAAAGCCTGGGCGCATTCCTTTTGAACTCATCAAGAGTCACCTCGACTCTGTCGTTACCGTAACCGAAAACGAAATCGCTCAGGCAATCTTGATTTTGCTTGAGCGCTCAAAACAGGTTGTCGAGCCAGCCGGTGCCGTCAGCGTTGCCGCCATCCTCGCTAAAAAAATTAAGCCAAAAGGCCGAACAGTCGCGGTTCTTTCGGGCGGCAACATGGACCCTCTTCTGATGATGCGTGTAGTTCGCCACGGTTTGGCGTCTAGCGAACGCTTCACCGATATTTCGATCATGTTGCCAGACCGTCCGGGCCAGCTCGCCCGCACCGCCGAGATTATTGCCAACGCCAACGCCAACGTGGTTGAAGTGCTTCACACTCGCTCGGGCGACGGGCTTCAGATTGGCGCGGTTGAACTTAAGATTTCGGTTGAAACCTCGGGTCACGAACACCGCGTGCAGGTCGTCAAAGCTCTAAAAGATGCCGGGTTAAAACCGCAGCTTCAGATTGGCCGCGACGACTAAAACCCTCGCGGGTTTGGCCCAAACGCTGGCCCTCGGGCTAGTTTGTTTTAGAACCAGCGAACGTCAAGAATCTCAACTGAGATTTCTTTGCCGTTAGGGGCCCAATAGGTCACCGTTTCGCCAACGATGCGGCCAAGAATCGCCTGACCAATCGGTGAGGTGGGGCTATAAACAGTCAGGTCAAAACCTTCGGCGATTTCGGCATTGCCTAGCAAAAACTCGGTTTCGGTGCCTCGAAGGTTTACCTTAACCACGGTTCCCTGAGCCACCACACCGGCTGATCCGGTGGTTTCTCCAACCACCGCTGTTCCCAAAATGTTTTGCAGGCGAAAAATGCGGGCTTCAATCTTGCCCTGTTCCTCTTTTGCAGCGTGGTATCCGCCGTTTTCTTTAAGGTCGCCTTCTTCTCGGGCCTCTTGAATGCGCTTAGCAATCTCGGCGCGCTTTTCGCTAACTAAAACGTCAAGTTCGGCCAACAAACGGTCATAAGCATCTTGAGTTAACCAGGTGGTTTCTTCGGCCACAGCAATCACTCCCATATAAACAAAAACACCGCCCGGCGGCGGCATCAAAGGCCACGCTCGGTGGCTAGGTTTCTATCTTAGTTAGCGCAACCAACAACGGGCAACCGAAGCGTTCACGCCCGGTCGCGTGGCAAAGACGCTGGCGCTAAAGGTGGTTGCGTTTGGCTCAAGAGTGATTTCGCGATAACCCACCACGCTAAAGTCGAGTGCCTGCACCCTCACCGCGCAGGTCACCGTGCCCTTCGCCGGTCTTGAAATTACCCCTGTAACCTCGAAGTTTGTGTTTGTGACCAGGCTAAATTTGCTCGATGTCACACTGATTCCAGGTGTTTGCGAAGATATCGAGGCTATCGCCCAAACCACAAAGACCGTTAGCATCGCAGCCGCCGCAATAATGATGCGAGCGCGATTTTTTGACTTGGATGAGCCCAACCGGCGACCGTATCGGTCGGCGAGAAGTTCCTGAGTCGAAGTCATGACTTAAGGTTAGGCGAAAATTGTGAACCTAGGGGGCATACTTGAATCATGAATGCACAAACGATTCTCAGAATTTTTGCTGAAGCAGATGCAGGCAGCACCGACCCGAACGAACCCTGGGGAGGTCCGGGCACTTTGGGTTTCGTGTTCATCTTCTTTATCGCAGCACTGACGATCGTAATCATTTTTGACATGGTTCGCAGGCTTCGCAAAGTGCGTTATCGCGCTGAGATTCAAGAGCGTCTCTCGCTAGGTGAAAGCGCCGACCAAAACAATATTGGCGATGCACTTGCGGTTGACTGGCGCGAAACTACAACCACCAAGTCGATGCCAATCATAAAAGAATCGCCTGCCAAAACTAAACCCCAACGCCCCGACGCGCCGCCAAAACCCAGTCGCGACTAGCCGAAGCTGCCAGAGGCAGGGGCGAGTGCAATCAGCAACACGCCTGCCCAGTGACTCAAAAACGCAACCACGGTGAGCGCGTGAAAAATCTCGTGAAAACCAAACTGACCTGGCCAGGGGTTCGGCTTTTTTAGTGCATAAACCACGGCTCCGATTGTGTAGCAAAGCCCTCCGGCGAGAACCAAAATCATCATCGCCGCATTTGCGTTCATAAAGTCAGCTACGAAAGCCAGGGCCGCCCATCCCATTGCGATGTAAAGCGGAACATAAAGCCAGCGTGGCGCGCTGATCCAGAAGACTCTAAAGCCAATGCCGAGCAGAGCCGAACCCCAAATCAAAATCATGAGCACTAGTGCCTGCGATTGAGGCAGGGCCAAAAGTGTGATTGGGGTGTAGGTGCCGGCAATCAGCAAAAAGATGTTTGCGTGATCGATGCGCTTGAGGGCTTTCTTGGTTTTCGGCTTCCAGTTAAAGCGGTGGTAAAGCGCTGAGTTGCCAAAGAGCAGAACTGAGCAGCCAAAAAAGATTGACGTTGAAACTTTAGCGCCGACGCCATCAGCCAACACAATCAAAACTATGCCGGCTGCAATAACAATCGGCAGCACGCCGGTGTGAATCCAGCCTCGCCAAGTTGGTCTAGCTTCGGCCTCGGCAGCCGCGGCCGACGAAAAGTCTGAGACGGGAATGTGCAGGGGCAAAACACCCGTGTCGGTTGATGGCTCTTTTGGGTTTGGCTCGCTCATATTGCTAACTCTAACTCGAAACTTTTGTTGGGCGGCAAGTAGTAATCTGAAAGATGTGCGCAACCTGATTTATAAGCTTTATGAGCAGCAGCTCGAACGTCAATTGGCGCCCGAAGACTTGCCGCGACACGTTGCTGTGATGCTCGACGGAAATCGTCGTTGGGCCGAGCGACGAGCTGGAGAAGGTTCTAAACCGCGACACGGACACGCAGCTGGGGCTCAAAAAACCCACGAATTTTTACAGTGGTGCGATGACATCGGAATTCGAACAGTAACCCTGTATCTGCTTTCTATCGATAACCTGACTCGGCGTCAGGGCGAAGAGTTGAGCGACCTGGTGGCGATCATCGGTGGTTTGGCAACTGACTTGAGCGCCGATGGCAGGTATCGCCTGCAGGTTATGGGTGAGCGCGAGAATCTTCCGGCTGAGTTGCTTTCTGAGCTTGAGACAGCTGTCGAAAAAACTAGCGGTGTAAAAGTTTCGGCCACTCGAGGTGTGCACGTTAACCTTGCAGTTGCTTATGGCGGCCGCAACGAAATTGCCGACGCAATGCGATCGATTGTAAAAGAACACGCGAATCAGGGCACCACCATTGATGAACTTGGCGAACTCTTGAACCCTGAGCTCATCAGCCAACATCTTTACACTGGCGGGCAACCCGACCCAGATCTAATCATTCGCACCTCGGGCGAGCAGAGATTGAGCGGATTTTTGCTGTGGCAGTCAGCCAGCAGCGAGCTCTATTTTGAAGAAGCCCTTTGGCCAGATTTTCGCAAAATCGACTTCTTGCGAGCGATTCGTGCCTTTGAATCTCGCCACCGCCGCTTCGGAGCGTAACCCAGTTTCATAACGCGGCATCGTCGTTTGGTGACTAAAAGTAAAACAAAGATTACGAACACGAATTCGGGCGTGTCTGTCACCAAAATTCACGCGGATGAGGCGTAATCTGCCCTCAAGTTGAACAAAGGAGTCGCCATGGCGAACGCAAAGCAGACAACCCACGCGAAGGCTTCTGAGGCAGAGGCTAAATCGCCAAGGCACACGGGAGTTCGCACCTTTGTTATCGACACTTCTGTTTTGTTAAGTGACCCTCGAGCGATGTTTAAATTCGCCGAGCACGAAGTGGTTTTGCCAATCATTGTTATCAATGAGCTAGAAAAGAAGCGTCACGACCCAGAGATCGGATACTTCGCTCGACAGGCTCTGCGCCTGCTAGACGACCTTCGTGAAGAGCACGAGCGCCTCGATTTTCCGGTAGCCGTGGGCGAGGGTGGCACGCTTCGAGTTGAACTCAACCACATCAACCAGTCGGTTCTGCCCGTGGGTTTTCAGCTGGGTGACAACGACTCACGCATCTTGGCTTGTGCCTTCAACCTAGCTGGCGAGGGTTTTGATGTAACCGTGGTTTCTAAAGACCTTCCGATGCGAGTCAAGGCGGCGGCTCTTGGAATGATGGCCGAGGAATATCTAAACGAGTTAGCGCTTGATTCGGGATGGACAGGCATTGCTGAACTGCCGCTAAACGCCAGTGAGATGAGTGATCTTTATGACAACGAAACCATCGAGCACAAAGCCGCCGCGGAACACCCCGTAAACACTTCGTTGGTTATTACCAGCGAGCGTGGCTCGGCTCTTGGCCGGGTCACAAGCAAGAAGCACATTCAGCTGGTTCGTGGCGACCGCGATGTTTTTGGGCTGCATGGTCGTTCAGCTGAGCAGCGCTTGGCGATTGACCTATTGCTAGACAGCGACGTTGGCATTGTTTCACTCGGTGGTCGTGCCGGAACCGGAAAGTCTGCCTTGGCACTTTGCGCCGGCCTTGAAGCGGTTCTTGAGCGCCGCCAACACAAAAAGATCATGGTGTTTCGTCCAATCTTTGCGGTGGGCGGCCAAGAGCTTGGATACCTACCCGGTTCAGAGACCGAAAAGATGAACCCTTGGGGTCAAGCCATTTTTGATACCCTCAGCTCGGTGGTTTCAAAAGAGGTTATCGAACACATCACCGACCGTGGTCTGCTCGAAGTCTTGCCGCTGACGCACATCCGAGGCCGTTCACTTCACGATGCATTTGTGATCGTCGATGAAGCCCAGTCGCTCGAGCGCAACGTGCTTTTGACTGTGCTCTCGCGCATCGGCCAGAACTCGCGCGTTGTGTTGACCCACGATGTTGCTCAGCGCGACAACCTGCGGGTTGGCCGTCACGACGGCATCGCCTCGGTTATCGAAGCGCTCAAGGGCAATTCGTTGTTTGCACACATCACACTCACGCGCAGCGAGCGTTCAGCGATTGCTGCCTTGGTGACAAACCTGCTCGATAACTAGGCTGTGTAAAGCTCTAACCTAGGTTTCGTCGGGACGCACTAGCCTGACGGCATGATGACTCTAAATTTTGTTGCCTTGGGTTTTGCCCTATTGCCGATTGTTTATCTTCTAGCTGTTGCTTGGCCTTTGGCTCGAACCGATTGGCGCGAGCGCCGCCTTCCCAACGCCTTGACTTTGCCGGGCTTGTGGCTAGCGCTGACGGCTCAAACATCGGCGAGCATGCTTCTGGGTTTCGACTCGATTTCGCGCGGCGGCGAAGGTTGGCAGGGCTTCGCCAATCAAATGGCAGCGCTCTCGGTGGGTTTCGCTGTTTTTGCCTCGAGTTTGGTTGCGCACGTTTGGGCGGGCCTCGGCATGGGCGATGTAAAGCTGGTTAGCGTTATTGCCCTTAGCCTCGGCTGGTTTAGCCCGTGGTCGCCGCTGCTAGCCCTTTTTTGTGGGCTGTCAGCGGCTGTGATTTGGGTTGGGGCGGGTTTTATCGCCGGGCGCACCAAACTTCGCTCAACTTTAGCGTTGGGCCCTTGGTTGCTCGCAGGCTTTGTTATTGCGGTCGCGGTTTTGGCCACCGACGTTTCTAGGTTTTATAGCCCAGGTGAGGTCATCGACAGCACATCCAGTGCTTTGTCGAGTTGGTCTTCGGTGAGTTTGACTCCGTCAACATAGCCGAGCTCAATGGTCGCCTCGCGCACAGTCAAACCTTTGGCCACGGAGTGCTTGGCAATCTTTGCTGCGGCTTCGTATCCGATGTATTTGTTTAGCGGGGTGACGATGCTCGGGCTTGACTCGGCTAGTGCGCGGGCGCGCTCGACGTTTGCCTCAAGCCCCTCAACGGTCTTGTCGGCTAGGAGGCGCATCGAGTTGCTTAGCAAACGAATCGACTCGAGAAGGGCGTTGCCCATCACCGGAATCGCAACGTTGAGCTCGAAGTTGCCAGAGGCCCCAGCCCATGCCACGGTTGCGTCGTTGCCAATCACTCTGGCGCAAACCATCATTACGGCTTCAGGAATCACCGGGTTGACCTTGCCGGGCATGATTGACGAACCTGGCTGTAGGTCGGGAATGTGCAGTTCGGCGATGCCGGCGTTCGGGCCGGAGGCCATCCAGCGAAGGTCGTTGTTGATCTTGGTGAGGCTCACGGCCAAGACGCGAAGTGCACCTGACGCTTCAACGAGCGCATCGCGGGCACCTTGAGCCTCAAAGTGGTTGCGCGCCTCGGTGATTGGCAGGCCAGTTTCGGCGGCCAACAGTGCAATAACCTGCTGCGGGAATCCCTTTGGCGTGTTGATGCCGGTGCCGACGGCTGTGCCGCCTAGAGGCACCTCAGCCACGCGACCGATAGTGGTCTGAACGCGTTCGATTGCGTAACGAATCTGCGCGGCG
>JBEGPW010000075.1:0-6111 GCA_041181225.1 Actinomycetota bacterium | reverse complement strand
GTGAAGCTCAAGCGCGGTGTCGCGCACCATCGGGCGAAGGCGTTCGGCAAAGCTGAGTAGCTCGGCAACGACATCCTCTGGTTTGATTGCTGCGCGGTTATAAACCTTGACCAATAGCTGGTTCTTTTGCGCGAGCGCGGCCTCAACTTTTTGAGTCAAAATCGAAACGTCAAATAGGTCTTGAACGCGAATGCCCATGCGGCTAACTTTGTCGCCATAGGTTGGGCCGATGCCGCGGCCGGTGGTGCCGATGGCACGCTTGCCCAAGAATCGCTCGCTGGTCTTGTCGAGCGTGGTGTGGTAGCTCGTGATGATGTGTGCGTTGGCTGAAATCTGCAGGCGCGAAACGTCAACACCTTTGGCAATCAAGCCGTCTAGTTCGTGAAAGAGCACTGCGAGGTCAATGACCACGCCGTTGCCGATTACCGGAATCACGCCAGGGGTCAGAATGCCCGATGGCAAAAGGTGCAGGGCAAACTTTTTATCGCCAATAACCACGGTGTGGCCGGCGTTGTTGCCGCCTTGGTAACGCACGACATAGTCAACGCGTTCGCCCAAAAGGTCGGTAGCTTTTCCCTTGCCTTCATCGCCCCACTGGGCGCCAACAAGCACAATTGCGGGCATGCCAAACTCGATTCTAAAAACGGTGGATGTCAGCTTTTGAGCTAACGATTAAGTTTAGCTCAGGCAGTGAAAACGTGCTGCATCACCCAGCTGTGCATCGTGATGGCTGCCGCAGCGCTCGCGTTGATTGAACGAGTTGAGCCAAACTGCGTGATCTCGAGAACGACGTCTGCGGCGGCGATTGCAGCCTCGCTTAAACCCGGGCCCTCTTGACCAAACAGCAAAACGCAGTTTTTGGGCATTTCGTAGGTTTCGATTTGCGAACATCCTGGCACATTGTCGATCGCAAGAATCGGCAGTCGGTCACCGGCGTCGCCACCGGTTTTTGCCCACTCAATGAACTCTTCAACCGTGTTGTGGTGGCGCACGTGTTGATAGCGGTCGGTGACCATGGCTCCCCGGCGGTTCCAACGTTTGTGGCCAATGATGTGCACCTCGGCCGCTAAAAACGCGTTTGCGGTTCGCACGATTGAGCCGATGTTTAGGTCGTGTTGCCAGTTTTCGATTGCCACGTGAAAGTTGTGGCGGCGAATGTCGAGGTCGGCCACAATCGCGGCCATGCTCCAGTAGCGGTATTTGTCGAGCACGTTGCGGGTGTCACCGCCAGCCAGAAGCTCGGGGTCAAAGTGCTCGTCGGTCGGCAGTTCACCAACCCACGGCCCGACGCCCCAGGTGGTTTGCTCTGGACTGGGGCTCGCGTTCATCGCAACTTCTTCTGACATAGGTTCAAGCATATCGGCGTCGCAGCTAGCATTAAACCTATGAGCAAACGCAGCGAAATCAAATCTTGGCTAACCGACATGGATGGCGTCTTGGTGCACGAGGGCCGAGCACTTCCCGGAGCATCCGCCCTCATCAAACAGTGGCAAGACACCGAAACCCCGTTTTTGGTTTTGACCAACAACTCGATTTATACGCCGCGCGACCTTGCGGCTCGATTGCAGGCCACCGGTCTCGACGTGCCCGAAGACCGCATTTGGACTTCAGCCCTCGCCACCGCGAATTTTTTGAAATCTCAAAACCCCAACGGAACCGCGTTTGTGTTGGGTGAGGCTGGAATGACGACCGCACTGCACGACATTGGTTATGTGATGACCGACCAAAACCCCGACTATGTTGTGCTCGGCGAAACTCGCAATTTCAACTTCGAATCTTTGACGCGTGCGATTCGCCTAATCAACAGTGGTTCACGCTTCATCGCGACAAACCCAGACGCGACCGGCCCTTCAGCCGACGGAGTTTTGCCAGCCACCGGTTCGGTCGCCGCGCTGATCACCAAAGCCACCGGCAAAGAGCCATACATCGTAGGCAAGCCAAACCCAATGATGTTCCGTTCGGCGATGCGCAAAATCGGGGCCCACTCAGAATCAACCGGGATGATCGGTGACCGCATGGACACTGACGTTGTTGCCGGCATCGAGGCTGGCTTGCACACGGTTTTGGTTTTGACCGGCATCGCCGACCAGACTGAAATCGAGAAGTATCCGTTTAGACCAAACGAGATTCTCAACTCGGTGGCTGACCTGCTCGATTAGGTAACTGGGCTTTTGCCGACAGTTTCGGGTGTCTTCAGCTTAAGTTAACTATTCAAATCGATAGTTGAAACGTGACCTATGGCCAAATTCGCAACTATGTTGCTATCGGAGACTCGCTCTCTGAAGGCCTCGGCGACTTTGCCTTCGAGTGGTTCGACAACCGCGAGGGTTGTGGCTGGACAGACCGTTTAGCCGCCCTTCTAACGATTCAAGCCGAAGAGCGCGGCAACAGCTTTCATTACGCAAACCTCGCTATCAGAGGCAGCAAACTCAAGAAGATTATGACCACTCAGCTTGATGCCGCGTTAGCTTTGAACCCTGACTTCATCACGGTGATGGCCGGGGCTAACGACATTATGACCAAGGCTAAAAAACTGCCCGAGCTCGAGCGAGTTTATCGCGAGGGTCTCATGCGCATTCAAGCCACCGGCGCCAAGGTTGTGGTTGCTAACATCATGAACCCGGTGCACCTAAGAATTTTTAGCCCAATGGCCGCTCGAGCTGCCCGAATGACCGCGATCATTGAGCGAAGTGCGGCGGAACTTGGCATCGAAGTCATTGACGTTCACCGCATTCACGAGCTTCGCGACCTGCGGTACTGGGCCGACGACATGGTTCACTTTTCGGGCCATGGGCACATTATGGTTGCCAATCGAGCTGCCGCGGTGATGAACCTCGACTATCGAATGCCCGAGGCCATTTTGGCTCCGGCGCCTGACCTAAGCCGATCTATTCGTGAAACAGTTCGTTGGGTTCGCGCCTATCTCTTTCCGTTTTTCAAGCGCAAGATGTCGGGCAAGTCTTCGGGTGACGGTTTCGAGGCGAAGTACCCGGCTTTCACGCGCCTCAACCACGAAGAGTTCGAGACTTTCGAAACGGTTCTAGCTGCTTAGTTAGCGGCGCCTATTTTGATTTGCGAGCGCCCTCGAGCGCTTCTGCCTCAACGAGGTTCTCGCCCTCGGCAATAGTGCGAGCGTGTTTGCGGCGTTTTAGATAATTGATTAACAATTCAATCGGCAGCGGCAACGACGAAAGCACAACAAAGCTCAACACCACAACTTCGAGATTGTCGTGAACCCATGTGATTTGACCGAGCCAATAGCCCATGTTCATCACGCCAACAACCCAAGCGAAACCGCCGATCAGGTTATATCTCAAGAAGCGTTTCCATTCAAAGTGGCTGATGCCGACAAACATCGGCACCAACGCTCGAAGAACGGGAACAAAACGGGCGAGGATGATTGCCCTGGCTCCGTATCGCACGAAGAAATCTTGAGTTCGCTCGACTGTCTTCGCGTTGAAAAACCAGTTCGAGCGCCGCTCAAAGAGGTGGGGGCCGATGCGTTTGCCGAGCCAAAAACCGACTTCTGAGCCTAGTACGGCCGCAACAAAAACAATCAGGAGCGCGAGGGCAAAGGGAAACTTTTCGAGGTTAGGAACCGTGGCAAGGCTGAGGCCGAGCAAAAACAGGAGTGAGTCGCCAGGCAGAAACGAACCAAAAATGGTTGCGGTTTCTAAAAAGATGATGATCGCAACACCCCATACGGCAAAGTTGCCGAGGTTTGCGATGATTGCGTCTGCGTTAAGCCAGTTCAATATTTAGTGCTCTCTTTGAAGCGCCAGATCGTTTGACCTGATTGATTGCTATCGCTTCATTGTAGAACTCTAAAAGTTTGTCGTTGTTCGCTTGCCAAGAGTTTTTGATAACCGCTCGACGGGCACCTTCGCCGAGTTTGGCTCGAAGCTCTTGGTCTTCGACTAGTGCTCGAACGGTTTTAGTGAAGCCGTGCTTCTGGAATGGCTCGGCTAAGAACCCGCTAACGCCGTCTTCGACTAAGAACTTTGGTCCGCCGGCTGCCGGCGCAACCACAGAAAGGCCCGCGGCTTGAGCTTCTTGAATTGTCTGGCCAAAAGTCTCTTCGGTTCCGAAGTGCACAAAAATGTCGATTGCTGCATAGGCATTTGCGAGCTCTAGACCCGAGAGGCGGCCGGCAAAAGTAACAGGGTGCCCGGCGAACTCGGCTTCAAGGCGGGCGCGCTCGGGGCCATCGCCGACCACGAGGAACGCGGTGTTTTCGATTTTGAAAAGTTCTGCCAATCGCTGAACCTGTTTTTCGGGCGCTAGGCGACCGACGAAACCGATGACAACTGGCTCTTGACCGTTCTTGGCTGCGGCAGCGGCTTGAACTTTGGCGCGCAAGTCGGTTGCCTCAACATCGCTGCGACGGTTTGGGTGAAACAGGTCTAGGTCAACGCCGCGGCCCCACACGGCAACATTACCCACGCCGATGCGCTCAAGATAACCTGCGGTTTCGGGGGTTGGGGCAAGGTTGAGGGTTGCCGGCTGATGGATCGCCGCAATAAGTTTGTCGACCATCGGGCGAGCAAACTTGAAGTTGTATCTTTCGACATAGCCCGAGATGTCGGTCTGATAAATCGCAACGGATGGCACGCCCATGCGCTCTGCTGCGGCGATTGCCTGGCCGCCAAGCATGAAGGGCGAAGCAACGTGGATTATGTCTGGGGCAAAGTCTTCGAGTTGGGCCTGAAGAAACGGGCTAGGAACAGCAACCGGAAACTGCATGAATGGCACTGAGGCCGATTTTGTGAGTTTGAAACCGAGGTGTTTTTCTGTCGGCGCGGTTGGGGCAATAACCATCGCTTCGAAGTTGTGCTGCTTATAGGTTTCTAGAACCCTGAGCACAGAGTTGGTAACGCCATTGATTGACGGCAAAAAAGATTCCGTCACCAGCGCAACTCTTAATGTCATGATAAAAAGTTACAAAATTTAGGTTTCAAAAGAGCACTCGACTCGTAAACGAAAAGTTAACATCAAGAAAGCAAGTTTGCTTTTAGGCGGTGAAAAGTTTAGACAGGCAGGCGCGAAACGAGGCGCCTGAGGTTTGAGATTAGGCTGCGATTTCAATAACTGGCGCGATTGCAACGGCTCGCTTGGTTGAATACTTCAACGCGCCCACGCCAGTTGGCTCAGCCAAGTTTGCAATGAGGTGCAGCAGTTTGCAGGTGTCGCACTTCAGGTGGCCAACTTCTGCTGCCTCGGTCGCCAAAGATTCCCACAGACGCCAAGAACGACCCTCTGACTTAACTGCAGATTTTTTGTGTCCGCAGCTGCGGTCTTTTGAAATCTTCTTCGACATTTGATTCCCCTAGAGCCTTATCAAAGGCAATCCCTTGCCTCCAACTATTCACAGAATACTCTCAGCTATCGCCGAAAAGCAACTTGTCGAGTTCGTGTCGCTAATAGTTACTGAGTTGTTAAATTTGAGGCCCCGTTAAATCGTCGTTGGGTTTCGGTCTTGTTGTGGCATTGTTTAATAATGAAGACTTTTTCGCTGTCAAAACGGGCTCGGTTAGTCGCAATTGCGACTGCGTTGGCCCTAAGCCTGACCCTGACTTTTGTGACGGCACAGAAAGATTCGAGCAACTCAGCACAGGCTTCTGCCTCAGACCCCCAAGACACTCCCTCGTGGGCCGGCCCAGCAACTATTTATGAAGTCAACGTGCGTCAATTTAGTGACTCTCACGATTTCAAAGGCGTGACCAGCCAACTCAATCGACTGAAATCGCTAGGCGTGGGCATTCTCTGGTTAATGCCGATTCACCCAATTGGCTTGCCCGAACGCAAGGGAACCCTCGGCTCGCCATACTCGGTCGCCGACTATAAAGCTGTGAACCCTGAGTTCGGAACCGATGCCGACCTGCGCGAGCTGATTGCCGGCGCTCACGAGCGCGGAATGCACGTGATTATGGACTGGGTTCCAAACCACACCGCTTGGGATAACCCCTGGACCGCTCATAAGGACTGGTACCTGCTCGACGGTTCGGGCAACTTTCAGCCGCCGCTTGGCACTGACTGGTCAGACGTGATTCAGCTCAACTATGACAACGCAGACATGCGTTTGGCGATGATTGACGCAATGAAATATTGGGT
>JBEGPW010000074.1:0-16809 GCA_041181225.1 Actinomycetota bacterium | reverse complement strand
TTGAAGCCATCGAATGCTTGGGCGAAATCACGCTCGGCAAAGACCTAAGTTCGATCACGCTTTTGATCCGCGGTGCAAAACCCGGCCCTACAGTTTTGATTCGCGCCGACATGGATGCCCTACCGGTGATTGAAGACAGTGGCGAGAAATTTGCTTCGACGAACGGAGCAATGCACGCCTGCGGCCATGACCTGCACATTGCCATCGGCATCGGCGCTGCACACCTTGTGCACACTCACCGCGACCAACTTGCCGGCAACGTTTTGTTTTGGTTTCAGCCTGGCGAAGAAGGGCAGGGTGGCGCCGATGTGATGCTCGCCGAAAACTCGCACCTCGTAGACGGCGTGAAACCGATTGCCGCATATGGCGTGCATGTTTTTGCGATGTATCAGTCGGGGGCATTCGGAACCAAGCGCGGGGCACTCATGGCCTCAGCCGGTGAGTTCACAGCGACAATCAAAGGCAAGGGCGGGCACGGCTCGATGCCTTGGCTGTCGCAGGATCCGATTTCGGTAATGGCCGAAATGATCAGTGGCCTGCAAACCGCGATTACCAAGCAGCTAAGCCCGCTCGACCCAACTATTGTCAACGTCTGCTGGGTGAAGGCGGGCACAGTCGGAGCGAGCAATGTGACGCCATCCGAAGCCAGCTTTGGTGCGACCGTGAGAACTTTTAGCGATGAGCACTTCGACAAAGTTCGTCACCTGATTCCCCGATTTTTGGCGGGAACGGCTGCGGCTTACGGCGTTGAAGTTGATGTTGCATTTGACGGCGTCTATGCTCCAGCAACCAAGGTTCTAATCAACGATGACGATGCGGTGGCTCGAGTTGAAAAAGTCGCGCCGCAGGTTTTGGGCCCTGGCCGATACATAAACCTCAAAGACCCCACCCCCGGTGGCGAAGACTTCGCTTCGGTTCTCAAAGAGATTCCCGGAGCGTTCGTTTTTGTTGGAGCCTGCCCGCAAGAACTCGACCCGACCACTGCGCCAAACAACCATTCGGCACAGGTGCGCTTCGACGAAACGGTAATGCCAGATGCCTCGGCCCTGCTGGCTTCGCTGGCATTCGACACCTTGGATGAAGCTGCTGGCGCATAAGCATCACCGCGGTGGCCGGCGGTCATCTGAGTTAAAGTTACGAAGTGTTTCTCGCCAACTTGCTTAGAACCCGAGGGGTTTGTAACTTTTAGTTAAGCCCGAACCAAACTTATGAATCCAATATCAAGAAACGAGAAACACAAATGAGCACAGACGCAACGCAGTGGGGTTTTGAAACCGCCCAGATTCACGCTGGCGCAACCCCAGACCCAACAACCAACGCGGTCGCTACCCCGATTTATCAGACCACCGCTTATGTGTTTAACTCAAGCGAGCACGCTAAGAACCTCTTTGGTTTGGCTGAGTTTGGCAACATTTACACCCGCATCATGAACCCGACCCAAGATGTCGCCGAGAAGCGCATTGCAGCTCTCGAGGGCGGCACCGCAGCGTTGCTTTTGGCTTCGGGCCAGGCAGCCGAAACTCTTGCGATCTTGAACATTGCCGAAGCCGGCGACCACCTTGTTTCTTCGTCGAAGATCTATGGCGGAACCTACAACCTGTTCAAATACACTCTGCCTAAGCTCGGCATTGAGACCACTTTTGTTGAAGACCAAGACAACTTGGATGAGTGGGCTGCCGCGGTTCGCCCAAACACCAAGCTGTTCTTTGCCGAAACTATCAGCAACCCAAAGGTGTCAATTCTTGACATCGAAGGCGTTGCCGGAGTAGCTCACGCTCACGGTGTTCCGTTGATTGTTGACAACACCGTTGCAACCCCATACCTAATCAAGCCACTTGCGCACGGCGCCGACATCGTTATTCACTCGGCAACCAAGTTCTTGGCCGGCCACGGCACGGTTGTTGCTGGTGCCATCGTTGACGGCGGAAAGTTTGCCTGGAGCAAGAGCGACAAGTTCCCAGGTCTAACCCAGCCAGACCCTAGCTACCACGGCGTGAACTACACGGCGGCACTGGGCGACGGAATCGCATACATCATCAAGGCACGCGTTCAGGGGCTTCGCGACCTAGGCGCAGCTATCTCGCCAAACAGTGCTTTCCAGTTGATTCAGGGCATCGAAACTCTGAGCCTTCGAATTGAGCGTCACATTGAAAACGCCAAGGCCGTTGCCGAGTGGCTAGCGAAGCACCCTCAGGTCAAGAGCGTCAACTATGCCGGTCTGCCAACCTCACCTTGGTATGCAGCCGGTCAGAAGTATGCACCAAAGGGTGCCGGCGCAATCGTGTCGTTTGAAATCGAGGGCGGAGTCGAATCTGGCTCGAAGTTCGTTGACAACCTAAACCTCTTCAGCCACGTCGCAAACATCGGTGACGTTCGATCACTCGTGATTCACCCAGCGAGCACCACCCACTCACAGCTCTCACCTGAGCAGCAACTAACCAGCGGGGTAACCCCTGGCCTAGTGCGCCTGTCAGTTGGGCTCGAGACTCTAGCCGACATCATCGCCGACCTAGAGACCGGTTTTGCTGCCGCAAAATAACTGCGTAACGTTGACGTTAGAAGTCAACTAACCATTTGAATGCAAGGATGGTGGGTCTCACGGCTCGCCATCCTTGTTTTTCGTAATTAGGTCAAACATGGAATTTCAGACATCTGAAGACACCGTTCCTTCGGAGTTCATCACCGAAGAGCAAGTTCGTCAACTTGCAGGGCGCCCGCCCGCGAGCGGCGCTTGGCGCGACGGTGACCCAGCGGGCGACCGCCAGTTTGTGAGCTTGCCCCCGTTCAAACTTGAAAACGGGCGAGAACTGACAGGCGTTCGAATCGCCTATGAAAGCTGGGGAAATCTCAACGCTGAAGCCAGCAACGCGATCTTGGTGATGCACGCCCTGACCGGCGATTCACACGCCGCCGGTGGAGCCTCGGCTGCTCACCCTACAGCTGGTTGGTGGAGCGGAATCATTGGCCCAGGTCTTGCAGTTGACACCGACCGTTACTTTGTCGTCGCCCCGAACATGCTCGGGGGTTGCCAAGGAAGCACCGGGCCAGCCTCGCTCGACAGTCACGGTCGCGAATACGGAGCGCGCTTTCAGCACATTACGATTCGCGACCAGGTTGCAGCCCAAGTTTTGCTTGCCGACCAAATGTCGATAGCCAAGTGGCACAGCATTATTGGTGGCTCAATGGGGGGCATGCACACCCTTGAGTGGGCCATCAGCCAAGGTCATCGCGTCGACCGCATCGCCGTAATAGCCGCACCAGCGATTTCATCGGCCGACCAAATAGCCCTCAACTCTGTGCAAGTCGAGGCGATTCGCACCGACCCCGCCTTTAACAACGGTGATTACTATGACGCAAAGCCTGGTTTTGGCCCGAGTCGAGGATTAGCCCTAGCCCGACGTATGGCACTCCTTAACTATCGCTCACCGGGCGAGCTCAACTCGAGATTTGAACGCACCTGGCAAAGTTCGGTTAGCCCGCTCGGCGGCGGCGGAAAATTTGCCGTTGAAAGCTACCTCGATTTTCACGGAAACAAGTTCACCCGCAGGTTCGACGCCAACAGCTACATCACACTGGTTGAGGCGATGAACTCTCATGACGTTGGCCGCGGGCGAGGTTCGGCTGAGCAGGCTTTGGCCAGCATCCGAGCAAAGTCCCTAGTTGCCGGAATCGACAGCGACCGGTTGTTCCCGATTCAAGATCAGGCGTTTATTGCCAAGCACATTGGCGGCGAGCTGGTTGGTGGCAAGTTGCGGGTTATTGAATCAGCCTTTGGCCACGATGGCTTTCTAATCGAAAACGAAATCATGGGCAATCTGTTGACCGAACTGCTAAACAGCTAACTCGGTCTTGGGCCGTTTGCCCAACTCTAGGTTTGACCAAACCAAAAGTGCAATCAAAACCAGGTTTCTGGCCGTCAAAACCGAAACTGATGGTGGTTCGGCTTTAATCAGCTGGGTGTACATGATTGGGTAAATCAGCTGCGAGAGAACGGCCAACAAGAGCGTGGCAACAACTGGCACGCGCCAATTTTCCAAACCAAAATACAACCCCATGGCCACTGGAACAGCAAGCCAAAGCTGATATTGCGGCGAGCCAACCTTGTTGAAGACAATCAGGTCGAGGGTTGCAGTTAGACCTCCCAGGCTTGCGAGCCGAGTTGCCGAAACCCCCGCCTTGTTTCCATTCCAAATCAACATCGCCGTAATGTAAATCGCAACCAACATGGCCGAAAGAGTGAGAGTTGACGCGATTTCAGAAGCCGGCCCAGAAACCTGCCAGGTAATAAGTGGGTAGTCAAAATAGATAACTGCATCGCCCGTCTTAAAGGTCGCTAGCCAGATCCAAAAGTTTGCAACGGGCGACTCGATTTGAAGACCGCGATTTGATTGGAACCACAGAAAACTGAACAGGTTGACATTTGCACCCAACAGCGCCGCTGTGCCAATAATGGCACCGCAAGTCACTGTTAGAACTAATAGTTGCCGACGAAAAGTCTCTTTGGTTTTCAAAAGGCCAAGAACCAGTGCGACCGTCCAGACTTTCATCCAGGCCGCAATGGTTAGCAAAATGAGTGCTCGATCGGTGCGCAAAACCACCCTCTCGATCGAGTCGACCTGGTTGGCAACGAGCTGAAGGCTCGCCACACCAAAGAGCGCAAGCGAGACACTTATTCCGTCTAAACGAGAGATTGCCACTGGCCCGAGCAATACAATAAAGCCCAAGAAATACCAAACAACTTTGTAGTTTTGAAGACGGCGACCCCATCCGACGATTTGGCCCAGCGCAAAAACATTCAGAGTGCAAGCCATCAGCACCCAAGCTGATTTGTAGTCGGTGAAAAACATAAGTTTTGCAATTAGCAAGGGAACCCACGCCACAAAAGGGTAAACCCACTCGGCGTTGATTCCACCCCATTTTCCTCCGGCGTGAAGGGCATTGACCCAAGGCTCATAGGCAAACAAAATGTCACCCATTGCGTCAGACTCGATGGTCGAACCTAAAATCCACAGGCCCGAGTGAACCAAAATTATCGCAAGCACTAAAACAGTGCCGTTTTGGCCGAGGCGTCTCAAGATGTTCATCGGGGTGGGGCTCACAATCAGTTCTAGAATCTCAAAACGCCAATTGACGAACTGCCATTCTGACAGATTCGGCGACATCCAAAGCAGCTGGTGGGCCAGATTGCCCTGCAATCTCGGCAGCAAGAGAGTGCACTCTAACCGCTAGCTGGGCAATTTCAGCTACGCTCACCCGACCCTCTAACACGTCGGCCGAATGCACTGCGAGCAATGCTCCGAGAATTCCAGCGAGCACATCGCCGGTGCCCGCGGTTGCCAACCAGGTCGAAGCCGCAGGCAAAACCACCGGTGGTTTATCAGGCTCAGCGATAACTGATTGGTGCCCCTTTAACAAGACTGTTTGACCGGTAAGTCGGGCCGCGAGAGCCGCTGCTTCAAGACTTGAAAGAGTCGCGACCGATGGCCCCGGTTGGCCAAGATGGCGAAGTAGCCTTGCGAGTTCGCCGGCGTGCGGCGTCAAGACAGCTTTGCCCGTGAGTTTTGAATAGTCAACCTGAGTCATGCCCGAGGCGTCAATGACGACGATTCCAAAGTCATAAATGTTTTGCAAAACTACCGTGTTGAAAGCTTCAGTTGGCATTCCTGAACCAACCACCCACGCATCTGCCGGGCCGGGTTGAATCACTACTTCTGGTCTTGCCAACAGAACCAGGTTCGCCGGTTCGTTTGGGCCAAGGTAACGAACCATGCCCACCCCCGTTCGAACCGCTCCCGCAACCCCCAAAAGCGCTGAACCAGGATATTCACGAGAACCAGTAATGAAGCCGACCACACCTCGGGAATATTTGTTGTCATCGGCCGCTGGGGCGCCGAGCAACTTGTTGAGGTGGTCTTCGGTCATGAGTCCAAAATACAGTGAGATTAATGTTTTAGGCTTTAGCCATGGCAAAACTGTTTGAACCAATCGTCGTTCGGGGCTTAGAAGTTCGAAACCGCATCTGGGTGCCGCCGATGTGTGAATACTCCTGTGAAAATCTAGATGGAGTAGTGAGCGACTGGCATTTGGTGCACTTGGGTTCAATGGCAATTGGCGGTGCTGGCATGATCATCGCCGAAGCCACCGGCATCGTTGCAGAGGGGCGCATCAGCCCGTGGTGCCCTGGAATATATAACGAAGAGCAAGTTCAAGCTTGGAGACGCGTCACCGATTTCATTCACGGCCAAGGCGCTAAGGCAGCGCTTCAGTTGGCACACGCTGGCCGCAAGGCCTCGACCCACCGCGAGCAGTCGGGCGAAGGTTCAATCGCGATTGCAGACGGCGGATGGCAGTCGGTTTCGAGCACCTCCGAGGCGTTTGATGGATACGCTGCACCGCGTGAACTTGAAACTAATGAGATTCCGGAATTGGTTCAAGCTTGGTCAGCAGCAGCAGCCCGAGCTATCGCCGCCGGATTTGACGCGGTTGAGGTTCACGCCGCGCACGGTTACCTTTTGCACCAGTTTTTGTCTCCGCTCACCAATAAACGCAACGACGAGTACGGCGGCAGCCTTCAAAATCGAGCAAAATTCATCTTGGATGTCGTGTCTGCGATTCGGGAGGCGATCCCAAACTCAGCGCCAATCTTTGTAAGGTTCTCTGCCACCGACTATGCCGACGGAGGAGTGACTCCCGATGACATCGCGACCGTAGCCAGATGGTGTGCCGAGCGCGGCGCTGACCTTTTTGACATCTCGTCTGGTGGTCTAATCACCGGCGTGAAGATTCCTACCGGCCCTGGTTACCAGGTGCCGTTCGCCGAAGAGATTGCCGAAAAAGTTGGTCAACCAGTTTCGGCGGTAGGGCAAATTACTTCGGCCGCTCAGGCTGAGCAGATTCTCGAAGACGGCCAGATAGCGGTCGTGATGCTGGGCCGCCAGAGCATGCGAGACCCACATTTCGCACTGCGCGCGGCTCACGAACTGGGCGTTGAAATCAACTATTGGCCTTTTCAATACGAGCGTGCCAGGTGGCCTAAGGCAACGGTCTAGCGGCGGGTACTGTCGTCGACTTCTCCGACGAGTTCCTCGATAATGTCTTCGAGAAACAAAACTCCAGTGATGTTGCCTTGAGGGTCAAATGACTTTGCTAGGTGGGCCTGCACGCGTTTCATGCTCGCGAGCGCATCTTCGAGTTCCATAGATGCTGGCAAAGACAATAGGCTGCGGATGCGCTTCGCGGGCACCGCGCGATCGGCTTCGTCGAGACGCAGGTCGATGACATCTTTTAGGTGCAGATAACTGGTTATTTCTCCGTCTTCGGAACGCAACACGTAGCGAGAGAAACCATACTTTGCCACCGCCTGTTCAATTTCGCGAGGCGTGACGAAATAATCAAAGACCACCAGCTGATCAACAGCAACCGCAACGTCTGAAACCTTCTTTTCGGTGAACTCGAAGGCATTCGAAATGGTGCCGCTCGAATCGCTCAAGACACCTTCGCGTGTCGAATGTTCAACAATGTCTTCAACTTGGTCGAGAGTGAAAGCCGAGTTGGCTTCGTCTTTGGGTTTTACGCCAACTGACTTCAAAACCAGGTTGGCTACAGCGTTTAGAAAATAGACCAAAGGTGTCAGTAATCGGGCAAAGCCAAAGAGCATTGGAACCAAAATCAGTGCAGCTCGCTCAGGAATCGCAAAAGATATTTGTTTGGGAATCATCTCGCCAACAACCACGTGCATAAACGAAACCAAAGTCAGAGTCAGTGCAAACGCTACTCCAGATTCCACGGCTTCTCCCCACCCGGTGAGATGCAGTGCCGGTGACAAAAGTTCGTGAATTGCTGGCTCGGCAATAACCAACAACAGAAGCGAACAAATCGTCACGCCGATTTGAGAGGCCGCCAACAGCAACGGAACTTTCTCCATGGCGTGAATTGTGGTTCGGGCTTGCAAGCTGCCAGCCTCGGCTAGCGGCTCGATTTGAGCGCGGCGGGCCGAAATAAGTGCGAACTCGGCTGCAACAAAAAAGCCGTTGCCCAAAATCAAGACCAAAGCCCAAAGAATTCCCGATAGAGCGCTAGGCATCACTCACCGCCGATTCGTCAGATGCCTTCGGAACGAAACGGACTCGCTCAACACGGCGATTATCCATGCGTTCGATTCGAAGCAGGCCGTCTTCGATTTCAACCTCGTCGCCGACTTTAGGAATGCGCCCCAGAGCGCTCATCAAATAGCCACCCACCGTCTCATAGGCGCCGTGCTCTGGAACTTTAATTGCCATTTCGAGAAGTTCATCTGGCCTCATCATGCCCTCAAACAGTACAGTGTCGTTGCCACCGCGGCGAACGCCGACTTTTGCGCGGTCATGCTCGTCGACAAGCTCTCCCACTAGCTCCTCAACGAGGTCTTCAAGGGTAACTAGCCCGGCGGTGCCACCGTATTCGTCGGCCACGATGGCAAACTGAAGCCCTTTTGCTCGCAACTCACCCATTAGGTTTTCAAGACTCATTGTCTCGGGCACTCGCAGCGGTTCGGCCATTAGTGCTGTCACAGCAACCTCAGCGCGACGCTCTCGTGGCACAGCCGCAGCCTTCTTGACGTGCACCACTCCAACAACATCGTCGCTTGAACCGTCAAGCACCGGAAACCTCGAGTGCCCGGTTGCAATGCACTGGGCGATCACGGTGGCCGCAGTGTCTTCTCGATTGACCACAAACATGCGCGGGCGGGGAGTCATAACGTCAGACGCCGCTAGTTGGGTGAGCTGAAGCGTTTTGGTAATCAGAGTTGCGGTTTGCTGGTCCAGCGCGCCAAGTGACGCGCTTCGGCGCACCAACGAAGCAAGTTCCTCGGCCGTGCGACTACTGCTAAGTTCTTCGCGCGGCTCGATGCCAAAAAGTCGCACAACCGAGTTTCCCACCGAATTCAAGAGCCAAATCATCCAGTGAAAAAGCCAAGTGAAAGCAAGCTGAAATGGAATTACGAATCGGTTCACGGCTAGCGGCTCACTCAAGGCCAACTTCTTAGGAACAAGCTCACCGAACAGAGTTGAAAAGAACGTTGCAAGAACAAGGGTGATAACAAGAGCGATTGGCTCGACAGTTGATTCTTCGGCGCCCCAACCAATCAGGACGGGTCTTAGAAGGTTAGAGAGCGCCGGCTCGACCCAAAAACCGGTGAGCATCGTTGTGAGTGTGATTCCCAGCTGAGCCCCAGAGAGGTGGGTGCTGGTTCGCAATAAAGCACGAATCGAGTTGCTCAGGCCTCGCTCACCGCGCAAGCGACGGGATTCGAGTTCGTTTCGATCGAGGTTGATTAGAGAAAATTCGCTCGCCACAAATAATCCGGTGGCGGCGGTCAGCGCGACACCCAAGCCCAGCATCAACCAGTCATTCATAGGTGTTATCAGTTTAGCGAGCTACGGTTTCTGAATGCTCGCCAAAGATTGCCGAAAGCCAAAAATCACGGCTGTGTAACGGCTAGGCTTGAAGCGCACGTTTATTGAGACAAATGGTTCTAAAAAGGTGGTCTTTTGTCAAGCGAAAATACGCCAAACGGAAACGATTTCGGGGCCAACGAGTGGCTCGTTGCCGAGATGTATTCGCAGTTTGTTGAAAACCCAGACGCCGTAGACAAAGCCTGGTGGCCGATGCTTGAGCACTACCAGTCACTGCAGTCTCAACCTGCCGCTTCAGTGCCTCCGGCACCGCTCGAACCCAGCATTGCCATTGAGCCGGTTAATGTGCCAGCGACCCCAGCTGCGCCGACTCCGGCACCGCTAAATGTTGCCCCGGTTACCCAACCGGGCGAAGCAAGTCAGATTGTTGCTAAAACCACTCGAGTCGAACCTCGACCACAGCCGATTCCCGCTCAAGCGCCCGTCACCAGCGCAATTTCTGTTATCGCAGACGATGAAGCTGAACCTCAAGACGAACTAACGGTCTTGAAGGGCATGGCTAAAGCCATCGCCACAAACATGGATGCCTCGCTCACCGTGCCGACAGCCACAAGCGTGCGAGCGATTCCAGCAAAACTTTTGATTGACAATCGAATTGTCATAAACAGTCACCTAGGTCGCACGCGCGGCGGCAAGGTTTCGTTCACACACCTAATCGGCTACGCCTTGATTCAAACCGTAAAAGATTTTCCGAGCCAAAACGTTTATTACGATGTCATCGACGACAAACCAACCTCGGTTTCACCAGCACACATTAACTTTGGCTTGGCAATCGACCTTCCGCGCCCAGACGGCACACGCGCTCTGGTAGTGCCAAGCATTAAGCGCGCCGAACGTTTGAATTTTGCAGAGTTTTTGGTTGCTTACGAAGACGTTGTCAAGCGCGGGCGCGAAGGCAAGCTAACCGCCGACGACTACGCGGGCACTACGATTTCGCTTACTAACCCCGGTGGAATCGGAACCGTTCACTCGGTTCCGCGCCTCAGCAAAGGTCAAGGCTCAATCATCGGCGCGGGCGCGCTTGAATACCCTGCCGAGTTCCAAGGCATGGCCGAGTCTCAGCTAGCAAAAATGGGCGTCGGCAAGGTTGTCACGTTGACCTCAACCTACGACCACCGCGTAATTCAAGGCGCAGGCTCAGGTGAGTTCCTAAAGAAGGTTCACGAGCTTCTGCTTGGCGAACGTGGCTTCTATGACAACATTTTTGCAGACCTGCGAGTGCCCTACGAGCCAATCCGGTGGGTCAGCGACATTGAAAACGATGACGTCGACGAGCGCAACAAAGTCTCTCGCATTCAAGAACTGATTAACGCCTACCGGGTTCGCGGCCACCTCATGGCCGACATCGACCCGCTTGAATACAAGATGCGTTCTCACCCAGACCTAGATGTTCTAACTCACGGCCTAAGCCTCTGGGACCTTGACCGCACCTTCAAGACTGGTGGGTTCGGTGGCAAACCTAAAGCTTTGCTTCGCGACACCCTAAAGATTTTGCGTGACACCTACTGCCGAACAGTAGGCATTGAATACATGCACATTCAAGACCCTGAAGAGCGCACCTGGTTTCAAGATCAGCTTGAACACCCCTATAGCAAACCAACGCGCGAAGAGCAGCTTCGCATTTTGGGAAAGCTAAATGAGGCCGAAGCTTTTGAAACTTTTTTGCAGACCAAGTTTGTCGGTCAAAAGCGCTTCAGTCTCGAAGGCGGTGAGTCAGCGATTGCCGCTCTAGACCAGTTGCTTCAGGCATCTGCTCACTCCGACCTCAATGAGGTTGCGATTGGAATGGCCCACCGCGGTCGCCTAAACGTTTTGACCAACATCGCCGGAAAAACCTATGGGCAGGTGTTCCGCGAGTTCGAAGGAAACACCGACACCAAGACGGTTCAGGGCTCAGGCGACGTGAAGTATCACCTCGGAACCGAAGGTGTATTCACCAGCCCAGAAGGCAAGCAGGTCAGAGTTTCTTTGGCCGCCAACCCTTCACACCTTGAGGCCGTCAACCCGGTTCTCGAGGGAATCGTGCGAGCCAAGCTCGATCGACTCGAGACCATGCCACAGAGTTATCCGGTGCTGCCGGTTTTGATTCACGGCGACGCAGCTTTCGCTGGTCAAGGCGTGGTTCCTGAGACGCTAAACATGTGGGCTCTGCGCGGCTATCGCACGGGCGGCACCATCCACCTAATTATTAACAACCAGGTAGGTTTCACGACCCCGCCGAGTGAATCGCGATCAACCGTGTATTCAACCGATATCGCCAAGGGCATCCAGGCTCCGATTTTTCACGTGAACGGTGACGACCCAGAAGCCGTGGTTCGCGTGGCTCAGCTGGCTTTTGACTTCAGACAGAAGTTCAAAAAAGATGTGGTCATTGACCTCGTATGCTACCGACGCCGCGGCCACAACGAAGGCGACGACCCGTCGATGACTCAGCCGCTGATGTATAACCTCATTGAGGCGAAGCGCTCGGTCAGAACTCTTTATCTCGAAGCTTTGGTGGGTCGTAAAGACATCACGCGCGAAGAGTTCGAAGCCTTTAACACCGACTTTCAGGCGAAGCTCGAGAAAGCCTTCATTGACGTTCACGAGGCAATGTCGGCAACTGTTGAACTCGTTCCGCGCCCGATTGGCATCGGAACCACCGCGAGCGACCACCCAACTCTCGCCCACCCGACCGCAGTCGCTCGCAGCGTGGTTGAGCTCATCGGTGATGCTCACAACAACACCCCTCCGGGCTTCACGGTTCACCCTAAACTTCAGCAGCTCCTTGCTAAGCGCGTTGAGATGAGTCGCAACGGCGGAATCGACTGGGGCTTTGGCGAGTTGCTCGCCCTTGGCTCACTCGTGGTTGAGGGAGTGCCGGTTCGAATGGCAGGCCAAGACAGCCGCCGCGGCACTTTCGTTCAGCGCCACGCAGTCTTTCACGACCGTGAAAACGGTCAAGAGTGGATGCCTCTTCGCAACCTCAAGGCAGGCCAAGCAAAGTTCTGGATCTATGACTCACTGCTCAGCGAGTATGCAGCCATGGGCTTTGAATACGGTTATTCGGTTGAGTCAAAAGACGCGCTCGTGCTCTGGGAAGCCCAATTTGGTGACTTTGCCAACGGCGCTCAGACCATCATCGACGAGTTCATTTCATCGGCCGAGCAAAAGTGGAACCAGCACTCAGGTCTAGTCCTACTTTTGCCCCACGGCTATGAGGGTCAGGGCCCTGACCACTCGTCGGCCCGAATCGAGCGATACCTTCAGCTTTGCGCCGAAAACAACATGACTGTTGCCCAGCCTTCAACACCGGCTTCGCACTTTCACCTGCTTCGCCGCCAAGCGTTCACAACACCTCGCCGCCCGCTAATCGTCTTTGCACCCAAGTCGATGCTTCGCCTGAAGGCAGCTTCAAGTTCAGTTGAAGATTTCACCAGCGGAACATTCCGCCCGGTAATCAACGACGAGCAGGGTCTAGACAATAACGCCGTGACTAGGGTGCTGCTTTGCTCTGGCAAGATTTATTGGGACCTTCTCGCCGAGTCGCAGAAGCGCGGCGACGGCAAGACCGCAATCGTTCGCGTCGAGCAGCTTTACCCAACCCCGGTTGACGAAATCAAAGAAGCTTATGCAGCGTATCCAAACGCTAAGTTGGTTTGGGTTCAAGACGAGCCTGCAAATCAAGGGCCATGGACCTACATCGGTCTCTTCTTGCCGAAATACATGGATGGCCAGGTTGCCCAACTGGTTTCACGACCAGCCTCAGCGTCACCAGCCAGCGGTTCGGCCAAGCGCCACGCAGCCGAGCAGGCTGACCTCATCACTCGAGCGTTTGACGCCTAAGAAATCATGAATAACCTGAAGACTCGAATCGTCATTATCGGCGACTCGACAGCCACGGCTGCAGGTGACCCTAAAGGCATGGGATGGGTGGGTCGCGTTAGCGCCAAAACCCAAGCGTCTAACCCAATGGCTGAGATTTACACACTGGCTTCACCCGACGAAACAACTGCCAGCCTCAGTGCCGCCTGGGCGGTCGAGTCTCAACGGCGCTTCAGCCCTGATGCCGACAACCGCTTGGTGATTGCACTTTCGGGTAGCGATTGTTTGGCTGGCATTTCGACATCGCGAAGCCGCCTCAACTTAGCCACGATTCTTGACGAGTGCCGGTCGGCTGGCATTGCAACTTTTGTGATTGGCCCAATTCCATCGCGCACGGCAGAACTAAACCGAGACATCGAACATCTGGCTTCGGGATTCGAAGATGTCTGTTCGCGTCGCGGGGTTCCGTTTGTCGACTGTTTCAGGCCGTTGGTTGACCACGAAGGCTTCAACATCGAGCTTAGCGAATCGCCTTCGGGCCACCCCGGTCAGCTGGGATTCGGGCTGATGGCCTGGTTGGTTTTAAACCGCGGATGGTTCGAGTGGCTTGGAATCGAAGAGATCGAATAGCGGTCTCTGCAGCGCCTAGGCGTGGTCGAGGTCTTTTTGCATCGCGCGAATGTTAGCCAAAACTCGCTCCGCCAACTCTTGGGGCGGAACCTCCGAGCAGGAATCCTTGATGGCTCCGTTGACGAAGTTTTCAAGGTCATAGTCGATTCCGCAGCTGTCGCAGTTAGCGAGATGAGCAACGATTTCTTGCATCTCGGCATCAGAGAGTTCTTTGTGAAGAAACTCGTGAACGTGGCGTTTGGTTTCTTGGCAGTCAAAAGTCATTAGAGGCTCCCTGATTCTGAGTCTTTTAGAGGTTCAACCGCAGCCTTTGGCGCGGTTGCATAACCTTCTTGAATCGCATATTCCAATAGTTTTTCGCGGAGCTTCTTTTTTCCGCGGTGAAGCCGGCTCATCACGGTTCCGACCGGAATTCCGAGTTCTTCGGCGATTGCGGCGTAAGGAAGTTCGGCTATTACCGCAAGTTCAACAACCTGTTGAAACTCACCAAGTTCACCGAGCGACTTTTTGATGATGTCGGCGGGAAGGCGATCAAGCGCTTCTAGCTCAGCAGACCGCGAAGACATGCTGGTTAGCGAAGAAACGTCGCCGAGCTGCCATTCTTCGAACTGGTCG
This sequence comes from Actinomycetota bacterium, assembly GCA_041181225.1. Taxonomy (GTDB): domain Bacteria; phylum Actinomycetota; class Actinomycetes; order Actinomycetales; family Microbacteriaceae; genus Rhodoluna. The sequence goes on along the minus strand of JBEGPW010000074.1, from coordinate 2,305 downwards.
ATGCTGACCTTTGCTTGATCTTTAGCTTTTTTGTTGTAGCTGTTGATTTGAGTATTGGTGAGAATGCGAAAGATCCAAGCTTTTAGGTTGGTGCCCTGCTCGAACTGGTCCCAAGCGTTGAAAGCTTTGGCAAAGGTTTCTTGAACCAGGTCTTCGGCGTCACTCGGGTTTTTGGTCCATCTCAGGGCCATTCCATAAACCTGAGGCATTAGCGGAATCGCAAGCTGCTCAAACTCTAAAGCCTTTTGGGCGGGGTTTCCTTTAGCCGTTGCAATAGAGACTGTTGCGCCTTCTTGGGCGTCTTTAACTTCACTCATCGATTTTGAGTTTAGTCGTGGCTTAGCCAAGCTAAATAGCGAACCAGCGTAACTGCTCAAATTGACCTCCGTCTGCGGTAAATTTGAACCAATGTCTTCTCAAAGCTATTCCCCCCTGTGGTCTGCCCCGGTTGCCCTGCGCCCGATTTCGGCAGTCGTCAGCCTGCCCGGCTCAAAATCTTTGACGAACCGTGAGTTAGTTTTGTCTGCCTTGGCTGACGCACCGACCCTTTTGAAAGCTCCGCTTCACTCACGTGACTCAGCCTTGATGATTGAGGCGTTGCGCTCGTTGGGCGTTGGCGTTGAGCTGTTAGACGGTGGCGACATCTTGGTCACCCCAGGCTTGCTGCGCGGCCCCGCAAAGATTGACTGCGGTTTAGCCGGAACAGTGATGAGGTTCGTGCCCCCACTCGCAACGTTGGCCGCGGGCGAAGTTGAGTTTGACGGCGACCTAGCCGCCCGACGCCGCCCGATGAACGTCACGATTGATTCGCTAAGAGGTTTGGGCGTCGAAATCAAAGACGGGTTGGATGGCGCCGCCGCAGGCAGCCTGCCATTCATCATTAGGTCAACCGGGGTCGTTCGCGGCGGCGAGCTGACGATTGACGCCTCGGCCTCAAGCCAGTTTGTCTCAGGCCTTTTGCTCTCAGCCCCAAGATTTGAGCTGGGCCTAACCCTGCGTCACGTTGGGCAGCACTTGCCAAGCCTCCCCCACATCGAAATGACTTTAGACACGCTAGCCAAACGCGGCGTCAAGGTGAGCAACCCAGAACCGACCGTATGGCGAGTTGAGCCGGGGGCCATCGGCGGCGGAACGATTGCAATCGAACCCGACCTTTCAAACGCGGGGCCATTCTTGGCAGCCGCGATGGTGGCGGGCGGTTCGGTAACAGTGCCCGGCTGGCCAGACTCGACAACACAGGTTGGCGATGAGTTCGACGGCATTTTGCAGCAGATGGGCGCCCGCGTTTCGCGAAGCGCCGCCGGCTTGACGGTGCGAGGTCCTGAGAACGGCGAAATTCGCGGGCTCGATATAGATCTTGGCATCGGCGGCGAACTGACGCCGGTGGTGGCTGCGCTTGCCGCGTTGGCCAGCACACCCAGTCGAATTACCGGAGTTGCCCACCTTCGCGGGCATGAAACCGACCGCCTAACCGCACTTGCAACTGAGATTAACCGCATTGGCGGCATCGCCCGCGAAACTGCCGACGGGCTAGAGATTGACCCGGTGACCAACGGGCGTGACGGCAACGGATTGCACGGCGCCCAGTGGCTCAGCTATGAAGACCACCGCATGGCCACCGCCGGCGCAATCATTGGTTTGCGTGTGGCTGGCATCCAAGTTGAAAACATTGGAACCACAGCTAAGACCATGCCGAACTTCACTGAACTTTGGGCTGACATGCTCGATGGCAAAAACGCCGAAGGCGGCCAGACCGCTTGAGTTGGCTTTATGAGCCTGAGGCTGGCGCACACGACTTAGATGAGTCAGACATTCGCATTCGCCCGAATCCCAAGGGCAATAAGCCTCGCACCAAGATTCGCCCAGATCACAAAGCCGCGCCAATCGGAATGGTTTTGGGTGTTGACCTTGGGCGATACAACGTTTTGCTCGAAAGTGAAGCTCGCACCATCACCGCTACCCTCGCCAAAGAACTGCGCAAGGCCGGAGTCGCGGTTGGCGACCGAGTTGCTTTAGCCGGCGACATCAGCGAAACGGTTGGGGCTTTGGCCCGCATCGTTCGAGTCGAACCTCGCACCAGCCTGTTGCGTCGCAGCGCAGACGACAGTGACCAGGTTGAGCGCGTGATTGTGGCCAATGCCGATCAAATGCTAATCGTTGTGGCAATCGCTAACCCCGAGCCGCGCACTCGCTTGATTGACCGCTATTTGGCCGCTGCCTTTGACGCCGGGCTGCATCCGATTTTGTGCATCACAAAAGTCGACCTGGCCGACCCGACTGAGTTTTTGAAAAACTTCGACAACAT
>JBEGPW010000073.1:0-4854 GCA_041181225.1 Actinomycetota bacterium | reverse complement strand
CCAAACGCTGGCCAAGCATTCGTTGCTGGTCTCGACCTTTACGCCTCACCCGCAGCCGACATCGCGCGCCTGCGCCGCCAAACCATCGGCTATGTCTTTCAAGACTTCAACTTGATTCCGGCGCTCACCGCGATCGAAAACGTAGCCTTGCCACTCGAGCTCGATGGCATCACTCGAGCAGTCGCTCGCAAAGCGGCCCTCGAAGCACTCGAGTCAATGGGCATTGCCGCGCTAGCCAAGCGATTCCCCGACGAAATCTCAGGTGGTCAGCGCCAGCGAGTTGCGATTGCTCGAAGCATCGTCGGCAGCCGCAAGGTGATCTTGGCCGACGAACCAACCGGAGCTCTCGACTCACGCATGGGCGAAAACGTAATTCGTGCCCTGCGAACTCGCATCGACGCTGGTGCCGGGGGCATCCTGGTAACTCACGACGCAAAGAACGCAGCCTGGGCTGACCGCATTTTGATTATTCGCGACGGTCAAATCGTTGACGAAGCCACGACCGCTCGCGACATCAAAACCCTGCTTCGTAACCCAGAGGCAACGGCACCCGGTTCATCATCAAACGCATCGGCGGCCGACCGTGGCTAACCGCTTCACTGCAGGACTAAACAGCCGCAGGCTCGCGCTAACCATTGCGCGTCGAAACGTGCGGCGCAACCCGCTGCAGTCGCTGCTCATCGTTTTGGTTATTTCGCTGCCGGTTGCGTTTGGCGCGCTTGGGCTCACAACTTATCAGAGCACTAAAGCAACGCCCGATGAAAGCATCGCCATTAACCTTGGGCAGACCCAAGCTGTGATTCAAGCTCAAATGTCGCCAAGCAAAGACAACTATCAAGAACCGCTTTATCGCAACGTTGTGAGATTGCAGTCAGACGGCAGCACTCTGGTTGACGGTTCGGGCACCGGCGCCTTTTTGGACCCTCGAAAAGAGATCAAGGGCTACAAATGGATTCCCGAATACCTGACCGCAGCAAATGTTAAAACTGCTACAGGCCAAGGAACCCTCGACGTCATTGAAGGCAAACCTTGGGCTTCTGAGTTGAATGGCAAATATTACGGACTCACCGGCAGCGAGCCCAAAAACAAAAAAGAGATTCTGGTAAACCGAGCCGCTCTAACTCGACTCGGCAAACAGATTGGTGATGACGTAACTCTCATTGACAGCCAGAAACAGCTCACAATTGTTGGAACCCTCGAATCAGCTGAGGCCACGCGCGAAGACTCGGTGCTGTTTGGGTTTGCTGGGGCTATCAGTGGCAACACCAACACTCAGGATTATTCGTATTACGCATTTGGTGAAAAGCCAATCACTTGGCAACAGGTCATCGAACTCAACCAAAAGGGCTTTGGCATTTTGTCGCGCGCTGTGATTGCAAACCCGCCCTCAGCCGACGAGGTTCCGCTATATCAAACGAACTACGGAAACCCAACTCTCACTGGTTTTGCTGCAATCGCAGCCCTGCTTTCGCTGCTTTTGCTCGTGCCAATCGTGTTGCTCCCGGTGGCGGTGCTTGCCGGTTCGGCATTCTCGTTTGGCGCTAGGCGCCAAGCTCGAACGCTCGCCGTGATTTCTTCACTCGGGGCGCGCGCGTCGATGCTCAGATTTATGACCATAGCCAACGGCATTGTGCTCGGCCTGATTGGTGGGTTGCTAGGCGTTGTGATTGGCGCGGTCGGCGCAACGCTCACGATTCCATTATTCTCGGATGGCTCCCGCCGCTCTTACCCCGGCTTTCACCTGCCGGTTGGTTTACTTCTTCTTGCCGTTGCCTCTGGCGCCGTGATTGGTGCAATCGTGAGCGTTATTCCAGCTTTCGCCGCCGCAAAAGTTGACGTCTTGAACACCCTCCGAGGGGTTCGACGCAACGCAAAGGTCAAGAAGCGCGCCGGTTTCGCCGGTCTGGTGGTCGCCGTGATTGGCCTCGCCTCCGCGCTGGCCTGCGCGGCAGCAGTTACCTACATCCGCGACAAAATCAACGCCGGTGAGATGAACCCGAGATCAAGCGATTTGGTGGGGCTTCTGTTGCTCGGTGTGGCGCTTGGCTCGGTTGTCATTGTGATCGGCTTGCTTATGGGTTCGGCGTGGCTGTTGGTCTTTGCACGCGCCGTGTTTAGGCGCATCAGCCCCGTCAGCAACTATGCGACCAACGACCTGATCTATAACCGCAAACGCTACACCGCAGTTATCGCTTCGGTTTTGGCCACCAGCTTTGTTGGGGCGAGCCTGATGGGGCTTGTCTTTTCGACGCTCGAAAACACGCGGCTCAACTATCAGCCGCAGGCAGAAAACAATCAGCTCGTTCGCGACCGAGGGTTTGACTACTCCGACGAACGCATCACTAAAGAGCAGCTCGACAAAAAACTTGCTGCCAGTGATCGCGCTCGAAAGAGCGATTTAGAAACGGCAAAAACAATCGGTGAGACTACATCTGCATCGGTGCTTTACCGCAACGAAGAATATGGCCAGTTGGGCTACGGCGTTGAATCCAACGGCCGACCGATTGTTGGAGCCGAAGGCCAAAAACCCTTTGTGATGCGCGACCTGAACTATCTGTGCCCATACTACGAGGGCAGCCCGGCCCACGCTGAATACCAGAAACTCAATGATGCCCAGCGTTGGAGCGATCTTCGCAAGCTTGACTTTCAACCCAAATATCAAGGATGTCAAGACCTCATCGACGACGCTGACCGCTTTTTGGTGGGCACCCCGGCCGACCTGCGCGTGATTCTTGCTGGTCGTGTTGACGCCGCCGCCGAGAAAAAACTTGAAGCCGGCGGGGCTGTGGTCTTTCACCGCGGCCTCTTGTTTAGCGACAAGGTAAAACTCGAATGGCACCCGTCTGGCTCAACAGATTTGGTTCTCGGTTCACCGCGGTATACCGACGACGGCACCATCGTGACAGATGCGAACGGCAATCCACTGAAACTTGGCCAGCCAAGTCGCAGCCTTGCCTTGCCTGCGGTTTTGGTGAAAACACCTATCCCGAGGCTAACAATGATGATCTCGCCTCAGACCGCCGACAAACTCGGTGTCGAATATCACGCGTCAATGATTGTCGCAAACTATGCCGGTTCGGTGAGCGCAGCTCAACAAGACGAACTAAACCAAGCTTTTGGCAACGGCTCGTTCGTTCTTGAGCAGGGCTTTGGCATCGACGTTCAAGCTATCATTTGGTGGTTCACGCTGGGCATCGGGTTCTTTGTGTTGGCATCAACCGGCATTGCTCTCGGTCTCGCACAAATCGAAAGCCGAGCCGACCAATCAACCCTCGGTTCGCTCGGTGCACCACAAAGATTCAGGGCATCAGTGGTTGGCAGCCAAGCACTGATTTTGACGCTTATGGGTGCCTGGTTGGGTGCGGCCGTTGGCTACTTCTTTGCCGGTGCCATAGTGCCTTCGATGATCGAGAACACGACTCTCGCGATTCCGCAGATGCAGACGCTCGTCATGGTCGTTGGCATTCCGCTACTCGCTGCCACGATCTTCTGGGTCGGCGTGCCAAAGAGCTCAAAGTATCGCCAGAGGTTGTCGATCGATTAATCGTGAAGCTTAAGCCAAACCGTCTGGTCGGGGGCAAGGCTGTGGCCAGTCTGCATTCCGTGCAGACTGCTCAGCAAAACCTCGCCAGCCGGAAGGGTCAAGATGGCATTGCCAAAGTTGTGAATCACAAGAACGTCGCCGTTGCGGTAGCCCAGAACCTCGTCACGCGTGAACTCAGGCAGCCACGCGAACGAACCCTCGCCAAGGCAAAGTTCACGCCGCAGGTGAAGCGCTTGCTTATAAAGTTCCAGGGTTGAACCGGCAACGCCATCCTGTTGATCTCGCGAGTAGGCTCGATAGATTTCGGGCTGTGGCAACCAAGCCTCACCGGTTTGGTTGAAGCCGTTCGAGTCGCCTGCGCCCGCCTCCCATGGCAAAGGCACGCGGCAACCGTCACGACCAACGCGCTCGCCGCTGGTTCTAAAGAAAGTAGGGTCTTGCCGAAACTCATCGGCAAGAGTTGTGTGCTCAGGCAAACCGAGCTCTTCACCCTGATAGATGTATGACGCCCCAGGTAGACCGAACATAAACATGGTCGCGCCTCGAGCCCTGCGCAGGCCGGCTTCAGCCTTCGGCTGAGGCGAGTTAGGACCAATGCCATCGCTTGCGGTTGCTCGCCCATAGTTGCCGCCAAATCGCGACGCGTGACGAATCACGTCGTGGTTGTTCAACACCCAAGTGCTTGGCGCGCCAACTGCGTCGAACGCCTCGAACGACTCGTTGATGTTTGCAAAAAGTGTCGCGGAGTTCCATTCGCTATCTAAAAAGCGAAAGTTGAAAGTTTGATTGAACTCATCGGCGCGAACCCATAGCGCCATAAGCGAGAGCGGCAAAACGTATGCCTCGCCGCACATTGCGCGGTCGCCCGGGTAGCTCTCGAGAATCTCACGCCAACGCCTAAAAATCGGGTGAACTTCGGGCTGAAACCACATCGGCGGGGCAGCTTCGCCCTCGATGAAACCGGCGCCGGCACGCTCAACATCGGGGTGATCAGGCAAGCCCTCGGCTTTGGCCATTGCGTGAGGCTGGTCAACTCGAAAGCCGTCGACACCACGGTCAAGCCAAAAGTGTAAAATCTCTTCAAAGGCTGCCTGCACGGCAGGGTTCGCCCAGTTCAAATCTGGTTGCGATGAGTCAAAAAGGTGAAGATACCAGCCGCCTGGCTCACCATTATCATCACGGATGCGGCTCCACGCCGGCCCGCCAAACAAAGACAACCAGTTGTTCGGCGGCAGTTCTCCCGCTGCGCCGCGGCCGGGTTTGAAGTGATAAAAATCGCGGTTTTCGCCAGCCAGCGCAGCCTGAAACCA
>JBEGPW010000072.1:0-18488 GCA_041181225.1 Actinomycetota bacterium | reverse complement strand
GCACCATGGACTGGAGCTACCTAGCAGCTCAGTCATTGCCTGCTGAACTTGTAAACGTTGGTCTAACAATCGGCGACATCACCTTGCCAGCGGCCAGCACCTTCTTTGGTGCCGACGTGTTTACCATCAGCGAAGACTCAAAGCGCGCAAAGGCACTATCGATAAGCGGAATGGGCAACAACCTGAACTACGGCATTCGCACCATGGAGGCCACCTCAAATGGTCTCGTGTTAGGAACCGCGAACCCAATGAACCTAAACGCCAGAGGCGGCTGGGAACTTATCGGTTTGAAATAACCTGAAACGCTAAAAAGCCCGTCAGTTCTAGTTGAGCTGGCGGGCTTTTAGTATTAACCACATGAGACTCTCAAATCGCATTCTCACCGTTCTGTTCATCGCCAGCGGCGTGCTGCACCTGATCAACCCCTCAGCCTTTAGCTGGTTGATGCCACCTTGGCTGCCTGAGCCGACGATTCTGATTTATGTCAGCGGCGTGTTCGAGTTGGTTTGTGCGCTCGGTTTCATTTTCAAACAAAAATGGGCAGGATGGCTGTCGGCACTCGTTCTTCTCGCGGTTTGGCCCGCGAACATTTGGTATGCGTTCGAGGTTTCGAGTTCGGCAAACTTTTGGCTGATTGTGGCCGCCTGGGTCAGGTTGCCGTTGCAGGTGCCGTTGATCTATTTCGCGCTCAAGTCTTCGCTCGCACGCAACTCGAGTTGAGATAGGGTTTCAACATGACAAATCTTGAGCGACCACAACTCGAGCCAATGCTCGAACCAGCACCCACCACATTGACTATCACAGAAGTTATTGAAGGCACCGGCGTTGAGGCTCCGGTGGGCGGCACCGTGAAGGTTCACTACCTCGGCGTTGACTATCAAACAGGTGAAGAGTTCGACTCTTCTTGGGGTCGCGGCGAGCCAATTGAGTTTCCGCTTAACCGCCTAATCAAGGGCTGGCAAGAAGGCATTCCTGGCATGAAAGTTGGCGGTCGCCGCACTCTCATTTGCCCACCAGCTGATGCCTATGGCGAAGCCGGTGGCGGTCACCGCCTCTCGGGCCGAACCCTTGTCTTTGTGATCGACCTACTGGGTGTGCGCTAGGCGATAGTCGCCAAAAAAGCAGCCACATCGGCCATGACTCGCTCATCAATTGAATGCCCCAAGCCTTCGTATGCCTTGGTTTGTGCACGAGCGTGTGCCTGCAGCCAAACGTTGAGTGCTTTCACGGCCTCACGCGGAATTCGCTCGTCCTGCGCGCCACGACCATAAAACACTTTGGGCTTCAACGAAGTCAGCTCGGTGTCGGCAGGTTGCTCGCCCTCAAACATGAAACCCGCCAAAATCACCGTGGCTGCTAGTCGCTGCGGACGGGTGCGCAAAAGTTGCGTGGCCATCAGACCGCCTTGCGAGAAGCCGAGAACTACTAGCGGCGATTCGTCGGGGATGTTCTGCTCGACCCAATCCCAAATCGCTTCGGTGGCCGGCTCGATTTCTTCGCGGGTGGGTGTGAGGGGAGTAGCAGTTGAATACCAAGAAAACGCTTGATTACCCAGCGCGACTGGCGCTCTGAGCGATGCCCAAGGCAGGTCGGGCAAGAAGCTCATCAGGCTGGGTAGGTCTTTTTCGTCTGCGGCATACCCGTGAAGAAGCAACACGACCGTCTGACCAGGTTCGATTTGGTCAAGCCCCTTTGAAGCGAACTTTGTGATTGCCAAAGACATTAAATCGTGGATGCGTCGATTACGAAGCGGTAGCGCACGTCAGCATTCAACATGCGGTCATATGCCGCGTCAATCGCTGAGGCTTCGGTGGCATCCAATATTTCAACTGTTGCAGCAATGCCTTTTTCGCTGCAGAAATCTAGCATCGCTTGGGTTTCGGCGATGCCACCTGTGTTCGAGCCCGAAATCGACTTCATCGAGGCGACCAAGCTAAACGGGTTGAAGTGTTCGTCGGCGGCTGGCAGACCCACGTTTACTAAGCTGCCCCCAACGCGAAGCATCGACAAAAAGTCGTCTACGGCGAGGTTGCTCGAAGTGGTGTTCAAAATAATGTCGAAGGTGTTCTTGTTTTCTGCAAAAGTCGCCGGGTTTGTGGTCTGCAGGTAGCGCGAGGCACCGAAGCTCTTGGCGTCGTCACTCTTGTCTAGGCTGCGGCCCAGCACGGTTACCTCAGCGCCAAGCGCAACGGCAAACTTCACTGCCATGTGGCCGAGGCCGCCCAGACCAATAATCGCAACTTTCTTGCCAGGTGCAGCACCCCAACGCTTGAGTGGCGAATAAACGGTGATGCCCGCGCAGAGCAGGGGCGCCGCCGCGGCCAAATCTAGTGCCTCAGGAATGTGCAGCACGAAGTCTTCGTTCGCGGTGAGTGTCTGAGCATAGCCGCCGATGGTCACTTCGCCATCGTAATAGCGGCCGTTGTAGGTCTGAACGTTGCCTTTGAGGCAAACGTTTTCGCGACCCTCGAGGCAATACTCGCACTCGCCGCAACTGCCAACGATGGTGCCAACGCCGGCACGGTCGCCCACTTTGAACTTGGTTACTTTGCTGCCAACCTCAACAATGTGCCCTGCGATTTCGTGGCCTGGAACCATCGGAAAAATACCTGGGAACCACTCGTTGCGGGCCTGGTGAAGGTCGCTGTGGCAAACGCCAGAATAAGCGACTTGGATCAGCACATCGTGCTCACCCACCGGTTTGGCTTCGATTTCAATCTTTTCGAAAGCTGAAGTTGGTGTTGCTACTGAAAGCACCTTGTTTATTGTCATGTTCTGATTCTAAACGCGCGCAAAACGAAAAAAACCTCACCGCGGAAGGCGAGGTTTTTATGGGGCCTGACTGCCGCGCTGCGCCAAATCTTTACTTGTTGAGAATGACTGTTCGGTCGGTTGCATAAAAATCTCGGTTTCCCACACCGTCTCTAATGCTCAGCCAAATGCGGTATTTTCCGGCTGGCGCTTTGGCATCAAACACCACGTCTTGCTCCACCACCGCTTCAGTTTGGGTTTGACTCACGAATCTTGGCTCGGAATAAGGAACATACAAAGCACCTCCATCGCCGCTGAGCCATCCGCCTTCAAGAGCGAACCACGCGTATATTCCCGCCACCGAAGATTCATCGGTTGCCGAAACTCTCATAGTGAATGAGTCGCCGCCTGCTACCTCGTAGGGAATGTCAATTTTTGTGACAGTGGGAGTGAGATTGTCGCTGGAGCCGCCGCCGACTTGAAAATCAATTGAGATCTCAACGCCTGAATTTCCCATCAGGTCGCTTGTCTTGACAAACAAAGTGTATTTTTCGTTCACAGCGTTTGACGGAATGTCGCAAATTATTTGATAAACACCAGACTTCTCGTTGCCTTGAGTCAGAACGCCTGTGATTAGAAAACCGCACCATTCGGTCACCCAACCAGGGGGCCCTCCAATAGATCCGTAAACGCCAGCGGTGCCTGATTCATCAAAGACTTTTACATTGAAAACCGCTGTCGTCCCCGCGCTAAACTCCAACCCATTTGTCATCAGCGCACCAACCTGAGGGCCATTGGTGTCGATGTTGCATGCGTCGAGGTGCACATCACTCGAGTCTTTGCCACACATGTCTGAACCAGCGCCGGTGCGAATATTGTCAGCACCTTTGCCGCCGTCGATGATGTCGATCTGATTTCCGCCCGAGATGTTATCGTTGCCGGCGCCGCCAAGCAGAATGTCTTCACCCGAACCACCAGAGATTTTGTCTACTCCCTGTCCACCTGTCAAAGAGTCGGCACCATTGCCACCAGTTATGTTGTCATTGCCTGATCCGCCAATAACTTCATCTGAGCCAGCGCCGCCAGAAATAATGTCGTTGCCTGATCCGGCGCGAATTACGTCGTCGCCACCGAGGGCATAAATGGTGTCTGAGCCCGCTCCAGCGCAAATTACATCGCGCCCTTCTGTTCCCAAGATTGTGTCGGCTTTATTTGTGCCAACAATCGTGCAATCACTTTCGTTAGCTGCCAGAGCAGAAGACGTTGAAAACAGCACAGAGCTCGAGAGCAAAACGCTGAACAATAGACTCAGGCTCTTGTTCATCGATCCCCATTCCATAACTGCGGCCGGTTTTGACAAAAGCCTACTAATCTCAGTGTAAAAAAGACAGATTTCTTTAGCGAACCATCAGGTTTGCCGATGCATCCGAGATGAAAAAAACCTCACCGTGGAGGGTGAGGTTTTTCGTAGGCCCCGTCGGGATCGAACCGACGACCCACGGATTAAAAGTCCGTTGCTCTAACCAACTGAGCTAGAGGCCCTTGCATCGCCAAAAGGCAACCTTTAGATTCTAGCAAGCGGGCGTGCTTATCGCTAACTGCTGGCTTAGTCTAAAAACATGAAGTCTTTTGCTTTACCTCTTGTCACGGCTCTTTTGGTTGCCACAACTGCAACGGGTTGCTCTCCAAGCGCTGCGCCCACAGATTCGCCAACCGCGACCGCCTCGCCAACTGGCTCCTCAACTGCTTCGGCATCCGCGTCACCAACTCTGCCGGCAGCCATGACGCCGGCTGAAGCCAAGGCCGCTTTCAAGGCAGTCGCCAAGGCCAGTTGCAACAAAGCGCAGGCCGAGGGCGTAGTCGAATCCGACGGCGATTACACCTTGGTTATGGTCAACAAAACCGAGGGTTACAAAGATTATTCGGCAGCCTACGAGCAGGGTGGCAAATATGTTTTGGTTTGGGAGATCGACGGATTAGCTTCGTGTTCTGACTGGTATTCATTTAGCATGGCCGAAGAAGCTGGCCAAGAGGTGGCGATTGACGTGACCTTTAACCCCGAGGATGCTTCGTTCAGCACAGAACAAGACCTGGGTGAATTTGGGGTGTCGACGTTTCGGTATTCCGTTGCTAACGGTTTGATTGTCACCTCAACTAATCTCGACCCGAAACAGGCCAAAGTTGTGAGCGTTCGCTATGGCAGCATCACGCCAGCTGAACTCAAGATTTTGACCACCGCGGTCGATGAGTTTTTGGCGTCGCAAAAAGGCTGAGGCCCTTAAATCGAGTTTGTGAAACCGCTTTCTAACGATTTTGTAACTTGTCGTGCAATCGCTTTCGAAACCGCTTTCACATGTTCTAACTTTGATTTCAGAAGGCGAAACCGCTTTCACCATATGAAAGGGTCTTACATGTCCAATAGAAAACTGAGGACGGTCATCTCAATGATCGCCGCTTTTTCAATGGCGGCGGTTGTAACGCCGCTGGCCGCTGCACCGGCGTCTGCCATGCAGAACAAAGTCATCGTCGACTTTGAAACACAGAACTATGTAGGGGATGGCGCGTTTGACTGGGTTCCCGGCGAAGTCACGGGCAAAACGGCTCAGGCAGCTAGCGTCGTCACCGATGCTCCAGACAACGCTACCAACGTCCTCAAGAACACTCGTGGCTACCAGGGTTGGGCTGGCACAACATTCTTTAACACCGCTGGCACTCAGCTAGTCTCTGAAGGCAACCTAACCGTCACCGCAGAGATTAATGCTCCTGTTGAGGGCGTTGTGATTCGACTCAAGGTTGAAGACGCGACCAACAACCAGCACACGCTCGAGACAAACGCAACTGAAACTTCAGTCACTGGTTGGCACACCTACACCTTTGACATGTCAGCTCAGGCAACCGACACAGCCGTGTTCAACTCAACATACAACTATGACAAGGCGTCGTTCTTCTTCGACTTCAACATTTCACCCGATGGTGTCACAACAAATGGTGAGTTCTTCTATCTAGACAACGTGACCTTCCCAGGTGTAACCACCCCAGCGGTCGGCGTTGACTTCGAAACTGTTGGCGAATATGAAACGGGCGCCTTTGACTGGCTTCCTGCCGAAATCACCGACAAGGTTGCTGGGGCAGCGAACGTTGTTACAGATGCTCCCAACAACTCAACTCACTCTCTCAAGGTCACCAAGGGTTACCAAGGTTGGTCAGGCGTTAACTTCTTCAAGAAGACCAACACGGTTCTGATTTCAGAGGCTGACTTGGTTGTCACCGCAGAGATCAACTCTCCAACTGAAGGCGTAGTCATTCGCATGAAGCTTGAAAATGCGGCTGACCCAAACATGTCGGTTGAGACCAACGCAACCGAAACCTCAGTAACGGGCTGGCACACATACACCTTCGACTTTGCAAACCAGGCAACAGACACTGCTGCTTTCAGCGTTGCAAAGACTTATGACAGCGCGAACTTGTTCCTAGATTTCACAACCGATGCAGCTTTGGTCACAACTAACGGCCAAGACTACTTCGTAGACAACGTGATCTTCCCGGGTCAGGTTACAGCTCCGCAGGTTTCGACAGCACCTTCAACTCTCGCCACATTTGAGACCGGTGACGCTGCAGCCATTGACGTAGCCAACAAGGCGACTCCAGAACACACCCTAGGTGTGTTTGGTGGCGACGCTAACGCTGCGGTTATCGTGACTGATGGCCCTGCTGGCGGCAAGGGCGGCAAGGTTCTTGCCGTTACCAAAAACGGTGAGGCCTGGACAGGAATCAACGCGATTGCTGACGAAACCGGAACCATTCGCTACACCAACGCAGATCACCCAGTGATTTCGTTCAACTACTATGCGCCACACGCTGGCCCAGTTGTAGTTGAGCTTGGCCCAGCAAAGGTTCAGGCAACCGCTCAGGCACTTCGCGGTTGGCAGACCATCACCGTTGACTTCTCAGATGCTGACCAGGTCACCCTCGGAACATGGTCTTCAAGCACCGACTACCGCAAAGTCTCGATCTTCCCTGACTTCTTGGTAGGTGCCGGCGGCAACACGTTCTATTTCGACGACATTGCCGTGAACGGTGCTACTACGCCTGCGATTACCTATGTTGCTCCTGCAGCTATTGCAGCAACCTCGACTCTGCTCACTTTTGAGTCGAACGATGCTGCCGGTCTTGACGTAGCCAACCTTGCTACTGCCGTGCACCCACTAGGTGTGTTTGGTGGCAACAGCAACGTTGCAGAAATCGCTGACGGACCAGCTCGTGGAAACATGAGCAAGGTGCTTGCAATCACCAAGGCCGGAGAAGCCTGGACTGGTATCAACGCAATCAAAGACACCACCGGTGACTTGCGCTTCACCAATGCAGATCACCCGGTTGTTTCGTTCAACTACTACGCGCCACACGCTGGCCCGGTAGCTGTTGAACTTGCACCTGGCCCAGTTCGCGGTCTAGCAACAGCTGTTGCTGGTTGGCAGACAATCAGCATCGACTTCTCAAAGGCCGCTCAGGTCTCGAGTGGTTCATGGAGTTCTTCGACTGAATACAACACAGTGTCGATCTTCCCTGACTACATGGTCGCGGCAAAGTCTCCGGCTGCTGTGTTCTATTTCGACAACGTTGCCGTAAACGGTGCAGTAACCCCAGCGGTTATGCCGGTTGCAACAACAGTCAAGCCAGCTAACACGGTTAAGTCTTCGGTGTCTGGAACTGCCAAGGTCGGAAAGACCTTGACAGCTAAAAAAGGCACCTGGACAGGCAACCCAACGCCAACCGTTAGCTACAAGTGGTACCGCTGCTCAGTGAAGGGCTCAAGCACTTCATCGGCTGCTCCTTCAAAGTCTGCAAAGTGTGTGGCCATCAAGGGCGCAACCAAGTCGACTTATAAGTTGGTTTCAGCTGACAGTGGAAAGTACGTTCGCGTTGCAGTTACCGCTCGCAACTCGAAGGGTTCAGCAACAACAACCACTAAGTCAACCAGCAACAAAGTGGCTAAGTAGTTCTAAGTAAATAAAGAAACCCCGAGGCGATTGCCTCGGGGTTTCTTTATTTAAAATCCACTAACTAAATCGACACCTCGACACCAGCGCTGATACAGCGCCTGGTCGAAGGCGGCCGGAGTGAATGCGCGCTCAGCGCGGCTAAGTTGTTTTAGTTCGTCGAGTGAAGCCCAGAAGCCCACTCCGAGACCGGCCAGGTAGGCCGCCCCGAGCGCAGTAACCTGAGCGGTTTGGCTTCGCTCAACTTTGGTGGCTAGGGCGTCGGCCTGAAGCTGCATCAGTTTGTCGTTTGAACTACCGCCGCCATCAACCGACAACCGCTCGCAGCCAAACCCAGCTTCGGAGCCAAACAAATCAAAAACCTGTCTCACCTGAAACGCAATGCCCTCTAGGGTTGCCTGAGCAATATTGCCTCGCGACGTGCCTCGAGTCAGCCCGAGCAGCGCGCCTCGAGCCTCGGGTTGCCAGTGGGGCGCTCCAAGGCCTGTCAGCGCCGGAACGAACACAACGCCGCCGTTGTCGCCGGCCGCAGATGCCAAGGGGTTGAGGTCTTCGGCCGAGTCAATGATTTGGAGTCCGTCGCGCAACCATTGCGCCGCTGCGCCGGCGACAAAAACCGACCCTTCGAGGGCGTAGGTCACGGCAAGCGTGCCATCGGTTTCGGGCAGCATCCAAGCGATCGTGGTCAGCAGCCCGTGTTTGCTCGCGACGGGCGATTGCCCGGTGTTCTGCAAGATGAATGCGCCCGTGCCATAGGTGCACTTGGTGTCGCCGAGGTTGAAAGCCGCGTGGCCAAAGAGCGCGGCCTGCTGGTCTCCGGCGATGCCCGCGATGGGAATGCCGCGAAGCCCGGGTAAGTCGACCGTCGCTATTTCACCGACCTTGCCGCTCGAGGGCACTACCTTTGGCAGCGCGCTTTCGGGCACGCCAAAGAGCTCAAGCAGCTCGGGGCTCCAGTTGCCGAGGTTTATGTCGAGCAGTTGAGTGCGCGAGGCGTTGCTCGCATCAGTCACGTGCACGGCGCCGCCGGTTAGGCGTGCGATCAGGTAGCTGTCGATGGTTCCGACGGCAACTTTGCCGTTGACCACTTCACTCCAAATCGTTGGCTCGTTGCGGGATATCCAGGTGAGTTTTGTTGACGAAAAATATGGGTCAAGGCCGAGGCCTGTGAGAACGCGCACCGGCTCTTCTGCGCCCAGGCCGCGAAACTCTTCGACGATTGCTGCGCTTCGTCGGTCTTGCCACACGATGGCTTTGCGGGGTGCGGCCAAAGTGTCGCGGTGCCAGAGCACGACGGTTTCGCGCTGGTTCGTTATGCCCACGGCGACGATGCCGGTTTTGTTGTCTTGTTGGTCTGCCGCCTTGGATGCTTCGCCAAATTCAGCTAGCGCGGCACGAACGGCAACCAGTGTGGCCTGCCAGATTTGTTCGGGGTCGTGCTCGACCCATCCTGGTTGCTCAAAGTGTTGTTCAAACTCGCTGTAGCCCTGGGCAACTATCAGCCCGGCCCGATTTACGATCGCGGCTGTTACCCCGGTGGTTCCCGCGTCGATAGCTAAAACTGCCATTTTGACCTCTAAAGTTTTAGTGTTCGAATGGCTCAAAAATTTCGATTTGGGTGACGTCTCGAGTTCGCGATGGCCATTCAACAACTAACATAGCGATAACCATCACGACGCCGCCAATAATGGTTTTTGGCGCTAACACCTCTTGGCCAACGCCAACTGCCAACAGGGCCGTGAATAGAACTTCTAGGGTCAATACGATCGCGACGCGTGAAGAGTCAAACAGCGATTGGGCCCAGGTTTGAACCCAAAAAGCTGCTGCGGTTGCAAATACGGCGCAAAAAAGCACCGCGAACCAAACGCCGCCGTCTGGTGGTGGTTGATAGCCGGGTTCATCAATCAGGCCGCCAATCGTACAAACCAGGGCTACTGTGCCGAGTTGAACGACGGTTAGGGCATAGGTGTCTTTTCCTGGTGCCCAGACTCCGAGCCCAACTATGTGGGCGGCAAACAAGATGGCGCAGGCTATGACCCAGATCTGCCCAACCTCAATTGAAAAGTCATTGATGCTGATGAAACCGAGTGCTACGGTGGCTAAAACCACTCCGGTGATGATGCGTGGCGAGGCCCGGTGGCCAAATAGCAGCCATGCGAGCAGTGGGGTGCAAATAACATAGAGGCCGGTGATAAACCCGGTGATTGCGGCGGTGGTAACAGCCAGACCAATGGTCTGGGTCACATAGCCAAGGCCCAATAAAACACCAAGGATGATGCCTTTGCGCAGCATGTCACGGTTTATGGCTCGAAAAACCTTTGGCTTTGCCAAGATCATCAAGACCGTTGCGATCCAAAATCTCGTGGCCAAAAAGTCATAAAAAGGCTCGCGAGCAATCGAATCTTTCATGAGCACAAACGCTCCGCCCCAAGAAGCAGCCACAGCCACTAAGGCCAACAGCGCCCAGGTATTCTTTTTCACAAATCCTCCGCTCTCTAACCTAGCGGGCTAGTTGCTTCATAAAACTCGGTGGCAACGATGCGTCGCGGTTCATCTGGCGTCAAAGTGGTGAGGTGCACCACCATCATTTCGCCTGGCTTTAGAGCCCGTGCCTGGTGAATCAAAATCTCATCGCTTGCGGTGCCATATTGCGAAAGCGCGTCGAGAATCGTTGGCAGGGCAGGCCGGTGGGTGCAAAGCACCGATGACCGCCCATCGGCGACCACTTTGTCAATCATTTTTCGAGTTCGCTGTGGGCCTTTGCTCTCGCCCATTTCGCTCAGTTGAGAGCGTTCAATGATCATGAGGCCGCGGCTTTGGGCATAAGGCTCCACGGTTTGATGGCAGCGAAACCAGGGCGATGTATAAATTCGCTTGGCGCTGAACGCTGCGAGAGTTGAGGCGAGGCGTTCGGCTTCGGCAGTGCCCGCCGGGAGAAGCGGGCGTTTTACTTCTTCGCCCTTCCAAACGGTGCGCGCCGTTGCTGATGCGTGCCTCAGAACGATTATCGGCTTGGTGCGAAGAGCGCCAGTTTGATGCAGGTTGAATAGCTTGTCTAAAACCTCGTGGTCATAGTCGTAGGTCATGAGTTCGCGAGCTTGGGCCACGTTAACCCAGCGCACTTCAGAAACTTCGTCATCGGGTTTGAATTTGCTTCGCGCCACAACTGCGTCGCTCACGCGCGCGGCCCAGTAGTGAACTTCTTTGTGAGCTCCGTTGGGCAAAACATAGTTGCTGACGTGAATGCGTTGACCAAGTTTGATGCTCAAACCAGTTTCTTCTAAGATTTCGCGCACCGCAGTTTGAGGCAGTGTCTCACCAGGGTCTACTTTGCCCTTCGGCCAAGACCAGTCGTTATATCTCGACCGGTGCACCAGCGCTAAAAGCAACTCGCCTTCAACCTCGCGCCAGCAAAGCGCGCCGGCAGCAAAAACTGTCACTTAGGCCTTCGTTCGTTTTTTTGCTGCTACCCGTTTCATCGTGGCATCTTGAACGTCAACCAGTGGTTTGCCGGCTTCATCGTATTGGTGGCGCACCCACTTGCCGTCGGCTTTGAGGTGCCAAGAGCTTGAGCTGTCGGCCATCGCAAGCTCAAACAAGTCGTTTGTCTCTTTGATGTGGTCGGGCTGACTCAAACGCACCAACGCCTCAACGCGGCGATCGAGGTTGCGGTGCATCATGTCGGCAGAACCGATGTAAACAGCGGGGTCTCCGTCGCCCACAAACGCAAAGACGCGGCTGTGTTCGAGGTATCGACCCAAGACCGAACGCACCCTAATGTTTTCGCTCAGGCCAGCAACACCGGGTCGCAAAGCGCACATGCCACGAACCAAAATCTCGACCGATACTCCGGCCTTCGAAGCCTTATAGAGGGCGTCAATAATTTGTTCGTCAACGAGTGAGTTGATTTTAAATCGTATGCCGGCTGCCTTGCCGGCTGCTTTGGCTGCAATCTCAGCTTCGATGCGCGCAAGCAAACCATCTCGAACGCCGTTGGGTGACACCAGCAAACTCTTGAAGCTCGTCTCGGGGGCGTATCCGCTCAGTTGGTTGAAAAGTTTGGTGAGATCTTCGCCCACTGCCTCGCGGGCGGTCAGCAGACCATAGTCTTCGTAATAGCGAGCGGTCTTCGGGTTGTAGTTGCCGGTGCCCACGTGACAGTAGCGGCGAAGAACACTGCCTTCTTGGCGAATCACCAGCGAGAGTTTGCAGTGGGTTTTGAGGCCAACGATTCCATAAACCACGTGCACGCCGGCCTGCTCTAGTTTGCGCGCCCAAGCAATGTTGTTTTGTTCATCGAATCGAGCTTTGATTTCGACCAGGGCCAAAACCTGTTTGCCCGCTTCAGCGGCTTGAATCAAAGCGTCGACGATGGGTGAGTCGCCAGAGGTTCGATAAAGCGTTTGTTTTATCGCAAGAACTTTGGGGTCAGCCGCAGCCTGCTCGAGAAACGCCTGAACGCTCGTGGCAAAAGACTCGTATGGGTGGTGAAGCAAAATGTCGCGCTGCCGCATCGCTCCAAAGAAGCTCAGCGGCTCGTCTTCTGGGCCCACCAGGTATCGGTTGGTGACAATCTGATGTGGCGCAAAATGTAGGTCTGGTCGACCCAGAAAAGCGATTTCACTTAGACCGGTGAGGTCGAGCGGGGCCGGTAGGTGATAAACGTCGGCCTCTTCAACATCAAGCTCGCTCATCAGGAGCTCAAGAACCTGAGGGTTTATGTCTAGTGCAACCTCTAGTCTGACTGGCGGCCCAAAACGGCGACGCAGTAACTCTTTTTCGAGCGCCAAGAGCAGGTTTTCACCATCGTCTTCGTCAACGTCTAAATCTTCGTTGCGGGTGACTCTAAAGGTGTGGTGTTGCAAAACATCCATGCCCGGAAAAAGCTGGCCCAAATGGTGACCAATGATGTCTTCGAGCGGAACGAATCTTGCGTTGGTAACACCGATGTTTCCGGGCACTCTCACAAATCTCGGCAGCAGCGGGGGAACTTTTACGCGGGCAAAAAGTTCTTTGTTGTTGGTTGGGTTTCGCACGACCACGGCCAGGTTGAGCGAGAGGCCTGAAATATACGGAAAAGGGTGGGCGGGGTCGACGGCCAACGGCGTCAAAACCGGAAAAACTTGGCTTTGAAAATAACTGTTCAGTGCTTCTTGCTCGCTGGTTTCGAGTTCATTCCAGCGATTTAGGTGAATTCCTTGAGTGTTGAGTGCGGGCAGAATCTCGTTGCTAAAGAGGTTTGCCTGACGTTCTTGCAAAACGTGGGCTTCTTTTGCAATTTGAACTAAAACTTCTTGAGGTGAAAGTTCTGAGCTCGAGGTTGCCGCCAGTCCGGTGGCGATTCGACGCTTAAGACCAGCAACTCGAACCATAAAGAACTCGTCAAGGTTTGAGGCAAAAATGCTTAGGTAGTTCACACGCTCGAGCAAGAAAAGGTTCGGGTCTTCTGCCAGCTCAAGAACTCTTTGGTTAAAGGCCAACCAGCTGAGCTCTCGGTCGAGATATCGTTCAGAGTTCGCCGCGTGCCCGGCGGTTTCGATGCTCATAGTTTCTTCAGACATTTTTCAAATCTCGACAATTGTTAGTTGATGCACGGTTGACCTCAAACTGAAATTTCTTCGTCGATTTCGTTGGCTTCACTGACGTTAAACCGATAGCCAACGTTTCGAACGGTGCCGATCAGGCTCTCAAGGTCTCCGAGCTTGGCGCGCAAACGCCTGACGTGAACATCGACTGTTCGAGTTCCCCCGAAATAGTCATAGCCCCAGACTTCGCTTAGCAGCTGCTCACGACTAAAAACTCGACCGGGGTGCTGTGCCAAAAATCGCAGCAGTTCGAACTCTTTAAAAGTCAGGTCAAGCGGCCTGCCCTGAACTTTGGCCGAATAGCTGGCCTCGTCAATAACCACGCCCGAAGCCCGAATGGTTTCACTGCCTGGAACAGCCTTGCTGCGATCAATCGCAATGCGAATGCGAGCGTCAATTTCAGCCGGGCCGGCTGAATCTAGGATGAAGTCTTGCGCACCCCACTCTGCGCTGACAGCGGCTAGACCGCCTTCGGTCACTACCAAAATCAGCGGAGCGTTGAGCCCGGTAGTCAACAGGACTTTCGCCAAAGACTTTGAATTGGCTAGGTCGCTGCGGGCATCCAAGAAAATCAAATCGCTGGCTGGAGCGCTCACGAGGCTGGCCGGCTCAGCGGGAATGTATCTAACTCGGTGGCTGAGCAGACCGAGCGAGGAAAGTACCTCTCGACCACTCATGGTCGACAGAACCAAAAGTTGTGCCACGGGGCTCCTGTTCGACACTTTGATTTTACCTGCCAAACGCCAATGCCGACGAACCGACGAGAGGTTCGCGCCTGGTAATGGGGGCCAGATGACTAGCAATCAAGTTAAGATTTAGACATGCGTAATCGTTGGGCTTTGATCATCGTGCTTTGGGTGTTGGTTTTAGTTTTTGCCGTTTTGGCTTCGATAACTTCTGAAGACCGCAACCACGCGGCAATGTGGTTCGGTGCGATTTTGGCCGGTTCTGTCGCGGGTGTTTCACTCGTGCACCTTTTTAGAGCCGCAAAAGAGGGATTCGTGCGTGAGCTTATCTATGTTGGCGGGGGCTCGTATTTGATTCTTGCCGTGGCAAGTGTCTACCTATTTTTTAAAGGCTAAACTCAAATCATGCTCGCTCCTGAAATCTTTTTTACCGGTCTTTTAGTTTTGGCTGTGTTGGCCATTGTTGCCGTTTCGGCTTTGGTTTTAGTCAAACTCTTCAAGGGCCAAAAATAACCGAAGGTCGATTTAGCCTTGTTTGATTTGCCTGAACACCTTCCCATCGAGGTGACCCCCTTTGCGTTTTTGCTCGGGCAATGGCAGGGCACCGGCTTGGTCAGTTATAAGCACCGAATCAACCCCGCGACCGGCGAACCTTTTGAATACCAGTTCACCCAGACTGTGACTTTTGCCAACAACGGTGAGAACTATGTGACTTATCAGTCGTCGTCAAAGCTCCTCGACGAAACCGAATCGATTTTGCCCGCTGAGCTTGGTTTTTGGCGTTTGGCTCGACCAGCCGAGAACAGCGACCACGGGCCCGGTTTGCTGCCCGGCGAAGGTGAGCCTTCGATTCGAACACGTGACGATTTAGAGAAACTTCGCACGAAACACGGCGGCTTTGATATTGAGGCGTCAATCTTGCACCCAAGTGGCATCAACGAGCACTACATCGGTTTTATCAAGGGTGCCCGCGTTGACCTAGCCACCGCTAAAGGCTCGAGTCGCCCAGAGAACGCCAAAGAATACAGCGGCGCAAGTCGGCTTTATGGCCAGGTTGAAGGCGCTTTGCTTTGGGCTTGGGATATCGCCGCTCTCGGAAACCCAATCACCTCACACGCCTCGGCGCGACTCGAAAAACTCAGCTAGACATGGTCAACCAGGTGCTCGAGGGTCGAGATTTCGCCGCGGGTGATGCTGCCACACTTTTGCCACCTCACCTGATTTTTGAAATCAGCGGGTCCGACCGTCAAGCCTGGCTTCATTCCTTTTTGGCCCAAAAGATTTTGGGCATGGCCGAAGGTGAATCATCCGAGGCTTTGATGTTAAACGCCACCGGGCACGTGCAGTTGGCCTGGCGCGTTGTTGAAGGCGCAGAATCTACCTGGATTTTTGCTGCCCCAAACGAAATTTATGCTGAGTGTGCTTCGGCCGAGGCATTTGAAACTTGGATGAAAGCCAATGTCTTTCGCAAAAAAGTTGTGATTTCAAACCGTTCCCACGACTTTTCGGTGTTTGCCAGAAACGGTTCGGGCGGCGAATATCGCTCAGTCGCGGGTGCCGAGGTCGTCTGGCAAGACCCGTGGCCAGCTGAGGTTGCCGGCGGCGTGAGGTATTCAAAAGCACCCTTGGCCGCGCTGTCTCGAGGTTATCGCCTCACCGAGTCACTGGTGCCGGCAACCACAACCGTCGACTTGCCACTGGTTGCGACCGAAGCGCTGACAGCCTTGAGAATCGCCGCGCACCGACCCTCGCAAGTCGCCGAGGTTGACGCAAAAACGTTGCCGCATGAGCTCGATTGGCTGAGCACGGGTGTGCACCTAAGCAAAGGTTGCTACCGCGGGCAAGAGTCGGTCGCCAAAGTTCACAACTTGGGTCACCCGCCGCGTCGACTCGTAATGTTGCAACTTGATGGGTCGGGGCACTTTTTGCCTGAGGTTGGCGACCCGGTTTTTGTGTTGGGCGACGATCGTCAACGAGGCGTCATCACTTCGGTTGCGGGTCATCACGAAATGGGCCCGATTGCGCTCGCCGTGATCAACCGCGTTACTGACCCGGCAGCGACACTGGTGGTGACTTCGGGCAACGAGACGATTGCGGCCACTCAAGAGGTCATTGTTCCGACCGACGCGGGTGCCGCCAATCCGAGGCCGCGCAAAAGCCTGCTAAACGGGCACGGCTAGGCTGCGGCTAATGAAGAGGCCAAAACTTCACTGGAGTCTTCGAGATTCAACCCAAAGGGTGGCCCAATCTTTTGCACCGATTTTGCAAATAGTGCTCGGTTCAATGGCAGCTTTTGCTATCGCACATTACGGCTTGGGTCACGCCATGCCGGTGGTTTCTGTCACGGTAACCATCTCGGCACTAGGTTTTACCCGCGACGCTCGCCCAAGAAGGGTTGCCGAAACCGCCGTTGGAATGGTGACCGGCATTTTGATCAGCGAGTTTCTGTTGAGTTTGCTGGGCGCAGGAGTTTGGC
The DNA here is from genome assembly GCA_041181225.1 of Actinomycetota bacterium. GTDB lineage: Bacteria > Actinomycetota > Actinomycetes > Actinomycetales > Microbacteriaceae > Rhodoluna. Next base: position 1,993 of record JBEGPW010000072.1, on the reverse strand, counting down.
AAATTGGCCTCACTTTGATGTTGGCGCTATTTGTTGCAAGGTTTATGTCTGGCAGCTCAGCTTTTGCGCTCTCGGCGGGCATCCAATCGATGTTGGTTTTTATTTTGGTGCAACCCGGCGAACAAGCATTTGGCAAAACCATCGACGCACTTTTGGGTGCATCAATGGCGCTCGCCGTGACCGCATTGATTCCTCGAGACCCGCGCGGTTTAGCAAAATCTGACGCCGGCAAACTTTTTGATACTTTTCTCGAGGTCTTGAATGCCCTCAAACTCGCGTTGGTGCAACTCGACGTAAAAACCGCCGATGCCACGTTGGTAAAAGTTCGCCGCACGCAACCGCTGGTTGACAACTGGCGACTTTCGCTCGACAGCGCAATCGCGATTGCTCGCATTTCGCCGTTTTTGCGCAAATATCGAGACGAACTCTCGGGCCAACTAAGGGTCATGAGAGGCATGGATTTAGCCACTCGAAATCTTCGGGTAATCGTTCGGCGGGTCGACTTTTTGTTGCACGACACCAAACCGCGGCCCTACCTCGCAGATTTGATTGAACAAATCGCCGAGGGAACCCTGTTGCTTTCGATGGGCATCGAAGAGCCAGAACGACTCCTAGAGGCTCGTGAGCTTTTGATTGAGGTCACACACCAACTTGACCCCAAGAAGTTTGGCATCGCAGACCAGCTTCGTGAAGCAAGCGTGTTGCTTTTGCTTCGCCCGCTGCTCATCGACCTGCTCTGTGCCAGCGGAATGGCCGAAGACGACGCTCGCGCCGAACTGCCGGTTATTTAGGCGCGACTGCGACCCAAGCCACGGTTAGTTCACCTAAACGCCAACGCTTTCGGTCGACGGTGATTGGCCATCCTTGCGCCACCAAAGTTTCACAGGTCGCAACCCAGCGCTGAACCGCGCCAAATGTTGCCAGCGGGCTGTGCAGGCGCCAGGCGGTGTCAATCGCCAGCAAATAATCATGGATGTTTTCGCCCGGCAAGTTGTGGTGAATCAAAGCTTTCGGCAAGCGCTCGGCGACTTTGCTCGGTAGCTCCAACCCAGTGAGCCGCAGGGATATCGTGAAAGTTTGCGGGCCCAACGAGTCGAGCGTCACCCAACTGGCCAAACGCCCAATCTCGTCGCAGGTGCCTTCAACGAGCAAGCCACCGGGTGCAAGTCGGGCGCACATCAGAGCCCAAGCGTCGGCGACGGCATCCTCGGAATATTGCCTCAACACGTTGAAGGCGCGAATCAGATGCACCTTTTCGCCGGCATCGAATGGGGGGTTCGGCAGCGGCACTTCGAAGCCACCGAGTGCAAAGTGCAGTTGGTCGGTGGCAACAGCTAACCCGCGCTCAACTCGCTCACGTTCGATTTCAATGCCAACGACTTGGGCGGCTGGGTTCACTTTGCGAGCGCGAGAGCTCAACTCGACGGCGGTAATCGGGCTCGCGCCATAGCCTAGGTCAACCAATATCGGGGTGGGTTCTTCGCGCAAGATGCGCTGGGCAACCACAAAGCGGTCAATGCGCCGCAACCGGTTGGGGTTTGTTGTTCCGCGGGTCACTGAGCCCACGGGCTTTTTCACTGCCACTCCAATAAACTAGCAACTATGACTGAATACACCCTGGTTTTGTTGCGCCACGGCAACAGCGTTTGGAATCAAGAAAACCTTTTTACCGGATGGGTTGACGTTGATTTGAGCGACCAGGGTCGAGCCGAAGCCAAGCGCGCGGGCGAACTGCTCGCCGAGTCGGGCATTAAGCCGACTTTGCTTTACACATCTCGTCTCAAGCGCGCAATCAACACGGCCCACATTGCTTTGAACGCCGCCGAGCGCAGCTGGATCGACGTCAAGCGCGACTGGCGCCTAAACGAGCGCCACTACGGGGCTCTTCAGGGCAAAGACAAAGCACAAACTTTGGCCGAATACGGTGCTGAAATGTTCCAGACCTGGCGTCGCAGCTTCGATGTTCCGCCACCGCCGATCGCCGACGACAACG
>JBEGPW010000071.1:0-3237 GCA_041181225.1 Actinomycetota bacterium | reverse complement strand
ATCACCAAACGATATTCTCCCAAGACACAAGGTCCGAAAGTACGCAAACAGTTGGAGTGAACTCGGCTAGCGACGAGCGCTGTCAACCACATTTTTGACGAGCATAGCTCGGGTCATTGGGCCTACGCCGCCAGGGTTTGGTGAGAAGAAACCTGCGACTTCGGCCACGCGAGGGTCGACGTCGCCCACGAGAGCTGCCTTGCCGTCGGGGCCGGCGCCTTCGACACGCGTGATGCCAACGTCGAGCACAGCCGCGCCGGGTTTGATCCATTCGGGCACAACAAAGTGGGCTACGCCAACAGCGGCCACGACGATGTCGGCGCGGCGAATGGCGTGTTCAACATCGGTCGAGCCTGAGTGCAACAGGGTGACGGTTGCGTCGATGCCCTTGCGGGTCATGAGCAAACCTAGTGGCCGACCAACGGTGACACCGCGACCGATGATTGCAACTTCGGCGCCGCGGGTTGGCACGTCATAGCGGCGAAGCAGCTCGACGATTCCGGCTGGCGTGCAAGGCAGCGGCGAGGTTAGCTCACCCGAAACGCCAAGCACTAGCTTGCCAAGATTCAACGGATGCAAGCCGTCGGCATCTTTCGCCGGGTCGATAAGCTCAAGCATCGCGTTGGTGTCTAGGCCAAATGGCAACGGCAACTGCACGATATAGCCTGTGACTTCGCGGGCTTCGTTGAGTTCGCGAATCGCTGCGCGAACGTCGGCTGCCGATGCCGTTGCCGGCAGGTCAACGCGAATCGAATGAACGCCGATTTCGGCACAGTCGCGATGTTTGCCCGAAACATAAGAGTGGCTGCCTGGGTCGTCGCCAACGAGCAGCGTGCCCAGACCTGGGTTGATGCCGCGCTGCTTGAGTGCAACAACGCGTTCGGCCAGTTCGGCCTTGATTGCCTTGGCTGTTGCCAGGCCGTCGAGCTTAATCGCGGTCAAGCGACTACCAGGTTTCTAGGCCGGAATACAGCGGAAACTTCTCGGTCAAAACGCGCACGCGCTTGCGAAGTTCAGCAATGTTTGGTTCTGGCTTTAGAACCGAAGCGATAATGTCGGCAACCTCGGTGAACTCGGCGGCACCAAAGCCGCGAGTTGCCAAAGCTGGGGTGCCGATGCGAACGCCCGAGGTGACCATTGGTGGTCGTGGATCGTTTGGCACCGAGTTGCGGTTCACTGTGATGCCGGCTTCGTGAAGCAGGTCTTCGGCGGTCTGCCCGTCGATTGGTGCATCGCGAAGGTCAACCAAAACTAGGTGCACTTCGGTGCCGCCGGTCAAAACCTGCACGCCGTTTGCTTTGACGTCGTCTTGAACCAAACGCTTGGCAATGATGTCGGCGCCCTCGAGGGTGCGCTTCTGGCGGTCTTTGAACTCGTCGCTCATCGCAGCCTTGAAGGCAACAGCCTTGGCAGCGATCACGTGCATTAGCGGGCCACCCTGTTGGCCAGGGAACACCGCCGAGTCGATCTTCTTGGCATACTCTGCCTTGCAAAGAATCAAACCTGAGCGCGGGCCACCCAAAGTCTTGTGAACGGTGGTCGAAACTACGTCGGCGTAAGGCACCGGTGACGGATACAACCCGGTCGCAACCATGCCCGCAAAGTGAGCCATGTCAACCCAAAGCTTTGCGCCAACCTCGTCGGCAATCGCGCGGAATGCGGCGAAATCTAGTTTGCGGCTATAGGCCGACCATCCGGCGATCAAAACCTGAGGCTTCACTTCGAGTGCGCGCTCACGCACGATATCCATGTCGATCAAAAAGGTGTCAGGGTTCAGGCCATAGGCGTGGGCTTCATACATCTTGCCCGAAAAGTTCAGGCGCATGCCGTGAGTTAGGTGGCCACCGTGGGCAAGTTCCAAACCTAGGATGCGGTCGCCAGGGTTTGCCAAAGCCATCAAGACGGCGGCGTTTGCCGAGGCGCCCGAGTGAGGCTGCACGTTTGCGTGCTCGGCACCAAAAAGTTCTTTAGCGCGGTCGCGAGCTAGGTTCTCAGCAACGTCAACAGCTTCGCAACCGCCGTAATAGCGCTTGCCCGGGTATCCCTCGGCATACTTATTGGTCAGCACCGAACCCTGCGCCTCAAGAATGCCGCGCGAAACAAAGTTCTCGCTGGCAATCATCTCAAGGGTGTGGCGCTGGCGGTCGAGCTCAGCGTCTAAAACGGCTGCAATCTCTGGGTCAGTTTCGCTAAGTGGCAGGTTAAATGTTGACGACATTTTAGGCTCCTCGGTTTGTTCAATTCTAAGCCATTTCAAGGGCGCTCCCCTTAGGCGCGTTCCCAGCAAGCTTGCAACAAACTCATCGAAAACTCTCACCGATTTCTGGGTCAGTTCACAAATCCAAATGCCTAGGATGTCCTATCGGCCACACTCAAGTTAGGGGCAAAATGTTTGGTTATTCGATACCTGCGATTATCGGTGGTGCCATGATTCTCGTGGGCAGCGTCATGGCGGTAGTTACCACTTCGCTCCTCATTCGTGAACGCGGCCGAGAGAGGCGCGGGCGCCATGCCAGCCGTTAGGCTTTAATGCATGAGCACTGCTAACACCCACTGGGTTTTGACCCTGGTCTGCGAAGACAAGCCCGGAATCGTTCACGCTATTTCTGGGGCCATTGTTGCCGCCAACGGAAACATCACCGAGTCTCAGCAGTTCGCTTCAGAAGACACCGGGCGCTTTTTCATGCGACTACAAATCGAGTCGGCTGCGCCACGCGAACATTTTGAAAACCAAATCATTCCGGTGACCCAGCGTTACAACATGCAATGGCAGCTCGACGTGGTCGGTCGCAAGATGCGCACGCTCGTGTTGGTTTCAAAGAGCGCCCACTGCCTCAACGACATGCTGTTTCGTCAGCGTGCGGGCCAGTTGCCGGTTGAGATTCCGGCAGTTTTTGGCAACCACAGCGACCTCGCCGAGCTAGCCGAGTTTTACGGGGTGCCTTTCGAAACTCACGCCGTGACAAGCGCCGCCTCAAAAGCTGCATTTGAGCACCTCTTGCGCGACTACATCAAAACCGCCGAAATCGAACTCATCGTTTTGGCTCGCTACATGCAGATTTTGAGCCCTGAGTTTTGCGCCGAGTTTGCCGGCCGCATCATCAACATTCATCACTCGTTTTTGCCGGGATTCAAGGGGGCCAACCCTTATGCCCAAGCTCACGCTCGCGGCGTGAAGTTGATCGGCGCAACGGCTCACTTCGTTACGCCCGACCTCGACGAAGGCCCGATCATCGA
>JBEGPW010000070.1:0-4713 GCA_041181225.1 Actinomycetota bacterium | reverse complement strand
GCGATCCAGAAACCTGAGCCGGTCGGCGCCTGACCTCTGAAAGCAATGTTGGCGCCATCAATGTAGCTGTTGACCGAGTCATAGTGTGACTTCGAAATCATCGGGCCCATCTCGGTTGATTCGAGTGTTGGGTCGCCAACCGCATATGCCTTGACGGCAGGCTCAAGGTGTTCCATGAACTTGTCTAGTGCGCTGCGCTGCACGAGGATGCGGCTGCGAGCGCAACAGTCTTGGCCTGCGTTTTCGAACACCGAAGACGGCGCGCTGGCCGCAGCTTTTTCGATGTCGGCGTCACCAAAGACGATGTTTGCGCTCTTGCCTCCGAGCTCGAGTGTGACGCGCTTGATCTGGTCGGCAGCCCCACGCATAATCTGCTTGCCAACTTCGGTTGAGCCGGTGAAGACGACTTTGCGCACGTCTTTGTTGGTGATAAAGCGGTCTCCGACAACACTGCCTCGACCTGGCAAAACCTGAAACAGGCCCTCAGGCAAGCCCGACTCTAGGGCGATTTCGCCGAGGCGAATCGACGTCAAAGGCGTCCATTCGGCAGGCTTTAGAACAACTGCGTTGCCCGCGGCGAGCGCCGGCGCAAAGCCCCATGACGCAATGGTCATCGGAAAGTTCCAAGGGGTGATGATGCCGACGACACCTAGGGGTTCGTTAAAGGTGATGTCGATTCCGCCGGCAACCGGAATCTGTTTGCCGAGCAATCGCTCAGGTGACGCTGAGTAATACTCCAGCACGTTTCTCACGTGGTTGGCCTCCCAACGAGCCTGGCCTACCGGGTGGCCTGAGTTTCGCACCTCTAGCTGAGCGAGCTGCTCGATGTTGGCGTCAACCCCGGCCGCAAAATCGCGCAAGATTTTGGCACGGTCGGCCGGGTTTAGAGCGGCCCACTTCTTTTGAGCAACCTTGGCGCGAGCAATCGCCGCGTCGGTTTCTTCGGCGGTTAGGTGCTCGATGGTCTCCATGGCAACTTCGGTTGCCGGGTTTATAAGTGTGTAGCTCATCGTTTGCTCCTGTGCTCGGAGGCCGCTGAAACCAGGGCCTCAAAAATCCTGTTATCTTCGGGGCTGTGCTCTGGGTGCCACTGCACTGCCAGACCAAAACTTTGACCCTCTAGCTCAACCGCCTCAACAATGTTGTCTTCGCTTCGGGCAACAACCTTGAGCCCCTTGCCCAACTGGTCAATCGCCTGGTGGTGATAGAGCGCGCCGCTAACTTTTGAGTCGCCCCCGAGTGCTTTGCTGAGCAGCGAGCCGCCATCCACGTTGATATCGGCGATTGTGAATTCAGCGTTGCCAAGCTGGTATTTATTGCTGCCAACAACATCGGGCAGGTGTTGAATCAGTGATCCGCCCCGATGCACGTTTAAGACCTGTTGGCCTCGGCAGATGCCCAAGAATGGCAGGTCGGCCTCAATGGCAGCCGAATATAGCGCTAGCTCAAGGGCGTCTCGAGTTTTATCAGGCGCGTCGGTGAACTCACCGGCCGCCTGCCCATATAGAGATGCATCGACGTCGCGACCACCGCAGATAATCAATCCGTCTAGTCCGGCAACGATTGCCCGAGCGTCGTCGGCAGTCACATCTTGAGGAGGCAACAAAACTGCTATTCCGCCGGCGCGGTTTACCGAATCAAAATACTCGGCAGGCAAGAACGACGCCTCGACATTCCAAACACCGGTTTGTGCCGGTTGACGATAAGTAGTTAGCCCTATCAGTGGTTTTTTAGAGGCGCTCAAAACCACGCACTCGTTCCCAGTCGGTGATTGCTCGGTCGTAGGCTGCGATTTCAACGCGAGCACTGTGAACGTAGTGCTTCACAACTTCTTCGCCGAATGCTGCCTTGGCGATTGCGGAGTTTTCAAACAGGTCAGCCGCTTCGCGCAGGGTGGCCGGAACGTGCGGCTTGTCGGCGGTGTATGCATTGCCCGAAGTCATCTCTTCGAGCTCAAGCTCGTTTTCGATTCCATAGATGCCGGCCGCGATCAAAGCCGAGACCGCCATGTATTGGTTAACGTCGCCACCCGGAACACGGTGTTCAACGCGCATTCCGTGGCCGTGGCCAACGACGCGCAAGCTGAGCGTGCGGTTGTCTAGACCCCAAGCCACTGCGGTTGGCGCGAAGCTACCCGCGACGAATCGCTTGTATGAGTTGATGTTTGGCGCAAAAAGCAGGGTGAACTCGCGCATTGCTTTGATCTGGCCGGCCAAGAAGTGCTTGAACATCTTTGACATGCCGTTTGGGTCCGACTTGTCGGCAAACACTGCGCCGCCAGCCATGTCTCGAAGCGAGATGTGAATGTGGCAAGAGTTGCCTTCACGCTCGTTGAACTTAGCCATAAAGGTGATGGCTTTATCGTGCTTGTCGGCGATCATCTTCGCGCCACTCTTATATATCGAGTGGTTGTCGCAGGTCGCTAGAGCTCGGTCATAGCGAAACGCGATTTCTTGCTGACCAAAGTTGCACTCGCCTTTGACGCCTTCGCAATACATGCCGGCGGCATCCATCGAGTTTCTAATGTCGCGAAGCAATGGCTCAACGCGGGTTGATGCCAATAGGTCATAGTCAACGTTGTAGTCGGTGCTGGCTTTTAAGTTGTCATAACCTTTTGCCCAAGCCCCACGATAAGTTTCATCAAAGAGAATGAACTCTAGTTCGGTGCCAACAAATGGCTCGAGGTCCATTTCAGCCAATCGAGCGATCTGCGCGCGAAGAACTGAGCGAGGCGAAATCGAAACCGGCTCGTGGGTTGTCGTGGTGATATCAGCGATGACCATCACGCTGCCCGGCAACCATGGAATCATCCGCAGAGTAGACATATCGGGCATCATGGCCATGTCGTTATAGCCTTTGTCCCACGACGCAAACGAGTACCCGTCGATGGTGTTGTTTTCAACGTCAACTGTCAGCAAATAGTTGCAGCACTCAGCGCCGTGGTCCATGATGTCTTCGAGAAACAGCCGGGCAGCCACTCGCTTGCCCACTAGTCGACCCTGAACGTCGGTAAACGCCACAACTACTGTGTCAATTTCACCTGAGGCTACATGTGCCTTCAGCTCATCAACTGAAATAAGACCTTTATTTTTTGACATCCTAAAATCCTCCACTTTGAGGTTGGTTTCTCAACCTTTAGAAAACACCACAGGATGGGGGTTTGTCAACTCAGCCGTCATGTCGGGCATGTCTGAAACAAACAGGTAACGAAAAGTAACAAAATGTTGCAAAAACGTAATCTAAAGATTCAAATTGCGACCATTCAAGGGTCTAGGCTCTCAAGCACCATACGATTGCAATGTTGTGCCGCGACCCGTTGCAGGCCCAGCAGAAAAGGAGCCAAAGCGACATGTCAGACGACAAACTAAAGGTCTCAGGTGTTACCTATAACACCCAAGGCAAAGACTATTTTCAGAAGCGCGAACTGAAAAGAAGCGCAGGCATTTGGGGGCTTTGGGGGCTAGCAGTAGCAGCGGTTATTTCGGGTGACTTCTCTGGTTGGAACTTCGGTGTTGCATCTGGTGGGTTCGGCGGCCTTTTGATTGCCTTCGGAATTTTGGTTGTCATGTATTACGGCATGATGTTTGCCATTGGTGAAATGGCAGCAGCCATGCCTCACTCTGGTGGCGCCTATTCTTTCGCTCGCAAGGCAATGGGGCCTTGGGGCGGTTTCGTAACCGGCTTAGCTGAGACAATCGAATACGTCGCGACCACCGCGGTAATCGTCTACTTCTCTGCAAGCTACGCCGACGCAGTGACCACTCAGCTACTGAATTTTCACATGGATGCCTGGATCTGGTGGGTCGTTCTATACGCAGCGTTCATCCTGTTGAACTCAGCTGGCTCAAGCGTTTCGTTCAAGTTCTCGATTTGGGTTTCGTTTATCTCAATCGCAATCTTGTTGGTATTCGCGATTGTTGTATTCGCCTCGGGCAAGTTCAGCTGGGATTCACTCTGGAACATCGCACCTGACGCTGGTCAGACCAGCTTCTTGCCTCACGGTGTAATGGGCATTCTTTATGCCATTCCGTTTGGTGTTTGGTTGTTCCTCGGAATCGAAGAGCTGCCATTGGCCGCCGAAGAAGCTCACGACCCAGCCAAGCACATTCCAAAAGCTGGTTTCTGGGCTCGCGGAACCCTCATTATTACCGGCATCTTGGTGATGTTTGCTAACACCGGAATCATCGGCGCAGAAGCTACCGGCGCTGCAGGCGAACCGCTACTCGACGGTTTCCGTGCCGTGGTTGGCGACGGATGGGCTGCCGTTCTAGCAATCTTCGCACTCGTTGGTCTTCTAGCTTCGCTTCAGGGAATCATGTTTGCCTATGGTCGCAACATGTACTCGCTCTCACGCGCTGGCTACTATCCAAAGGTTCTGTCGCTAACCGGCAAGAGCAAGACTCCCGGTGTTGCAATGATCGTTGGTGGAGTTATCGGCTTCGTCGCATTGATTGTCATTGACGCTACCGGTGGTTCAGCCTCACCTGCAGGAGCAATCGTTCTAAACATCGCGGTATGGGGTGCTATGTTGGCCTACCTAATGCAGATGATTTCGTTCGTGATTCTTCGCAGAAAGTACCCAAACCTTGACCGCCCATTCAAGTCACCTTGGGGCACAACCGGTGCTTCAATCGCCGGTGTCATCGCGTTCTTGGCGTTCGTCGGATTCTTGTTGAACCCAACCTTCTTGCCAGCGATTTACGCAATCATCAT
>JBEGPW010000069.1:0-2767 GCA_041181225.1 Actinomycetota bacterium | reverse complement strand
GCAAAAGTATTTGCAAGTTTTGGCGTGCAACCGCGCGCTTCACAACGCGTTTGGAGTAAGTAATGGCAACCATTATCGACAAAGTTTTGCGAGCTGGCGAAGGACGCCTGCTGAGCAAACTCCGCAACTATGCCAACGCCATAAATGCACTTGAAGAGAACTTTGCTCATCTGACCGACGAAGAACTTCGAAACGAAACCGCTGACTTTAGGGCTCGCTACGCTGGCGGCGAGAGCCTTGACGATCTTTTGCCTGAAGCCTTTGCCGCTGTCCGCGAAGCCTCGAAGCGCACCCTTGGAATGCGCCCATTTGACGTTCAACTTATGGGTGGCGCAGCGCTTCACCTAGGCAACATTGCCGAAATGAAGACCGGTGAAGGAAAAACCCTGGTCGCAACTTTGCCTGCCTACCTCAACGCAATCACCGGCCGTGGAGTGCACGTTGTTACCGTCAACGACTTTTTGGCCAGTTACCAGAGCGACCTCATGGGGCGAATCTTTCGCGCTCTAGGAATGACCACCGGTTGCATCATTTCAGGCCAAGACTCAGTCGAACGCCGCAACCAGTACCTCGCCGACATCACCTACGGCACCAATAACGAATTTGGTTTTGACTACCTGCGCGACAACATGGCATGGCAAAAAGCCGACCTGGTGCAGCGCGGTCACTACTTTGCAATCATCGATGAGGTTGACTCGATTCTGATCGATGAGGCCCGAACCCCGCTTATTATTTCTGGCCCAGCTTCGGGCGAAGCGAACCGTTGGTTTGCTGAGTTCGCAAAAATCGCCGAGCGACTTCAGCCGGTCATCGATTATGAAATCGACGAAAAGAAGCGCACGGTTGGAATTCTTGAACCAGGTATCGAAAAAGTCGAAGACTACCTCGGCATCGACAACCTCTATGAGTCAGCCAACACCCCGCTGATTTCGTTCCTAAACAACTCAATTCGTGCGAAAGCTCTCTTTAAGCGCGACAAAGACTACGTTGTGATGAACGGCGAGGTTCTCATTGTTGATGAACACACCGGGCGTATTCTTGCGGGTCGCCGCTACAACGAGGGCGTTCACCAGGCGATTGAAGCCAAAGAGGGCGTCGAGGTCAAGGCCGAAAACCAGACCCTAGCAACCGTCACCCTGCAAAACTATTTCAGACTCTACAGCCGCATCTCGGGCATGACCGGAACCGCCGAAACCGAAGCCGGCGAGTTTATGAGCACCTACAAGCTTGGCGTTGTGCCGATTCCGACCAACCGCCCGATGATTCGTCGCGATAACGCAGACCTGATTTATAAAAACGAACAGGTCAAGTTCGACATGGTTGTCGAAGACATTGCCAAGAAGCACGAAACCGGCCAGCCGATTTTGGTGGGAACCACTTCGGTTGAAAAGAGCGAATACCTTTCGAACCTACTCGCCAAGCGCGGAATCAGGCACGAGGTTTTGAACGCGAAGAACCACGCTCGCGAGGCCTCGATTGTGGCACAAGCCGGTCGTTTCGGCGCCGTCACGGTTGCCACCAACATGGCCGGCCGCGGAACCGACATCATGCTCGGCGGAAACAGCGAGTTTTTGACTGTTGAAGCCCTAGCTAAGAAGGGCCTAAACGCCGAAGAGCATCCAATCGAGTATGAAGCCGCCTGGGCCCAAACTTTTGCTGACATCAAGGCTGAGGTTGCTGTTGAGGCTGAAAAAGTTTTGGCAGTTGGCGGCCTTTACATTCTGGGAACCGAACGCCACGAGTCACGCCGCATCGACAACCAGCTTCGAGGCCGTGCCGGTCGTCAGGGCGACCCGGGCGAGTCGCGTTTCTACCTTTCGCTCACCGACGACCTGATGCGTCTTTTCAACTCAGGTGCGGCCAGCGCCTTGATGAACCGACCAGGAATTCCTGACGATGTCGCAATCGAGTCAAACCTGGTGAGCCGAGCAATCGCAAGCGCTCAGTCGCAGGTCGAAGGCCGAAATGCTGAAATTCGCAAAGATGTTCTGAAATATGATGATGTTTTGAACCGCCAGCGTGAGGCAATCTATGGCGACCGCAGGCACATCCTAGAAGGCGACGACCTTGCAACCCGAGTCGATGAGTTTCTCGAAGCCGCAATCGCCTCGATTGTTGACTCTCACGTAATTGAGAACTCAGGTAAAGACTGGGATCTCGACGCACTTTGGGCTGAGCTTCGCCAGTTGTATCCGATCGAACTTCAAATCAGCGAGGTGTTAGCCGAGGCTGGCAGTCGCAACCGTTTGACTAAAGCTTGGCTAATCGGAGAAATCGTTAGCGATGCTAGGTTGGCATACCTTAGACGCACCGACAGCATCGGCGAAGATGCTATGCGTGAACTTGAACGTCGCGTTGTGCTTTCGGTTGTCGACCGAAAATGGCGCGATCACCTCTATGAAATGGATTACCTAAAAGAAGGCATCGGCCTTCGTGCAATGGCGCAACGTGACCCGCTGGTTGAATACCAACGCGAAGGTTATGCAATGTTTATGCAGATGATGGGTTCGATTCGCGAAGAGTGCGTTGGCTTTATGTTTAACCTCGAAGTGCAGGTTCAACAAGATGAAGACCACACCGAAGTTGCAGCCAAAGGGCTTGAGCGCCAATCTACTCCGCAAGCTCAACTTCGCTACACGGCTCCTGCCGAAGATGGCCACGCTGAAACTACTGCAGCTCAAAACCGTCAGGCTGCTTCACAACAACCTCAGCAAACTCAGAAGCCGGCAGACGGAAAAGGCAGTTCGTTCTTTAAGAACTAGTTAGT
>JBEGPW010000068.1:0-2684 GCA_041181225.1 Actinomycetota bacterium | reverse complement strand
GCCCATTCAAGTCACCTTGGGGCACAACCGGTGCTTCAATCGCCGGTGTCATCGCGTTCTTGGCGTTCGTCGGATTCTTGTTGAACCCAACCTTCTTGCCAGCGATTTACGCAATCATCATTGTCTATGTAGTGATGTTGCTCATCTTTGCTGTCTGGGGTCGCCACCGTCTAGTGCTCTCACCAGAAGAGAACTATGCAGTGAACGGCACACACGAATAAACCAGCTCTCTAAAAGTCTGGCCGGTGTCGTTCGCGATGCCGGCCAGACTTTTTTATTGGGATGATAGGTGTGTGCCCAAAGTGACGGCTTCAAAGTCAAGAACCCTAGCTCTGATTAGGTGTAGCCATCCGATTCCGTGTTTGGCAGTTGCCAGCCTTGCCGCAATGTTTGCATTTGCAAACGGTTTAGACATAGCTCTCACCGCCGTTGTTTTTGCGGCGGTCTTATTGCAGCAAATTTCGGTTGGCCTCTCAAATGATTGGCTCGATTACAAAATCGATAAAGTCGCGAACCGAGTCGACAAACCCACGGTCAGCGGGCTCGTGAAAGTTTCTTGGCTTAGAGCAGGATCGCTCACGGCTGCCGGGCTAGCCGAAATCGTGGCGATTTTGTTAGGCGGTCCGGCCGCAATTGTGATGCTGCTGATGCTGGTGTTTGGTTGGTCTTATAACCTCGGGATGAAGTCCAACTGGTCATCGGTGATTCCATATGCACTTGGCTTCGGCACGGTTCCGATATTTGTCGGATTAGCCGCGGCTGACCCCCGCTGGGTGCCAGCTTGGGTCGCCATCGTTTCGGCGCTACTCGGAATATCAGCGCACTTTGCCAACGTCTTGCCCGACTTTGCGGCCGACAAACTCACCGGGGTGAATGCACTGCCGCACATCCTTGGTCAAAAAATTTCAGCGATCGTGATTGCAGGCACCGCTTTGTTGGCTACGTCGATAATCGTGACGCAGTCGACGCAACTCGCTGCCCCGATTGCCGCAGTTGGCGTCGTGGTGACGGTTTTGCTCTCGGGTTCGGCAAGCCTACTTTCGCTGCGACCACGCCCACCAAGAATCGTTTTTCCGCTTTTGATGCTCGCTGCCCTAACCAACGTGATTCTGTTAGTTTTGGGCATTCGCGCAAGTTAAGTTTGGGCTATTGCGGTTGCCTCTAAATCGAGCCCTGCTCGAGGCCGGCCAAGACCTCGGCCGCGCGCTCGCTAAGGTCAGGCAAATCAGAAAGCCGGTTGAGGCCCATCAACTGCTGTCCCATCCGGTGATTTTTGGCGAAGGCTTGGCGGTGGCGATCGAGAAAGTCCCAATAGAGCGTGGTGAAAGGGCAGGCGTTTTCGCCCACTCGAAGCTTCGGGTCATAGGCGCAACCCTTGCAATATTGAGTCATTCGGTTGATGTATGCCCCACCGGCCGCATAAGGCTTAGTCATCAAGCGCCCGCCGTCGGCGTGAACCCCCATGCCAATCACGTTTGGAACCATCACCCATTGGCTAGCGTCAATAAAGTTTTCGCGCATCCAGTCGAGAAACTCTTGAGGGTTGACGCCTGTGATGAGCGCCAGGTTGCTCAGAATCATGAGCCGCGGAATGTGGTGCACCCAAGCGCGTTTTTCAACGTCGCCAACCACCGACGACACACAGTTCATGCGCGACTTGGTTGAGTCGGTGAAAACAGGCAGCAGCTTTCGCTTGGCGCCGAGCCCGTTGCCCTGCTCGTAGCCCTCCCCCAAGAACCAATACATGCCGTTGATGTACTCGCGCCATCCGATGATTTGTCTCACAAAAGCTTCAACCGATTGGATAGGCGCTTCTTTGCGCTCGAAAGCTGCGACGGCCGCGTCAACCACCTCGCGGGCGTGCAGCAGCCCAACGTTTAGATATGGGCTGAGCAGCGAATGGTGCAACGACCAATCGTCGTTGGTCGAGGCGTCTTCGAGCGGGCCAAAGCCGGACAAGTTGTGTTCGATGAAGTGGTCTAGTGCCTTTAACGCTCCGGCTCGTGTGGTGGCCCAAAGGTCTGTCGCAACGTGCCCGAGTTGCGCGGCTACTTCGAGGTCAATCTCGTCGCGTGAGTGAGTGAGGCGTGGCGGCCACGTGTAGTTTTTTGGTGGCGGTAGGCGATTGTCTTCGTCAAAGTTCCATCGGCCATCGACCGGTTTATTGCCCTCGACCAAAAGGTTCAGACGCACTCTTTGGAGCCGATAGAAGTTTTCCATCACGAATGTCTTTTGAGATTCGGCCCAAGTCGTAAACAACTTTCGCGGTGTCAAAAAGAAGTCGGTTTCTACAATCTTGATGCCGAGTTCTTCAAACTGACGTGCCTGCCCAAACGATGCGGGTTGCGCCGCCACCGTCTCAAGCTGGCCGCGGTCTGCCCACACCGCCTGCAACCCCTCGGGAGTTGTAGCTGCCTGGCGATAGTCGACCTCAAAGCCACGCTCGCGGGCCTCGTCGGCGAAGTGCCTTGCGCTCGAGACCACGAAGAAGAGTCGCTCGGGGTGCCAGTTTCGACCCGTCAGCATTCGCTGTGATTCGATCAGCACGACAAGGTCGGTCTCTGGGTTGGCAGTTGACATGGCTCCGTGATCGAAACTGAGTTGGTCAAAAGGCACAACGATGATGCGTGTGAAGGTTTTCATCGATTTGCAGCTCCCCCGCTTGCAGCCTTGCCGGCCGAGCT